>CAZPLJ010000020.1:26015-39242 GCA_964587545.1 uncultured Caulobacterales bacterium | reverse complement strand
TGTCGTTGCGCCTGTTC
This sequence comes from uncultured Caulobacterales bacterium, assembly GCA_964587545.1. Classification (GTDB taxonomy): domain Bacteria; phylum Pseudomonadota; class Alphaproteobacteria; order Caulobacterales; family Maricaulaceae; genus JACOMS01. Next base: position 39,225 of record CAZPLJ010000020.1, on the reverse strand, counting down.
AGACCATTGGTCGAAACAATTATGTCTAAATCCTCTGTCAGCAATGTTTTCCCGACCTATTCCCAGTTGTTTACATTTACAAACTTGACTCTTTTCTAAAAAAGAACAAAAATAGAACATTATGAAAAATTCAGCTGCAAAGCTGGACGGATTTGTGGCTGTCCAGCGACCAATATCCTTGTCTCAAAATTCGCCCGCTTTGCCGATGGGGATTACACTCACGCGTGGGCGGACACATGAGATTATGGGGGGGTCGGCTGATGGATTTGTCGCCTGTGTGATCAGCCAGACCTGGGGCCCGCTTATATGGGTTGGTCGGAGACGGGACGTTTATTCCGTGTGTCCTCTGGCCGCGCAAAAATATTTTAACCCGGCTCGTTTGGTCACTACGGAATGTGGAACACGTAAAGAAATTTTATGGGCAGGGGAACAAGCTTTGCGCTCAAAGGGGGCCGACTGTGTTGTCATACAGCTCACCCAAGGCCCTAATCTACGGGAAAGCCGACGCCTGCAGCTTGCGGCGGAACATGGGCGCACACTCGGACTGATATTAATTGAAAAATCAGCCCAAAGCTCTGCCTGTGAAACACGGTGGCAATGCAATCCGGTGCCATCGCGTGCGGCGGCCAATGACAGGGTTTGGGAATGGGAGCTTTTAAAAAATAAGGGAGGGAAGCCCGGTATCTGGCGGGTGAATTGGAAGGAGCAAGCGCATGCGACGGGTCATGTCAGTGTGGTTTCCGCAGCTTCCTCTTGATCGGTGGATCAGGCGTGCTGACCCACGCGTGGACGCTGCTTTCGCTATTACTCGGAACATTAAAAATGCGCTTCGTATCACCCATGCCACTAAGCCTGCGATCAATGCCGGCGTCCATATAGGACAAAGCCTGTCTGATGCGCGCGCCGTCTGCTCGGAGCTCAGAACGGAGATATCTGATGCCGAGCGAGAGGCACTTTTGTTGCGCGCGCTTTGGCGTTGGTCCGACACATTATCCCCGCAGGTCGCGTTGGATCCCCCGGACGGTCTTTATCTGGATATTACAGGCTGCGCGCATCTTTTTGGCGGGGAACAGATAATGGGAGAGCACGCTTTTGCTCAATTTTCCGATCAACAGATTATCTCCCGCATTGCCATTTCCGATACGAAAGGCGCCTCTTGGGCTTTGGCGCGGTTTGCGAGCACTGACATTGCGATTATCCCTCACGGTCAAACGCGAGAGGGGATAAAGTCCTTACCGCTCGCCGCCCTTGCTATCGATCCAAAAACTGACATCAGCCTAAGACGCACAGGGCTTAAAACCATTGGAGATTTATATGGGCGCAAATCATCAGAGCTGGCCCGGCGCTTTGGTTTGGAATTAACGTCTCGCCTATCTCTGGCTTTAGGCCATAGGCCTGACCCCATTTCTCCTCAGGCCGCAGACCCTATTTATGCCGCTCGCATGACCTTGCCTGCACCTATTGGGCGATTGTCTGATTTAAATGAGGTTTTATCTCGTTTGGCCGGGCCCGTTTGCTCTCGTTTACAAAAGGCGCAGACGGGCGCCCGGCGATTTGAGCTGACCGTGCGTTGTGTTGATACGGGCGATCATAATCTGTCTATTGGTTTTACCCGGCCCAATAATCAAACTGGCCCCTTGCTTCAGCAATATGCAAAACCGCTGGAGAAGCTAAAAATAGAATTTGGCGCAGATTGGTTTCGATTGGTTGCCAAACGCTTAGAGCCTGTAAAACCCCGGCAAAAAATTTTAGGCGGTGAAGTTTCTGCCAAAGCGGAAGATTTTGATCAGCTTATGTCCACGCTTGGTAATCGGTTGGGCTTTGACCGGGTCAGGCGGTTTATCCCGCAAGACTATCATGTGCCGGAATTAGAATTTTCTACGGTTGAAGCCGCGACACAAAACTCTGGGGATTGGAGCCGGGCACACCGGCCGCGCCCCTTTCGGGTATTTGAAAAACCTGAACGGTTGCGCACATTAAAAGCCGGTCGGCCACCTCTTGCCTTTGAATGGCGCAGGCAAGCTTACAATACGGTCTCAGCCATAGGCCCTGAACGGCTCGCCCCGCCCTGGTGGCTTTTACGAGACCTGCGTCAAAGAGATTATTGGAAAACCCTAACCGATAGTGGTCAATGTCTTTGGCTCATGACTTATCCCGGCGGTGATCCACCGGAATGGTTTGTAGCGGGTCGGTTCGTGTAATTGCCATGGCCTATGCAGAACTTAACACGATAAGTAATTTTACCTTCCTCATCGGCGCGTCGCATCCGTCTGAGCTGGTCAGCAAGGCTGCCGAGTTAGGGTTGTCAGCGGTTGCGATGACTGACACCAATACATTTGCCGGCATTGTTCGCGCCCATGCCGCCGCCAAGGAGCTCGACATCAAATATATCATTGGTGTTAGGCTCAAGCTCCAAGACGGCCCGGACATATTGGCTTATCCTAAAAACCGTCACGCTTATGGCAACTTATGCCGCTTGTTGACCCTCGGCAAACGCCGAACATCCAAAGGGAAATGCGAGCTTTACCTCAAAGATATCTCCAAATGGGCGCAAGACTGTATTCTGATCATAGCTGGCGATATTGATGTCCGCACTATTTCACAATTGAAGCCCTATACCCCCAACATTTATCTAGGCATGACTCCCGCCTATGATGGGCGGGACGCAATGCATTTTTCAAAACGGGCAGAGCTCGCTCAAACCCTTGATATCCCCTTAGTCGCCATAGGTAATGTTCTGATGCATAAAGGCTCCCGGCGGCGATTAGCGGATGTCTTGTCCTGCATTCGAGAAAAAACCACCATCGATAGGCTTGGCCGAGCGGCCCTGCCCAATAGCGAGCGACGGCTTAAATCCGAATTTGAAATGCGCCGACTTTATAAGGACCATCCAGAGGCGATTACTAACACAGTCAAAATTGCGGACGCCTGCACTTTTTCTCTAGATGAGCTTCGTTATGAATATCCTGATGAAATCACGGAGGGACAAGCCCCGAATGAACGTCTTCGACAGCTGACAGATATAGGCCTTAAATGGCGCTATCCCGACGGTGTGCCGCTTCGGGTGCAGGCCATGGTCGAAAAAGAAATGCGGGTCATTCGGGAGCTCGACTATGCGCGCTATTTTCTAACCGTGCATGATGTTGTTACCTTTGCCCGATCTAAAAATATTTTATGTCAGGGGCGCGGGTCGGCGGCAAATTCCGTTATTTGTTACGCGCTCGGCATTACTGAAGCATCTCCTGAAACAATCTCCATGGTGTTTGAAAGATTTATCTCGGAGGTCAGAAATGAACCTCCGGATATTGATGTGGATTTTGAGCATGAACGCCGCGAGGAAGTCATCCAGCATATTTACGAAAAATATGGCCGTCACCGCGCAGGCATATGTTCAACGGTTTCACATTTTCGTTCGCGCGGGGCGATCCGTGAAGTGGGCAAGGCCATGGGTCTCTCAAACGACGTTGTCACAGCACTCTCCTCTCAGGTCTGGGGCTGGTCGAGCAAAGAGATATCAGTTGCTCGGGTGGCGTCAGCAGGTCTTGATTTAAATGATCGGCGCTTGCGCCAGACATTAGAACTGACCCATGAGATTATGGGATTTCCGCGGCATTTGTCCCAACATGTGGGCGGGTTTGTGATCACGCGAGGGCGGCTTGATGAGCTATGCCCGATTGAAAATGCGGCCATGGAAGACCGAACCATCATTGAATGGGACAAGGATGACATTGATGTTTTAGGCATGCTCAAAGTGGATGTGCTTGCGCTGGGCATGTTGAGCTGTCTACGCAAAGGTCTTGATCTACTCTCGCGCTGGAAAGGACAGGACTACACACTGGCCACTATCCCGCAAGAAGACCCTGAGGTCTATGACATGCTCTGCATTGCGGACACGGTAGGTGTGTTTCAAGTTGAAAGCCGGGCTCAGATGAATTTCCTGCCGCGTATGCGACCTCGGACTTTTTATGATCTGGTGATTGAAGTTGCCATTATCCGTCCTGGTCCCATTCAAGGCGATATGGTGCATCCCTATATCAAACGCCGTCGGGGCGAAGAGCCCGTTAGCTTTCCGTCTAAAGCTCTTGAGCCGGTTCTTGGGAAAACCCTTGGCGTGCCACTTTTTCAGGAACAGGCTATGCAGATTGCCAGCGTCGCGGCGGGCTTTTCGCCCGCAGAAGCGGATCAGCTTCGCCGGGCACTTGGGACATTTCGGGGAAACGGCACTGTCATTGATTTCAAAGAGCGCTTTATTGAGGGCTGCCTAAACAATGGATATGATCCGGAATTTGCAGACGCTGTCTTTCGGCAGTTACAAGGCTTTTCCGGTTACGGTTTCCCCGAAAGCCATGCGGCCAGTTTTGCCTTGCTGGTTTACGCGTCCAGTTGGCTCAAATGTCATCACCCGGAGATTTTTTGTTGCGCCATTCTTAACTCACAGCCCATGGGCTTTTATGCCCCTGCCCAACTTGTCAGAGATGCGCGCGAACATGGTGTAGACGTCAAACCTATTTGTGTTGAGCGCTCTTATTGGGACAATGTGTTAGAACCCGCCGGTAATGGAACCTTGGCGGTGAGGTTGGGCTTTCGTCAAATCAAAGGCTTTAAAGAAGACGATGGTCAATGGCTCACGGCTGCGCGCGGAAATGGCTACCGGTCTGTCGACGCCATATGGCGACGAGCCGGATTGGGTCGGCGCGCCTTATCCAAGCTTGCGGAAGCGGATGCCTTTGCCAGCCATGATTTGTCGCGGCGTGAAGCTCTCTGGGACGTGAAAGGCCTGGGCGGTGAAAAACCGCTGCCGCTTTTTGAAGACACGGGCGAAGGTTTCTCCTTGATTGCGGCCAATCTCCCGGAGATGAGCCTGCCGGAAAAAGTGTTCGCGGATTATGTCTCAACCCGCCTGACGTTACGCGAGCACCCGATCAGTCTGTTGAAGACATCTATTGGGTCCCGAACCTTACATTCAGATATTCGGGACACAGCTGACGGGAGTCGAGTTATCGTGGCTGGGTTAGTCATCACGCGCCAACGTCCCGGTACGGCAAGCGGCGTTATTTTTATTACCCTCGAAGATGATACAGGGGTTTCCAATATTGTTGTTTGGCCCAACATGTTTGAAAAATATCGAAAGACCGTGATGCAAGGACGACTTTTGAAAATCCGCGGCAAGCTTCAGCGCGAAGGTATTGTCACCCATGTTGTGGCTAATGACATTGAGGACATGTCTTATCTACTCGACACGCTAGGTGATCCAGCAGCGCATGGCGACATCATTGACCCAACGCGTGATAATCCGGATGAGGCGAAGAACCCCATTCCGCTTAGAGACAGGCCCATGACCGACAAAACCGCCCGACCCGCTGTTCCACATCCGCAAAAGCAAAACATTTCAACCTATTATTCATCAAGCGGCGGCGCGCGACACCCAAGAGAGCAAGCCAAGAAGTTATTTCCAAGTCGTGATTTTCATTAGGGTGTCTATTCTCGTTGTAACGATTGTCCTAACTTGCGGCCAATTTCACAATCGACGTATAATGTGACCGAAGCTCCATTTCATCTGAATGCCCGTTTTTGATCATAGTCTCATGTAGAGCTTTCAAGCGAAAACAGGGCACAAACATATAGGCATGATGCTCGACATGAAAATTGACCCAATAAGGCGCAAGGAAAATACGCTCAATGATATTGGTTTTGGTGGTGCGGGCATGGGTGAGGGGGTTGTCATCCGTCGTGGTGAGTGCATGTTCGGCAATATTTCGCAGGCGCAGCACGGCAAAAAACCATGTCCATAAAGGCAGTAACCACAGCGTTAAAAATAGCCAAGGATGACCGATCAGGAAAAATAGCCCAAGCAATAGGGCGTTACTAATCAGATAGGGCACAGGTGATGTTTTCTGAAAGGCCTCAGATCCGACAAGATTTGAGCCGGAGCTACGCATTTTTAGGGTGGCTAACCGAATGCGTAAAAATGTGCGCCCCGTAATGTCGCGCGTAAATTTGCGCATAAGGCTGGCTTTGCTTGTCGGGAATTTCGAAGACAAAGGAAGATCGGGATCATCTTCAGACTGTGTAAAGCGGTGATGTTTGAGGTGATAATGGCGATAGGCCAGCAAATCGCCGCCGTAAGGGGCGGCCAGTAGATATTTACCAACCCATTCATTGACGCGCTTGGTTTTAAATAAAACCCCGTGCGCGGCATCATGCATTAAAATCGCCATGCCATGTTGGCGCGAGCCGATGATGAGAAAGCTTGCGATAAAGACCAGCGGATGCGGACATAGGATAAAAGCGGCTATCGCGAGTGCGATAACGGCCCAGACATGAAAGGTGAGCCACGCGCCCCATAGATCCGATCTTCGCGCGAGGCGTCGGACCTCAGATTTTGGGATATAATCAATTGATTGACCCATGCCCAAGGATGAGCCCTACAAGCGCCTCTGTCAATATTGCAATGTTTAGGGTTATATTGGGATAGCTATTATTGGCCAAAAATACGTCCGGACGGACGCGTCGTTTGTTTTGGGACGTAAAAGGTAGCAATGGCGTTTAGTATTTTATTATTGGCGAACTGTCCGACACCAATTTTCAGAGGGCCACTATGAGTTTGTAATATTAAGGTGTCGCCCTGTTTCGCTAAGCCAACAAAGTCGCGCCATGGGACAAAATATTTATTACCGAATTCTTGGTTGGATATGCCTTGGTGATCGATAACAATTTTACGGAAGGGAATAAAAAAACCAATGACACCCATAAATGTAAAAAAGCCCATCAAAATTGTAAAAAAAGATATTTGTCCATCCCTTCCACCCTCAAGCAGAGACGCAAATATTTCATGGGGATAGACCCACTGATATCCCAACCATGTCGCCCCGGCACAACACAGGGTTATTATAAATATGGCTATTCTATTTTGTTTGATGACGATTTGATCGTTCATTTTTTACCCCTTTGAGGGCATCATACGCTTGAGGCCTTAAAATAAATTGAATCGAAAAATTAGTCTCACTTGACCACATCCATCATCTCCCTTAAGGGGGCCGTGGGTTTGCTGTCCCACCACAGCTACTTTGATTGCGGTACAAAAACGCCGCGAATGGAGATGACATGACTATACCACCTAAACCGGCGATCAAGCCGGCTGATCCGCGTTTTTCTGCGGGCCCTACTAAAAAGCGTCCCGGTTGGACGCCTGACTTCCTTAAAGATAATCCAGCTCTTGGGCGCTCGCACCGCTCGGCTTTAGGCAAAAAAGTCCTTAAAGACGTGATTGATACAACACGTGAGGTACTAGAAGTGCCTGACGATTATAAAATCGCAATCGTTCCCGCCTCTGATACCGGTGCAGTTGAAATGGCTATGTGGTCCATGCTTGGCCCACGCGGTGTTGATGTGGCGGCTTGGGAAAATTTTGGCTTTGCCTGGATCACGGATGCCGAAGGGCAGTTACCATTAGAGGATGTGCGTATCTTGCGCGCTGAATATGATCAGTTGCCACCGCTTCACGACTATAGCGGAGATCGCGATCTCGTCTTTACCTGGAACGGCACAACAGCGGGCATTCGTGTGCCTAATGCCGATTTTATTCCCGCAGACCGGGACGGCATCACAATTTGTGACGCTACGTCTGCGGCCTTCGCGCAAGCATTGGATTGGGACAAGCTCGATGTCACCACCTATAGCTGGCAGAAAAATATGGGCGGTGAAGCCGCACATGGCATGATCATTTTAAGCCCGCGCGCTGTCGCGCGACTTGAGAGCTACACACCGCCTTGGCCGATGCCAAAAATTTTCCGCATGACCAAAGGCGGCAAATTAAATGAGGCCCTGTTTGAAGGCTCCACCATTAACACGCCGTCGCTTATGTGTGCCGAAGATCATTTGGAGACCCTTAATTGGGTCAAAGAAAAAGGCGGGCTTAGCTGGCTACACGGCCGGGCTGACGCTAACGCGCAAGTCTTATGGGACTGGATTGCCAAAACTGACTGGATTGAGAACCTTGCCTCTAATCCTGATGAGCGCTCGAACACGGGTGTCTGCATGAAAATCGTTGACCCGCGCGTGACGGCTCTTGAGAAGGACGCGCAATCCGCTTTCGCCAAGTCAATTGTGAAACTTCTAGGTGACGAAAATGTCGCCCTTGATTTCGGCTCTTATCGCACGGCACCTCCGGGATTTCGTATCTGGGCCTCAGGCCTGATCGAGAAATCCGATCTCGAAGCTCTTATTCCATGGCTGGAATGGGCTTTTGAAACCATGATTGCGGAGTTGACCAATGCCTAAAGTTTTAATTGCTGATAAAATGTCCGTTTCCGCCGCGGAGGTTTTTAAAAACCGCGGCGTTGATGTCGACGTCATTACGGGTCTTTCCAAAGAAGAGTTGATCAAAATCATTCCGGAATATGACGGTCTGGCAGTCCGCTCGTCGACACGTCCTGACGGCGAGATTATTGCGTATGCTGACAATCTGAAAGTGATTGGTCGCGCCGGTATCGGGACGGATAATATCGATAAGGTCGCAGCCACCGCCAAAGGTGTGGTCGTGATGAACACGCCATTTGGCAATGCGATAACCACGGCGGAGCATACGATTGCGATGATTTTCGCCGCCGCGCGTCAAATCCCCAAGGCCTCTGAACGCACCCAAAATGGCGAATGGCCCAAATCTGATTATAAGGGGGTTGAGCTTTATAATAAAACGCTTGGCGTGATCGGTTGCGGGAATATTGGCGCTCTTGTGATTGAACGTGCCTTAGGCCTCAAGATGAAGGTGATTGGCTTTGATCCTTACCTCACTCAGGAAAGGGCGTTAGAGCTGGGCATTGAAAAGGTCGAGTTAGATGATATTTTCAAACGGTCTGACTTTATCACTCTGCATACGCCTTTAGTAGAAAGCACACGGGGTATTGTCTCAAAAGAGCGGCTTGCCATGTCCAAAAAAGGGGTCGTTATTGTCAATTGCGCCCGTGGTGGTCTGGTTGATGAAGAGGCCTTAAAAGAGGCGCTTGAAAGCGGTCATGTTCGCGCAGCCGCTCTGGATGTGTTTGAAGTTGAGCCCGCTAAAGAAAATATTTTGTTTGGCACAACTAACTTTATTGCCACACCGCATTTGGGCGCCTCCACTTTGGAAGCCCAAGAAAATGTGGCCGTGCAAATCGCCGAGCAAATGTCGGATTATCTCCTGACGGGGGCTGTGACCAACGCGTTAAACACCCCGTCTATTTCGGCTGAGGAAGCCCCGCGTCTAAAACCGTTTGTGGATTTGATGGACAAGCTGGGCCGACTATTAGGGCAGCTTTTACGCGCGCCCGTCAAGTCGGTTGAGCTGACCTATCAAGGCCCTGTCTCTGAGTTTAATACTAAGCCCATGACGGCGGCCGCGCTGTCGGGTCTTTTGGCCTCAACCATGCCGGAAGCCAATATGGTCTCGGCTCCGGGTATTGCCAAAGACCGCGGTATCGAGGTCAAGGAAAGCTTGGTGGCTGAGCGGGCTCGGGACAGTCTTCTTAAAATCACCCTTGATACAGGTAAACGCAAATTTGTGGCGAGCGGTGGTATTCACCGGGGCGAGCCGCGCATCACGCGCCTCTTTGGCGTGCCTATGAGTGCTGGGTTTGCGTCGCATATGCTCTATGTTCGCAATGAGGATAAGCCCGGCTTTATCGGATCCTTGGGTCAAATATTAGGTGAGAACAAGATCAATATCGCGACGTTCTCGCTTGGACGTATGGATAATGGTGAAGAAGAAGCCGTTTGTCTTGTTGCCGTGGACGAGCCCGTTCCGGCCAAAGTCCAGGACCAGATCGAAGCCATTGATCAGGTCAAGATCGTCAACGCGATCGCACTTTAATTTTACAAATGGCGGGTTTCACCCGCCATTACCCCTGTTTTCTGATGCTCGGCTTATCTTTTAAGGAGATCCCAGGTTTGGAGAATAGAGGCGCAATAATTATGTGACCCCCGGCCTTTTGGCCGCCAACCCGCACTGCGATAGGATTTAAACGGGAGGTCATGCGCAAACGTCAAATGCTCTGTAAAAAGTCCAGATTGCTGCAACTCCAAATATTATGAATCCAGAGCCTATAGGATAAAATCGGGTTTGAATTTTTTACAAAAAAACAACTAAAGCGGGTAATAAAAATACATGAAATAACGCCTTGTATAGACAATACGTATTTTGTACGCATTGCCTATGTTAAGTGATTCGCACACCCCAAATATTGTCGATCAACTCGAGATGATGGCGAGCTCTCTGACGCGCGGTGATGCCAAATTAAACAGCGAAATTTTTGCCCAAGGTATCGCGAGTGGAGATCCGGGATCGCATGATGTTGTTTTATGGACGCGTATCAATGCATTTGCCCATCAAGTGCCCGTTATGTGGATGATTGCCGACAGCGAAAGCTTTGACAATGTTGTGGATATTGGCCTTTGTCACACTGGCCCGAAATATGATCATTGTGTGAAAGTGATCGCAAAAAACCTACAGCCCAATACGGGATATTATTTTAAATTTATATGCGGGCAATTTTGTTCACCCATAGGACGGACATTTACAAAATCAGTCCCGTCTAATTTTCCGCAGATGGACTGGCCTGAAAAAGGATTTGAATTTGATCGGTTGGATGAGTACCGGTCTTATTTTGAAGATTTTAAATCAGATCCGGACGTACAAGACCTTCATGCCAAATTCCCATGGACGAATGAAGCAGAGTTTCCGTCTTCTGATAAAAATTCCAAGAAGGATTGGTTTGAGCGCAATACGACGAAGTTACGGGCTCGGGCCATAACCGAATGGTTTCCGATCCGAGATGAAAGACTGGGCTGTGCAGGTGTTGGCGCTCCCGATTTTATTATCGAAGGTCATCTTGTTTAAAGTTTTACCCGCTTAAGACTTACCAATAAGCTTTAAAAACCGGTCCTGTAGAGCCGGATTGGTTTTAAATTCGCCCGTAAATTGTGTAGTCACCGTGGCCACATTAGGGTGATGGACGCCGCGCGTCGTCATACATTGATGTTTAGCATCAATCATAATGGCGGTTCCGCGAGGTTTGAGCGCCGTATCAATCGCGTCTGCAATCTGCGCCGTCATAGTTTCTTGCGTCTGCATGCGGCGGGCAAAAATCTCAACGACTTTCACAAGTTTTGAAATACCGACGACTTTGTCAGTTGGAAGATAAGCGACAAAGGCCGTTCCCAAAAAGGGCGCAATATGATGTTCGCAATGGCTCTCAATGTCGATCTCGCGCAAAATGACCATATCATCATAGCCCGACACATCTTCAAAAGTGCGCGATAATTCTTTGATCGGGTCACGGTCATAGCCGCTAAACCACTCTTTATAGGCATCGACCACACGGCGAGGCGTATCAATCAATCCTTCGCGTGTGGGATCATCCCCGGCCCAGGCGATTAATGTGCGCACAGCCTCCATGGCTTCTTCACGCGACGGGCGAGGCGAATTGGCAACAGCCTTTAATTTGGGTGTTTCAGTCATGGCGCGCCTTATACAGGAAGTATGCTAACAAATACTAGTCACAAATTCGTATAGTAGATGATTAGTTTCGAAACATATTCATAAGATTACGTCCACGCGTTTGGATAAAATATCCGATCATCGATAAAGCGACCCAATCCATTAGAAATGCTAGCGGCTTGAAATAATCGATACCCATCCAGACACCTTGCCAACTTGCTGAATCAGCTGGGGAGGTATTCGGGTTATCAACTATATAGGCTTTGGGCCAACCGGCTGCTGGTAAATCGCACCACGTATTCCTGCACGCATCAACCGCCATGTTTCCGGATACTGAGACCGTCATTGGGATAAATCCGGTCAAGATCGTTATAATAAACCCGATTGCAGCCCCCCATTTGACTATCCGCATTCAAGCGCCTCGGTGAGAATCCCGAAATGTTTAATTTCGGCTGCGGTCAAATAATGTAGATCTTCCGGCTCGGCGGCAGCGCGTGTAAACGCGTAAAAGCTTGGATCAATACCCATGTCGCGCAAGAATTTTTCATGATATTTTTGCCGGTCATCCCACCCAATATCATTGGGCGAAATACGGATCGTGTCGCGCGCTCCTCCTATGGACCAGGCATGAACCCCGATAAAGGCGCCACAATCCATTGTCCGCTCAACACCAGCGAGAAATAAATCAACGCCCCCGGAGGCGATATAGCTCCCTTTTTGCAAATGGGTATTCAAGCCCAATTTGCGAATATGGCGCGCCAGTCGAATATTCATATCCGCGTCATGGGTTCCTGAAATCTTTCCCAATACCAATGTGTCAACGTGCGGGTTCTCATCTAGAAATTGGCTAACCTGATGCACAGAGCGTGCGTCTGTGTATCCATATCCGTAAGCCAGATTGCCTTTGACTTTAAATTTAAGCAATCCGACATCGGGCTGGGCGGCTTTGTATATGGCGACCGCCATGCCAATGCCAACGAGGATAAACGCAATAAGTGTGTTACGGGTCATAGGTCATAGACATATGGGATTTGTTTTTCTAAGGACAGCCGAAATGACAGGGTGAAAGACGGAATTACGCAAACGTCTTTAAATATTTACGGTTTCGTAAATTCCTCAATGACAAAAGAAAGCCATGACTGAACTCACGCTTTATAATTCGCTCACGCGAAAGAAGGAGGTTTTCAAACCTCAGGACGCCACCCGCGTGACGATGTATAATTGCGGTCCAACGGTCTATTCTTACGCCCATATTGGTAATGCGCGCGCCGCTGTCGTCGCGGATGTGCTTTACCGGGTGCTCCGGCATATCTACGGCAAGGATAATGTCGTCTATGCGCGTAACATCACGGATGTGGATGATAAAATTATCGCGGCCGCTAAAGAGTTGGATGTGCCGATCTCCGAGATCACAGAGAAATATGCCCGTATCTATAATGAGGATTTAGCGGCGCTGGGTTGCTTGCCGCCGGACCATCAACCCAAATGTACCGAACATATCCCGCATATGATTGAGATGATTGAGGGCTTAATTGATAAAGGCCATGCCTATGTCAGCGACGGCCATGTCTTCTTTGATGTCTCAAGCTATGAGGACTATGGCAAGCTATCTGGAAACACGCTTGAAAACTTGCGCGGCGGGGATCGCGTGGGCGAGGGCGAGGTGGCACGGAAGAAAAACGCCGCTGATTTTGTCCTCTGGAAACCCCCACTTGACGGGGTGGGTTGGGCCGCGCC
>CAZPLJ010000020.1:0-25915 GCA_964587545.1 uncultured Caulobacterales bacterium | reverse complement strand
CAAAAAGACCCGGAAGCGTGGTTCAAGGGCGGGATGGACACAGACAAATATGATCAGCTCGTCAAAGACTATGACGCGGCCCGTTCCGATGCCATTGCAGCGAAAAAAGCCGGCGATAAAGCCAAAATGGGGGAGCTGTTCGCGCGCTCCGATACCATCCGTGATGAACTGCAATCTGAGGGCATCGCCATAGAAACCGGCCCGGACGGCTCAAGCTGGCGAAAGGCATAAATTAGGTGCTGTCTGCCCGAACTTTTGATCTTTTAACCCTCCTAGCTCTTGGGGCTTTGGCGGATGAAAAATTGCCCGATATAGAAGTGAAAAAATTTGCTCATGCCGCCCAGATTTTACTACCCGATGATGATAAGCTAACGCTCCCGGAACTTGAGAGCTGGCTGCGGGATAATCGACAGCGGATAACGGAACAATATAACGGCCCTGAGCGTTTGGCGGATATTCAATCTCTTTTTTTGCGGCTATCTAAGGGGTATAGGAGGTCGGACATCAAAGATGGTTTAGCCGCGATTTCCCATTCAGATGGCGAATTTGATTTAAATGAGAAAGCATTGATTTCACTGATGGACGCCTATTGGTCGTGAAGACCACAGCGAAAACCTTACCGCAGCCTGACGCTAACATTACAGGAATGTGACCGTATGTTAGACACATGTTAATGTGGATTTTAACGGTATATTAACTCTATATGTTCTATTTTTGTTCTCATGACACAGAACGCACATATCGTATATATTCTGGCCGGTAACACGAACGGTCCCATTTTTATTGACGCCGCGAGCGATCTCCCGACACGCTTGAAGCAACATAAATCCGGGAAGTTGCGTGATGATCGTTTCCGTATCGATCAGTTGGTTTATGTGGAGGCCTATGATTGCGTACTTAAAGCTAAAACGCGGGCGAAAGCTCTTAAGACAGCCTCGCGTGAATGGCTCGACCGCTTGATTTCTTCGCGTAATCCCAATTGGCAGGATTTATCGGTCGCTTTGATAAAACAAGCAAAGGCGGCCTGATAAACAGGCCTTTTCCCGTCTTGCGCTAAGTCCCTTGGCAAAGCTCTTATTGAGCGCCATTGTAGGCGCAAAGGGAGATTGCCATGAAAAAACTCACGGGATATTTGACCTTAGGTCTTTTGTTATGCACCGGTGCTAGCGCACATAATGTGGATGCGGATTTATCAGACTCTATCGCGTCTCATTATGACAGCCACCTCAAAGATCTCTTTGTTCACTTTCATCAAAATCCTGAACTGTCTTTGATAGAGCATAAAACGGCGGATCGTATGGCCGAAGAACTCGAAGCGCTCGGCTATGACGTGACTAACGGTGTCGGCGAAACGGGTGTTGTGGCCGTGTTAGAAAATGGTGACGGCCCGACCATTATGTTGCGTGCCGATAGTGACGGTCTGCCGGTTGAGGAAAAAAGTGGCCTGTCTTATGCTTCAAAGGCCACACAAGTGGATGTGGACGGCGTAGAAAAGCCTGTCATGCATGCCTGTGGTCATGACGTGCATATTACCTCGCTTGTGGGCACGGCCAAGCAAATGATGGATAGCCGCGATCATTGGTCGGGTACGCTGGTTTTAATCGTGCAGCCGGCTGAGGAGAAAATATCAGGCGCGCGCAAAATGCTCGAAGACGGTCTCTATACCCGTTTCCCTAAGCCTGACTATGCTCTGGCCTTTCATGTCTGGGCGCAAGGTGAGGCAGGCAAAATTGTTGTACCGGAGGCCGCCGCTTATTCCAGCTCGGATAGTGTCGATATCTATGTCTACGGTGTCGGTGCGCATGGTGCTTCGCCGCATCGCGGCATTGATCCGGTCTTAATCGCCTCACAGATTGTGGTCTCACTGCAAACTATTGTCTCTCGTAGCATTGCCCCACTTGATCCGGGTGTGATTACGGTCGGGGCCATCCATGGCGGCAGCAAACATAATATTATCGGTGAAGAGGTGCATCTACAGCTCACGGTGCGAAGTGACGATCCCAAAGTGCGTACGCAACTCTTAGACGGCATAGATCGTGTCGCCAAAGGGGTCGCTTATTCCATGGGCGTGCCAGAAGATAAAATCCCGAAAGTCGTGCGATCAAAAACACAAACAACACCGCCAACTGTGAATGACACGGAGACGGCACTTTTCGTGAAAGAGGCATTGTCTGAAGCTATGGGCGAGGATGTGCTGCAGCCTCAAATTCGTGAAGGGATGGGCGCAGAAGATTTTGCCTATTTTATCACGCCTGAGTCGGGTGTGAAAGGCGTCTATTTTGTTGTTGGGGGTACTGACAAAGACGACTTAGACACGGCAGCTTCGCATCATTCCCCTTATTTCAAGGTCGAGCCCGAACCCTCAATCAAGATTGGCACGGAAGCGATGGTTAGCGCGGCCACGGCTTTATTTAATCGCGAAGAATAGTTCGGCGCAATATATATACGCTCTTGAAAGGCTCAAAAAATCTGGCAGTTTGTTTGGGCCTTAAAGGAGATCACTATGCGTTTTTTTATTTCGGGGTTTTTGGCGCTTTCATTGTTAGCTTGCAGCGCTGAAGATACGAGCGAGGTTAAAGTCGCTGACATTGATATTGGCGCTCTGCACAATAAAACCCTGACGCTTGATACCCATGTGGATATTCCGCTCGACTATATGAAGGCGATTGATCCCGGCACTCAGACTGAATTACAAGTGGATCTCGGCAAGCTGGATCAAGGCCGCCTCGATGCCGCCTTTTACATTGTCTATACACCGCAAGGCGATTTGACGGACACAGGCTATGAGACTGCGCTTACCATTGCCCAAACCAGAATGTCGGCCATTGAGGCTTATGTGAAACAATATTCAGACCGGGTGGCACTTGCCAAAACTGCAGGAGATGTTCGCCGTATCGTCTCAGACGGTAAACATGCCGTTTTAGTAGGAATGGAAAATGCCTATCCGCTTGGTCCGTCGACAGATGATCTGAAAAACTGGGCGGATCGCGGTGTGCGCTATGTGGGCCTTACTCATTTTGGGCATAACCAATTTGGCGATAGCTCCAACCTTAATCTGCAGCGCGATAAGGGACCCCGCCATAATGGACTATCTGATCTGGGCCGGGAACTCATCGATAAATTAAATAGATATGGTGTTTTGGTGGATTTGTCTCATGCGGGCAAAGAGACCATGATGCAGGCGGCTGACTATTCCAAAACACCTATCATCGCCTCGCATTCCGGGGTGAAAGCCGTCGCCGATAGTCCACGCAATGTGGATGACGAACAGTTACGAAAGTTTCGCGATGTCGGCGGCGTTGTTCAGATCGTCGCTCTGGATGCTTACGTGAAAGTCTATACGCCGGAACAGGCCGAATTTCGTAATAATCTTCGTAAAGAGATGGGGATGGAAACATCGGCGCAGCGCGGTCAAGCCAGTGCAGAAAAACGCGCAGAATATTTTAAACGCCTAAAAGGCATGTGGGACATCGCCCCCCGTGCCAATGTCTCAGACCTAGCCGATCATATTGATCATGCCGTGAAAGTCGCAGGGATCGACCATGTGGGGATCGCCTCGGACTTTGATGGGGGCGGAGGACTGGCGGGTTGGGAAGATGTGTCTCTCACGACCAATGTAACAGAGGAACTTGCCCGGCGCGGCTATAGCGAAGAGGATATTGGTAAAATCTGGGGCGGGAATTTGCTCAGAGTTATGGAAGCGGTGGAAAGCGCGGCGCAATAAGCGCCGCATCTTTGTTTAAAAATTAAAGACGTATGTTCCGGTCAAAATATTGGCGGTGGTATCGCCGTCAATCGCAGCAAAGTCAAACCTAATGCCATGCTGTCCAGAAAAGTTGTACTGGCCGCCTATACCGTAGGCTATACCGTCTATGCTGTCGCTTTCGCTAGCGCTTGCACTTCCTAAATTTGGGATCGTGGCGGTCGCGTCCAGACTGGCTGATGCTGTCCCATACCCTAAACGAGCATGAAGCTCGAATTGATCACTGACGGGTAAGATACCTCTCGCAAAGACACCGAAATAGTCATCTATATCAGCGTCGATTGTGGTGTCAGCATTGGCCGAGAAGGTCCCTAACGGGGTATTTGCAGTAACAGGAACGGACTCATTCACACTATCCCCGCTTAGACCAAAACCTGCTTCTCCTTCGATTGCTAAATAGTCAAAAATACGATAGCCAACACGCCCTGTGAAAGCCAACGCATCAATACTCTGTTCAGACAATGTGGCAGATACGCCTTGATCTGAAATTGTTGTGGCTTGCGTGTCAATCGATACCAAGGTTATGCCAACATTGGCATAAAGGCCCGAGTCCTGAGCGTGAGCCGGAAGCGCTACTGCGCACAGTGCTAAAACTGAAATGGATGTAAAAAAATGTTTGCGAGTCATAATACTCCCCTGTTCTAATGACCCCGTCTTTTAATCTTCATATAATGAACCTATCATGACAAGGCATGATAGCAGTTAATCTGCGACTATTCAGGAAGTTGAGCGCTCAATCTAAAGGCATGAATTTTAGGCATTTCTTCCGATAAAACCTCCATCACGGCACGATGTTTCTCAAGCCGCGACATGCCCGCGAAACTTTCACTCGTAATTTTCACCGAGAAATGGCTTTCCCCGGCGCC
Organism: uncultured Caulobacterales bacterium; assembly: GCA_964587545.1. Taxonomy (GTDB): domain Bacteria; phylum Pseudomonadota; class Alphaproteobacteria; order Caulobacterales; family Maricaulaceae; genus JACOMS01. The sequence continues at coordinate 21,286 of CAZPLJ010000020.1, read as the reverse complement.
ATGCTCAGCGGCGTGATTTTGTGCACCGGCATGGCCTGCGTGCTTATGACTTTCATCAATCACCTCGAGCTGCGACGGATTGAAAGCTTTTGTCAGTTTTTCCTTGATTGCTGTCGCGATAATGCCCATTTACGTCAATCCTTTACCTTTGCAGTATATATAGGACCTATGGCCGAGAATTACAGCTATAAACCCAAAGGCATCGATATTCGTGTCAATAAGGGCAAGAAAAAGAAACAGCCCGACGATCAACGTGAATGCGATTGGGCTGGCTGTGTCAATATGGGCGGCTGTAAAGCCCCCAAAAGCCCGGACCGTCTTAGAGAATATTATAATTTTTGCACGGCCCATGCTCGCGAATATAATAAAAACTGGAACTTTTTTGCCGGTATGTCAGATGATGACATTCATGAATGGCAGGCCGGCGCCCGTCATGGCCACAGGCCAACCTGGGATGTGCGTAAAAATACGGGTGAACGCGCCAAAGCCCGCAAAAACTCCAAAGCGGGCACAACGGCTTCCACCGCTGAAGGTTACGGTATTTTCGGCAATGGCGATAATGATATCGCCGAACAGCCGCGTCGGCGCCTATCAAAAATGCAGATCAAGGCGCTCAATGATATGGGACTTGATGAAACGGCAACCAAAGCGGATGTGAGAAAGCGTTATACTCAATTGGTGAAACAGCTCCACCCGGATGCCAATCAGGGTGACCGCAATACAGAAGAAAGTTTCCAGCGCGTTGTCAAAGCTTATAAGGTTCTTAAAACAACCGAGCTTGGCTAAATGAGCCAATTTGGACGTTTTCTTCTCGCTGGCAGCGCAACAGTGGGACTTTATGTGGGCGGTGTATGGTTTGGAACAGACCTCATGTCTTGGCCTCCCCGTCAGGTGAATATTTTCTTTTATGTTTTGGCCACAGCCATCTCTTTTTGCTTAGCCTACCTTTGGATTTTTAACTCTAAGGCTAATGTCAATAATGCCATGACACGCTATTTAATTTTACAAGCCGTTGGCGTGGTTTTTAACTATCTTTGGCTTGAGGCGGGATTACGTTTCACGTCCCTATATCCATGGTTGATTGCCCTATCATATTTCTCTATTTGGGCTGTCCTATCCTTTACAGCGCAACGTCTCTATGTGTTTAAATGATCGGCTTGGAAATCCTTGGCAAATTGGCTATAGGCTTGGCCAGATTAGAAAGTGAATTATGAGCGATAATAAATTCCCGATATTAAAACCGGATACAACGATTTCCGCCAGAGAAACTTTTGGCGTGGATTTTGATATGGATGTGCCCGCCTTTTCCAAGACGAGCGAATATGTCCCGGAAATTGACGAGGCCTATTTGTTTGACGACCAAACCACCCGGGCCATCTGTGCGGGCTTTGCCTATAACCGTCGTGTCATGGTGCAGGGATATCACGGGACAGGTAAATCTACCCATATCGAACAGGTGGCCGCTCGCCTTAACTGGCCCTTGGTGCGTATCAATCTGGATAGTCATGTCTCGCGGATCGATTTGGTCGGTAAGGACGCGATTGTCCTAAAAGATGGCAAACAGATCACAGAATTTCGCGAAGGATTATTACCATGGGCCTTGCAAAACCCGGTTGCGCTGACCTTTGATGAATATGATGCTGGTCGTCCGGATGTGATGTTTGTCATTCAGCGCATTTTGGAATCGGCAGGTCGTCTAACGCTTCTTGACCAAAACCGGATTATCACACCGCATACGGCATTTCGACTGTTTTCGACCACCAATACGGTGGGCCTCGGGGATACGACGGGACTTTATCACGGCACACAGCAAATCAACCAGGGCCAGATGGACCGTTGGTCGATCGTTACCCAGCTTAATTATCTGCCTCACGCCGACGAAGAAGCCATCGTGCTCGCCAAATCTCCCAGTTATGACAACGCCAAAGGCAAAGCTATATTGGCGTCTATGGTCCGCGTTGCCGACATGACACGAAGCGCATTTGTCAATGGGGATGTATCAACTGTGATGAGCCCGCGGACGGTCATGAATTGGGCGGAAAATGCCCGTATTTTTGAGGGGGATATCGCCCAGGCCTTCCGCCTGACTTTCCTGAATAAATGTGACGAGCTTGAACGCCCGGTCATCGCTGAATTTTATCAGCGCGCCTTTGGTGAAGACCTGCCTGAGAGTGCAGCGAGCGTGATGGTGGCGTAAGAAGTTCCTATTGCGGATCTTCTTTAACCGCCGGATTGACCCAACATGACCGATCATGACTACCTTAGCCATCTGGCAGGTAAACTTAAGGGACGGGTTGCATCCACACCTATGGAGGCTAAGTTAAAGGCCATGAAAAACCCGCCCATTGATGTTTTCAAACGCGCGCTAACCTCCGCGACGAAATCCCTTTCGGGTGACCAAACCGTCGAGGTCAGCTTTGGCGGCGATGTTGCCGGAATGGTGCGTGAGCAAATCATGCTGCCCGTCTTGCCGAAAAATCCAAACCCGGAAACAATTGCTAAGGCCCGGGGTGAGGCGGACGCGCTGGCCTTGCGTATCGCACTGCATGATAAAGAATTGCATATTAGAAACCGCCCCTCACAGGGTGATGCTGGCGCTATTTATGAGGCCTTGGAACAAGCGCGTATTGAGGCTTTAGGGACTGAGCATCTCTCGGGCGTTGGTGATAATCTCATGGCAGCGCTGGAGGCTCGCGCCAAACGCAAGGGCTTTGATAGGGACGGCTTAAAAGAGACAGAGGCACCCCTCGCGGAAGCCATCGGCCTTTATGCACGTGAAATTTTCATGGAGCGCGACCTGCCAAAAAGCTGTGAGGGTCTGATGACGGCTCGGCGTGAGCAACTTAATGAGATGGGCGACGACATATTTGCGACATTAAAAAAGCTGTTGGGAGATCAGAAAGCCTTTAGCGAACAGGTCAAAACCCTGCTTGAGGATTTTAATCTCACGGATGATCCGGGTGACGCGGAAGATGACGACAATGCTGATGATGAGTCGAGCGAAAATGAGGATCAGCAGCCCGAGCAAGGCGAAGATGAACAACAAGAGCAGCAACAAGGCCAAGCTGAAGTCTCAGAGGCGGACGCCGTTGAGGATGATAGCATTGATCCGCAAGATTTGGTGGATGCCGAAAACATTGATGGTGACAGCGATGACAATGATCAGACGGCCAATCCCAACCCGCAACGCGGGCCGATCATTAATATGCCAGACCCGTATAAGGTCTACACCACCACGCATGATGAGGTGATCAAGGCCGAAGAGCTTTGCGATACCGAGGAATTAGATCGCCTGCGCGGCTATCTTGATGGGCATATGAAGGGCTTGAGCTCTGTAATTTCACGTCTAGCAAACCGGTTGCAAAGACGCCTTCTCGCCCAACAACAAAGATCTTGGACGTTTGATTTGGAAGAAGGGCTCCTTGATACGGCCCGCCTGACACGGGTTATTCTCGATCCGATGACGGGGCTGGCTTTCAAAGAAGAAAAAGACACGGAATTTCGCGACACTATCGTGACCATATTAATCGATAACTCCGGATCGATGCGCGGGCGCCCGATTATGGTCGCTGCTGTTTGTGCTGATATTCTCGCAAGAACGCTGGAGCGCTGTGCGGTGAAGGCGGAAATTCTCGGCTTTACGACACGGGCTTGGAAAGGTGGACGCGCCTTTCAGGACTGGATGGCGATGGGCAAGCCGCCTCATCCGGGTCGCTTGAATGACCTTCGTCACATCATATATAAAGGCGCGGATATGCCTTGGCGCAGGGCCAAGCGCAATCTCGGTCTCATGATGCGCGAAGGTTTACTTAAGGAAAATATTGACGGCGAAGCGCTTGAGTGGGCTTATAAACGCCTTATGGCACGCCCAGAGCAGCGCCGGATTTTAATGGTGATATCTGACGGGGCACCTGTTGATGACGCCACCCAAAGCCAAAATAAAACCGGACTTTTAGAGAGCCATTTGCGCATGGTCATCGACAAGATAGAAAATCGCTCATCCGTTGAGCTTGTCGCAATTGGTATCGGACATGATGTGACGCGCTGGTATAAAAAGGCCGTGACCATTATGGATGTCGAGCAGCTCGGCGGCGCGATGACAGAAAAGCTTGCGGAATTATTTGATGAAAATGGCGGTGGTCGGCGTTAAGTTGGTTTGAATAAAAGGTAACCTGATTCAGACATTACGCTTTTTTATCTTTTTTAAATTAACTTCAAGTCCTCTTGCGTTCATTTTTCGTAACATCTGGCGGGCTTCTTTGAGTGGCTTGGGTTTCGCGGCTTTCCAAGCGTCATTTAAATCTTTACCTTTGATGTTCGGATTTGCAGCTCTGAACTTTGTTGCCCAAATTACACGAGCCAAGCGCATCACAACTTTTCGGTCGAGATCTGAAGCGGTATCCAGTTTTTTAACAGTGCTTTTTTTTGCCATTACAACTCTTTCGTCCTTATTATAGGCTTTCTATTTAACAATTTTTAAGACGTGCTTGAGCACGCTGCATACGCGAAAGGGTAACGTAAATACAAGAATATTTTACGTTGACCCAGTGGTTTGCTGATATGAGCTATGGCCTTCATGATAAATCAGGAATTCCCCGCCGCGCTAGCTCATCGGCCCGTTCATTACCTTCTTCTCCGGCATGACCTTTGACCCATTGCCAGTTGACATTATGTTGGGCGTTAATGGCGTCCAGTTCTTTCCAGAGGTCTTTATTGACCACAGGTTTTTTGTCCGACTTTTTCCAGCCACGCTTCTTCCAGCCATGAATCCATTCGGTGATACCCTTCATCACATAGGTGCTGTCCGTCCATAATGTGATAGGCCCCGCATAACCGGGCTTGATGGCCCCTAAGGCTTTAATCGCTGCCATGAGCTCCATGCGGTTATTCGTGGTGTCATCTTCGCCGCCAAACAGCTCTTTCTCGGTGCCGCCGTAAATCATCAACACGCCCCAACCCCCGGGACCGGGATTGCCGGAACAGGCCCCATCTGTGTAGATGATCAGTTCTTTAGACACGTATGTCTTAAGCCCGTAATTCGTTAGGGAGACGAAAAATCACCTCTTCCTTGGTGACCTGAACTTCTTCAAGAGAAAGCTCGTAGCGTGACTTAAGCGCGGCAATGACACCGTCCGTGAGATATTCCGGCGCGCTCGCTCCGGCCGATAGACCAATCACATTCGCCTTTTCAATCTTGCCCCAATCTACGCTCTCGGCGCTGGAGATAAGATAGGCTTCGTTTGCGCCGGCTTTGGCGCCAACTTCAACCAGTCGTTTTGAATTAGAGGAGGTGGTCGAACCTATCACTAAAAGAAGATCGCATTTTTCCGCAATCGCTTTGACGGCCTGTTGGCGATTTGTCGTCGCGTAACAAATATCTTCTTTATAAGGTAGGGCGATGTTAGGAAAACGCTTTTGGAGAATTTGGATCATGTCAGTGGTATCATCAACCGACAATGTGGTTTGCGTGACCAAAGCGAGATTATCAGAATTCTCCGGCTTATAGTTTTGCGCATCCTCTTCGGTTTCGATTAATGTCATCGCGCCGTCTGGCAATTGGCCCATCGTGCCGACAACTTCCGGATGGCCCGCATGACCGATTAAGAGAATATGATGACCATTTTTAAAATGTTTATCGGCTTCGACATGAACTTTTGACACAAGCGGGCAGGTCGCATCAAGATATTTCATGTCCCGGGCTTGAGCCGCAGCGGGAACAGATTTAGGGACACCATGGGCTGAAAAGACGACAGGACGATCATCCGGGCACTCCTCTAGCTCTTCCACAAAAATAGCGCCTAAGCCCCTTAGGCGGTCAACGACATGTTTGTTGTGAACAATCTCATGGCGCACATAGACGGGTGCCCCATATTTTTCGATAGATTGCTCGACAATTTGAATGGCTCGGTCGACGCCTGCGCAAAAGCCGCGCGGACTGGCGAGCAATAAGGTCTTTGTTGGACGATCATTGGCTGGAATTTCCATTAAATTTTCCTCATTTGCCTTGTGGGCGTTGCGATAATCAACAATAGCCGATAACAAGCCTGTAAATTGACCCTTAACAGAGAGCCGCAACACAGGCTATAGCCGCCCACGCGAATTCCGCAATATTGGATATAATATGCATATAACTAAATTCATGATGGTCGGAGCATTGGGCCTGATTATGGCCCTTACCGGATGCCGCAGTACGCAAGAGGTCTTAAAGATTGGAGAAGCCGGTGAAACTAACCCTGGGCCGTGTCCACGAGCTTTCTCGCTTCATGACGCGCAAAGATTTGTAGATTTTAAAGGCGACGGTCGCCAAACCTTCGGAAATGTTGGGTTTACGGGCGAGATCGGGAAAATTCGGTCACTATGTCGGTATTTTGGAGAACAACCCATTCGCGCTGACTTGACAATGCAGATGGACTTTGGCCGTGGGCCTGCGGCAGAAAGTGCTAGCTATACCTATCAATATTGGGTGGCTGTGACGCGTAAAAATATTGCCGTGATCAATAAACAGACATTTCCTTTAACGGTCACTTTTCCGGCTGGCGCAGATCGTGTCAGCCTAGTTGAGTCAATTGACGAGATTATTATACCACGGGCGGGCGAGAATACATCCGGCGAGAATTTCGAAATCATTGTTGGGTTTGAAGTCGACCCTCAGCAACGGGATTTTAACGCTGAAGGTCGCCGCTTCCGTGTCTCTGCAGGACAGAATTAAAATTCATGCCATCTATATTAGGGATATTAACGGCTGCTTGTCAGGCCGCCTTTAAAGATTCCGGCTTCCCGGAGGAATATGGAGCGGTGCGCGAATCTGATCGTCCGGATCTGGCGCCTTTTCAATGTAATGGCGCGATGGCGGCTGCTGGTTTTCTTAAAAAACAAGGCGAGAAAGCCAATCCGCGCGAGATAGCGGCATCCATAATTGAGCGTTTGCGCGACAATCCCAATGTGAGCGCGTTAGAGATTGCGGGACCCGGCTTTATCAATATTTCACCCGCGGCAGCGCTCATCACCACCCGCGCGGGCGAGTTATATAAAGATGAGCAAACAGGATTTGAGCGCAGTCCATCTAAGACCATCGTCATTGATTATGGCGGCGCCAATGTCGCCAAGCCTATGCATGTCGGTCATTTACGCTCAGCTGTAATAGGCGAGAGCCTCAAACGTATCTTACGCTTCCAAGGCCATGACGTGATCGGCGATGTCCACCTTGGAGATTGGGGTCTACAAATGGGTCATCTCATATCCGAACTTGAGCATGAGCAACCTAGCCTGCCATATTTTGACGCCAATATCACGGACGGCTTTCCCGATAAGAGCCCTGTCACTATGGACGATATGGAGCGTCTTTACCCGACGGCCAGCAAAAAGGCCAAAGACGATAAGGCGCGTTTGAAACTCTCCCAAGTCGCAACGGCCGAGCTACAAGCTGGGCGTCCGGGTTACCGCGCGCTATTGGATCATTTTATTTCTATATCAATTGCCTATCTTAAAAAAGGCTATGGCGATTTGGGCGTTAGCTTTGATCTCTGGAAGGGGGAAGCCAGTGTTGATCCGCTTATCCCCGGCATGATTGACGATATGATCTCAAAGGGCATCACAGAAGAGAGCGACGGCGCGCTCATCATTCCTGTGGATGACAATTATGATCCGGAAAAACGCAAAGGTACGCCTCCGGTTATGCTCAGGGCGCGTACGGGCGCCGTGCTCTATCACACGACGGATTTAGCCACACTGATTGATCGCAAAAATGAGATAAATCCCGACAAAATTTTATATGTGGTCGATCAACGCCAAGCCATGCATTTCGAACAGGTTTTTCGCGCAGCCGCCAAAGCCGGTTGGTATGAGAAAGACCAATTGGAACATCTCGGATTTGGAACCGTCAATGGCAAGGACGGCAAACCCTTTACCACGCGTGACGGCGGGACCTTAAAGCTTGCCGACTTAACCGACATGATGCGCGAGGCGGCGACGAAACGCCTTGAAGAAACAGGTCTGGGTCAGGATTTTGACGACAGCGAACGTGCCGATATTGCCGATAAGGTTGGCATGGCGGCGCTAAAATTTGCCGATCTACAAAACCAGCGCACGACCAATTATATTTTCGACATTGATCGCTTCACGGCCTTTGAAGGCAAGACAGGCCCTTATCTTTTATATGCGGCCGTTCGGATTAAATCGCTTTTACGAAAGGCAGTAGATCAGGGTGTCAGTGCAGGTGATATTGTCATTGGTGAACCCGCTGAAAAAGCGCTGGTGTTATCGCTGGATAGTTTTGATAAGGCGGTCAAAATGAGCGCCGATAAACGCGCCCCGCATCTCTTATGTGAGCATGTGTTTAAGCTCGCGCAAAGCTTCTCGCGCTTTTACACGGATTGCCCAATCTTGATGGATAAAACGCCGGACGATATTAAAGCCTCGCGTATTGCGCTTTCTGAAACGACCTTGCGCCAATTGGAATTGGGTCTTGATATGCTGGGCCTCACCGCGCCCGAACGGATGTAGCATAGCCAGCCTAGTTCGCCCGCATATTGTCCCGGGGAGCTTCCAATAGCCAGTAGAGGATATTATCCTCAAAGACGGCGTTACTTGTGATGTCGCGATGCTCAGCCGGTAGGAACAAAACCGATGTCCAGTGAAGAGGTGACTTTACTCTGGGGCTCCATTCTCCGCCAACCCGCTCATCAAGCAAGGCACTTGAGCGCAATACAACACTATCACCGGGTTCTGTGCGGAAAACAGACGTGTCTCCCGTTTCACTATCGACAGATATTACGGAGGGTGTTTCGGAAGCGTCTCCGGCCACCAATATCATTTCAACATGATCGGGGGGCGTGGCGGCAATATCTAAGGCTTTCTGAAAGGATTTAGTCTGGTTTAAGGCCTTGGCTTGATATTGGTGGGCAATGTCTTGGCGCTTATTTGGGTCGGTTATGTCGGGTAGAAGATATTGCAATATATGCTGGGTGTCTGGGTCATTGCCGCTCAACCCCCAGCCATATTTCTGCCAAAGGTCAGGATCCAATATATCCGTGACATGTGTGTCCGGATTATCATCCCAAATAAGGGCGTGATGATGGCTGCGTGGGAGCAGCTGATAAAGAGACGGGAAAGTTCCGATGATCGCCGGATCGTAAAAAGGCAGTAAGGGACGGCCCGTATTAAATCCGTTGACGAGTTGATCAAAGGCTTCCAGAGAACCCGCATTGGGCGGCGCAACCAAGATGGCCCGCTCAATATCGTTTGCCCCGTCCCAATTAAGCACTGGTAATGTGTCGTTTTCGGGGAGTGCCTGCGCGCCATACCGTAAATAATAGCGTGTCAGCAAAGCGCCCATTGAATGGGCGGCTATATCAAATTTTACATCTGCATTTTTTATCCCAAATTCTTTTTCATAGCTTTTCTGAACTTCAGCCCGCTTTTTTGCGATAAACGTTTTTAGAGCTTTGGCATTATAGCTAATGTCTTGCCGCCAATCATAGTCAAACTGGAAACAGGTAAAATGATCTGTCCCGTAATCAATCGAATTTAACCCTAGTGTTTGATCTCTATATCCACCGGCCCCGAGTGTTGAGAGGATGCCGGCATAAGCCTGAACCTCTATGGGAAACCCGGCGAGATTAAGCTCTAGATTTTCCAACACGCCATCAGGCCTCACATGTCCAGACTTATGATTATAGGAGTCACTTATAGGCAGAGATATTAACTGGGCCCCGTCCTGAGTATTAGGATTGGCATAATCCGCGCGAAAGGCCCCCCAAATTGTTTGCCCGCTGTCATCATCAACCAGCCGACTTCCCAGAATTCCGGGAATAACAATAATTGGATTGCGGTCCGGTTGATGATATTGCGCCGAACGATCATAAATCTGTTTAAGCGTATCACGCTGGGTGGTCGTCGTTTGGCAGCCAGCGGAGAATAAAAACCCGCTCAATAAAGCCAAATAGATGAATATCTGTCGCAAGATCTGCGCTCCTTTCTGACGGTGTCATAAACGAAGCGATAGCTGACTTAAAATAAAACTTTATGTGAAGATTAAATAGTACACATAATGATGTGCAAAAAATATCTATCAGAATTTTCGGCCATATCGGATGCCAATATTATCGATGCCTTCATTCACGTCATCAAAAAATGCGCCGTTGCTCATATGCTCCCATACCAGCTCAACACTTGTTTCTTCTGTTAGGTTATATCCGATAGAAAATGCATTTCGGATAAGAAAACGGCTTCCGAATTCGATCTCGTTAGCCTTCCTATTTACAATATTAGAAATCACCTCAGGATCCGTTTCATTATTTGGGCTTGGGATAATCAAGGCGCCATTATGTACCGCCATACCAATTGCATAATCCACAAAAGAACGTTTTGTAACCTTTCCTCGCCAACTAAGTCCGGCATTTGCGAAGGACGTTTCGTCATTCACATTAAGAAGCCCACCAACATATGGCCTTGGGACCGAATAAATGACAATGCTTCTATCGGCTGTCCAACAAATTCGGCAGATACGGACATGCTTGCTTCTTTGCCTTTTTGACCACCTAAGCTGGAAATTTCGACGTCATGTTGAAGAACGCCCAGCCTGATCTCGTTCGCATAAGCCTGTGAAACCAAAAAACAAGACACGGCAATAACTGCCGATAAAAATCGAATAAACATAAGCGCCCCAGCAATGTGATAGCTTACCTATATATGATGTCCGTCAGTAGTTCGTGATTTTTGTCACGTTTCCAAATATTTTCTCCGGTCTTTACAAATACGCCATCCTGACAGGGGCAAAGCTGCGGCGATGGATTGGCGAGGGGCCTAGTTCCAACAGCCTGCATTGATGATCCGGTGTCGGATAACCCTTATGCTGGGCAAAGCCGTAACCGGGATAGCGCATCTCCGCCTCTATCATAAGTCGGTCGCGCGTGACTTTGGCCACAATCGAGGCGGCCGCAATAGACAGGCTTTTCGCGTCGCCTTTAATAATGGTCTCGGCACAGCAATTAAGCTCTGGTGTGCGGTTGCCATCAATCAGCGCGACATCCGGACAATCGGGTAGGGCATTTACAGCCCGCGTCATGGCAATCATGGAGGCGCCAAGTATATTCATACGGTCAATTTCTTCAGGTTCTGCAATGCCAATTCCGATAATTGCTTTTTGGATGATGATATTTAAGATGTCTTCGCGTTGTAGGTGCGTTAAGGCCTTACTATCATTCAAGCCTTCTGGTAGGTCTTGAGGATTAAGAATAACCGCGCTGGCAACGACCGGGCCCGCTAAGGGCCCACGACCCGCCTCATCAACGCCGCAAATAAGGCCTTGATGTTGGCTTTCATAGGTAAAATCCGGTGTTATTTTTAACATGTCTTATTTTGGCCTAATTCCTGCATTTTTTGCAGTTGGGGTCTTTTTTAAGGAGAACCCGTCTGCTAAATGGCAGGCGCTTTTTATTTAGGAGTGAATTATGGCGAAGTTTCGTTCTAGCGCAATGGCTTTTGGGTTTGCTGTAACAATGCTTGGCGCAAGCAGTGCATTGGCAATTGAATCTGAGGAAGATTGCGAATTTGAAGGTGGGGATGTGATAACCATCCAAGACGATGTCGTGTGTTTGGTTCCAGTCCGCCACGAGGATTTTCATGATGAAGTTTATGATGGCCAACAGCTCGGCATTAAAGAATGTGCCGGCGAGTCGATCGCAGACGGTCAGTTTTGTAAGGTCGTTTTGGAAAAAGGTGAGGTCAAAACCTACAAAACGAAGGAAGAGGCAGAAGCAGCGGCTAAAGCTGAGGCTGAAGCCGAAATGAAAGGCGAGGTTACCACGGTCGTCGAAACCGAAGAGGCTGTCGAAGTCGTCGAAGAGCCTGTGATGGAAAAAGCTCCCGAAGTTGTCAAAAAGGCACCGAAAAAGAAAAAATCTTTCATGGAACGTATGAGAGAAAGGTTTGACGGCAAATAGGCTTTATCACTTAAATGTTAGCCCGGCACTTTGAGGCCGGGTTTTTTTATGACTTGAATTTATTCGCGAGCCGAGGCTTATAGCGCTTATGATTTGCGCCGTCATACCGACCTTGAATTCGGCTCACACAATTGCGCCACTCTTGGAGCAATTAAAGCCTCATATTGACCGTATCGTTATAGCTGACGGCGGCTCAAGCGATGATACGCTAAAAATTGCTACGGGCCATGGCGCTAGGCTCGCGGTTGGGACATCGGGTCGGGGTACTCAGCTTAAACGCGGATGCGACTGGTCGGGGGAGTGTGACTGGATATTGGTGTTGCATGATGATTGTCGTTTGTCAGAGGGTTGGTTTGAAGCTGTGAAACGGCATATTAAAAGAAAACCCCAAAAGGCGGGTTATTTTGATCTCCGGTTTCAAAGCGATAAAATCACGGCACGTATTGGGGAAGCTTTGGTGCGGTTGAGGTGCTGGGCCTGGGGGTTGCCCTATGGCGATCAGGGTCTTCTGATATCAAAAAAGCTATATGATGAGGTTGGCGGCTATCCGGACCAGCCGTTATTTGAAGATGTCGCTTTTATCCGACAAGTTGGTAAGCGGCGTATTTGTCGTCTTGGATTACGCATTTTTACTTACGGTGCCCGCCATGAAAGTGATGGATATATACGCCGGGGCTATAAAAATTTCTCATTGCTGCGGCGTTACGAAAAAGGCGATACCATACAGAATTTGATGAAAGATTATTATACATGATTCGTCCTAAATTGATCATCTTTGCTAAAGCGCCGCGTATTGGAAAAGCAAAAACACGCCTCGCGGCCAATATCGGCAAATCACACGCCCAGCGTCTTTATAAGGCAATGACCGCGCGGGTTATTCGCAATGTACAAAGCCCGAAATGGGATACGGAGCTTGCCATTACGCCGGCGGGTTGGTTGGGTCGAATTCCAGCTTGGCGAGGCATGGTTCAACGTCCGCAAGTTAATGGATCGCTCTCGCCGCGTCTCGCGCATGTGTTTTCATCACGCGGCCCGATCGTTGTTATCGGTACGGACTGCCCGGAAGTAAACGCGTCCGATATTGCGCAAGCCTTTCAGACGTTAAAAACCCACCAGGCCGTTTTTGGCCCCGCCGATGATGGCGGGTTTTGGTTGATTGGTTTGAACGGTCCGGTGGACCCTGCCGTGTTTGAGAATATTAGATGGTCCACAGAAGACACCTTGGCCGATATCGCGAAAAATATTTCCGGAGATATCGCCCATCTCAGAACATTAACCGATGTCGATAATTTAGAGGCCTTGACTAAGGTTCGCTCTCGCTTTCGTTTTTAGCATTCACGGTTTTGGCAAGGACCGCCAATGTATGATCTAACAAAGCCGCCGTCCCGACTTGGCCGCGGCAAGGAATGACGATCTTTGTATTGGGATAGGTCTGCTTCACCCAGTTAAGGCTTGGCCCCCAGTTAGACAGATTGGCGTTTGATATATCCCCCATAGTTTCTGTTTTGGCGTTCCGCACCATACATCCGCCAAACAATATATCTTTGTCTTTAATATAGACCATAAGATTGCCGGGCGTATGGGCGTCTCCCGGATAAATGATTTCAATCGGGCCTAGTGATGTGCGGCTTTGCGGCTCTTTAAGACCCGCGACAGTTTGATTGGGGACAGGCGTTCCAATTCTAGCCGAGAGTTGCGGCGTATCCGGATGGGTGAAAGCTTTCACACCTTTGGCCTCCAGCCAGTCAACGCCTGCGAGCCGGTCATGTTTGAAATTGGTTATGATGACTTGTTTCACGGGCAATTTAGCGTCCGCTTCAAGTTGGAGGATCATGGCTTGTGTGGCGACTTCACCCCAGGCCGTGTCGACCAAGATCAAACCCTCTCCATCGGCGACGGCCATACCGTTTGACGGGACGATACCTGTGCCAGGTATGTCATAAAGGGTTGTATGGACCCATACACCTTCACCCAGCTTGGCGATCTGTACCTTGTTGGGTGTTTGTACCACGGGCTTTGATACGGCATTAGAAGAATTGTCTGTCTGGGGTGTGGGCTGACATGCGATAAGTGCCAGCATAGTTAACCCGAATAATTTATATTTCATGATCTCTCCTCTTTCGGAGGACCTTATAATCATAGAGTGTTTTTAATAAAAGTGCGGATGCCACAGTTGGGGTGTGGCACCCGCTATTGGTATGAGACAGCAACCTACGTCTCGCACCAATAACTGCAAAGTCAATATTTCAGGATAGAGTCCTTAAAATGAACCTAATATAAACCAGCTCATATTAAGGTTTCATTGCCCAAAGCCTAATTGACGTTAATCTTTAATTATTAATAAGGTTTAGGCACCCATTAACTAAAAAATTAAACTTTCTTGTTAAATTTCAATCTACACTCATTAAGTGTATTATGGAGATTTTACATGTTGCGCACTTTAATAGCTTCGGCATTTTTGCCTCTCGCCCTTTTGTCAACCTCAGCTCTACCAGCGGCAGCTCAAGAGGATGCGCTTCGAAAACGGATCGTAAAACGTGTCGTTGAGCCCGTTCCGTTTTGGATCGATGCCTCGAAACTACAAGTCAGGGACGACCCCTTTGCGGGCAATGCGCTCTCTGAGTTAGAGCGCGGCCAACAAGTAAAGGTCTATGAACAACTTGAAAACTGGATGCGCATCAGTGCCGAAGGTCAAGACCCAAGATGGATTAATGGCGATTATACCAGCGCCATTCGCGTGACGTGGGCCAATTATGCCAATGGTGGCGCCAGTAAGTTTAAAACCCATGACAAGGCAGTACGTGACATTGATTTGCGACGTATTCCCGTTGAAGACGGTAGCTCATCCAAGATTTTCGCAGCCAATGTAAAGGCTCTGGATTCCCGTCGACGTGTTGTTGATACACGTCATAATACCGAAGATGGCCGCTATTATGAGCGTTATCTCGTGCAATGTGCGTCTAATAAGGCCTCACATGCGCGCCTTTTAGGTGAGGGCTATAGTTATGTCGGGATGCATAAGGATCCGCGTAATGAATATCTGAATGATCCTTTAGATTCTGTCGATAAGTTGGAAGGCTCAAGCGCGTCGGCTGATCGTCGTGCGATCGCCAGCTTTGCCTGCTTGGCACGCAGCTAGTTTAAATAATAAATCGGGTTGGCTATCCCCGGATAGCCAGCCCTGTAAATAAGGCCGTTAGGCCAAGCATAACAAAAATACCGAAGTAAAGCGCGCCGCGATACCGACTGGCCTTTAATTCCTTGGCCTCAAGCCCTGCTTTTATAAACAGCTTATCAATAGCTCTAATCATGTCTCTCTCTCTCTATCACACCCTATATGGGACCACCTTATAGGATTCAATAGGTCTCCGCGTGATCTGTATCACCTGACCTTATCAAAATGGCGAGATTAAGGTCGCTGAGAGTTTTTGCAGAGAAAGCGAGTTTTCCAGAGAAGAGAGTTTTTCCAGAGAAATTGCGAATCTAGCCTTTTCAGCCGAAGACTAAACCATTACCCTAGGGGTATGACCCTATGGTGGATGAATAATAGCCCGGACAAAGACCGTGATAATGGGACTGAGCGTGGCATTGCCGTTAAAGAGCGGCAAAAGACCAAAAAACCTGCCATGTATCGCGTGTTATTGCTGAATGATGATTACACACCGATGGAATTTGTAGTCTCGATTTTGATGGGCGTTTTCAATAAATCCCCCGAAGACGCGACACGTATTATGCTCAATGTGCATCAAACCGGTATTGGAACCTGCGGGGTTTATACCTTTGAGGTCGCGGAAACCAAAGTCGCGCAAGTTATGGACGCGGCCAAGCGTAACCACCATCCGCTCCAATGCACGCTTGAAAAGGAATAGAATATTGTTCTTTAAAAAGAAGCCGCCTCCTGAAAAGAAACAACAAACACGGAACACATGGGTTCATCCATCAACAAAAATAGAGGATTCGGGCTGGCGGAGAGATAAGTCCAATCCAAAGGTTTATATAGTTCATCAAAAATATAGTCGCCCTAACTGGCATCCAACAAATCAAGATGCTGAGTATGAAGCCTTAGATATTAAAGATAGAGTGGCTCATGGCAGGATATGGTCATATGGTCTTCGGTTGCTAAAAGCGGGCGAAACCCCCAAAAGCCTAACGATAGAAAAGAAAAATACACCTAACCAAATCGCCGACATTTTTGCCTCTAGCAATCATTTAACGCTTGTTTCGTCGAGAATGCGTGATCTCATGACCAAATTTGATCCGGATTTACATCAATATGTTCCCGTGGAATTGTTTTATAAGGACGGCAACCCCGTAGAGAAAGACTGGTATATACTTAATATTACCGCTCGCAAACAATCTATTATCCTGCCCCTCTCAGACGTTAGAGTGACGTCCCACGCGTCCGTCAGTTTTCGACAAACACAGAATATTGCCTTATTTTCCCCCAAAGCCATTGATGGTGTGCATGTCTGGCGAGAAAACAGCATGACCAATGATTTATTTATTTCCGAAGACTTTTACAAAGCCGTAAAAGACGCAGGAATGAAGTTTCTCCCCACCTGGGTTGGTGAAGTCGTTTCAGGCTCTAAAGGTCAGGATTAGTTTAGGGGATTTTCTATGTCTACCACACATACTTTCCAAGGCTCGCTCAAAATTATGACATTGCAGTCACAATTTCTTTAAATCGCCGTCAAGTTGTTGATTTGTAAATTCAAATACCCAAATATAGGTTTCGAATAGGAAATAATTAAATATGGCATCATTCTCACCCGTTCTTGAAGAAACCATTCACCGCGCATTGACCTATGCCAGTGAGCGCAAGCATGAGCTTGCCACGCTGGAGCATCTTTTGCTTGCCTTGATTGATGACTCAGATGCGGCCGCCGTGATGAAGGCCTGTGATGTTGATCTCGAGAACCTTCGACAGGATGTGAAACAATATCTCGATGATGACTTGGAAAGCCTGATCGTGGCAGAGTTTGAGGAGGCCCGCCCGACGGCCGGTTTCCACCGTGTTATTCAGCGCGCAGTGATCCATGTGCAATCCTCTGGCCGCGAAGAAGTCACAGGCGCGAATGCCTTGGTGGCTTTGTTTGCAGAGCGTGAAAGCCATGCCGTTTACTTCCTGCAGGAACGCGACATGACCCGCTATGATGCGGTCAATTATATCAGTCACGGCATTGCCAAAAACCCCGAAGCCTCTGTACCCAAGGCTGTGCAAGGTGCCGACAGCGAGACGGGTCCGGAGCAGGTCAAGAAAAAAGATGCGCTGGAAGAATTTACCGTCAACCTCAACCAGAAAGCCCGCGACGGCGACATAGACCCCTTGATCGGACGCGACGAAGAAGTTGAGCGTTGTATCATGGTGCTCTCGCGCCGCCGTAAAAACAACCCGCTTCTGGTCGGAGATCCGGGCGTTGGTAAAACCGCCATTGCCGAAGGCATCGCCCGACGCATCATTAATGAAGAAGTGCCGGAAGTTTTACAAGACAGCACGATCTTCTCGCTTGATATGGGGTCGCTACTGGCGGGCACGCGCTACCGCGGCGATTTCGAGGAACGCCTCAAAGCCGTCATGAAACGCCTCGAGGAAACTGACGGCGCGATTTTGTTCATTGACGAAATCCATACCATCATCGGCGCAGGGGCCACATCCGGCGGCGCCATGGACGCCTCCAACCTGTTAAAGCCCGCGCTGCAATCGGGCAAACTTAGATGTATGGGCTCGACTACCTATAAGGAATATCGCCAGCATTTCGAAAAAGACCGCGCGCTCTCGCGCCGCTTCCTCAAAGTCGACGTGTCTGAACCCTCCCCCGAAGACACGGTGAAAATCCTCATGGGGCTTAAGAGCTATTTCGAGGAATTTCATAATATCAAATATACCGACGAAGCCATTGAAGGCGCGGTGACGCTTGCCGTTCGTCATGTCACCGACCGTAAGCTGCCGGATAAGGCGATTGACGTCATCGACGAGGCCGGCGCGCGTGAGCGTCTACGCCCCAAAGGCAAGCGCAAGAAAACCGTCACCATCAAGGAGATAGAATATGTCATCTCCAAGATTGCGCGCATCCCGCCTAAGTCCATTTCGCGCGATGATGAAAAAGCGCTCAAATCCCTCGAAGGCGATCTCAAGCGCATGGTGTTTGGCCAAGACGCTGCGATCTCACAAGTCTCTAACGCGGTGAAAATGGCGCGCGCTGGTCTGCGTGAGCCAAACAAACCCATTGGCTCTTACCTCTTTGCCGGCCCGACCGGTGTAGGTAAAACCGAGGTTGCCAGACAACTCGCCCTCACTCAGGGCTTGGAGCTTTTGCGCTTTGATATGTCGGAATATATGGAGCGCCACACGGTCTCGCGTCTGATCGGGGCGCCTCCCGGCTATGTCGGCTATGATCAGGGCGGGCTCTTAACGGACCAGATCAATCAAAACCCGCACAGTATTCTTTTGCTTGATGAGATCGAAAAGGCCCATCCCGATATTTATAATATCCTGTTACAGGTCATGGATAATGGCACGCTCACCGACACAAACGGGCGCACGGTCGATTTCCGCAATGTCATCCTCATCATGACGACTAATGCGGGCGCGGCGGACGCCGCCAAGACGGAGATCGGGTTTGGGCGCGGCTTAAAATCCGATGAACAGGACAAGGCTATCACCAAGCGTTTCACGCCGGAGTTTCGTAATCGTCTGGACGCGATTATTCACTTTGGCGCGCTTGAGCCTGAGCATATTGCCCGTGTGGTTGATAAATTCGTCATCCAGCTCGAAGCCCAGCTCTCAGAGCGCAAGATCATGTTTGAGCTCTCTAAGGGCGCTAATTTATGGCTGGCCAATAAAGGCTATGACAAGCGCTACGGCGCCCGGCCTCTGGCGCGCGCTATCCAAGAGCATATCAAAAAGCCGCTCGCCGATGAGATATTATTTGGCAAGCTGAAAAAAGGCGGCCTCGTGAAGGTCGGCGTGGATAAGAAAAACGACAAGCTGACCTTTAAAATTCTGAAACCCGAAAAGCTCAAAATTGAGGGCCGAAAAGGTGGCAAGGGATTACCCGCGCCTAAACCGAAGGCGGACGCGTAACGCGAAAGAATTATAGCAATCTCATTTGTCTAGGGTCGATGTGAATAACATTGCGTGAATCCGATTCATCTGTTTGGGGTTCGGATCTCAAAATCTCCTTGGCCTTCGACAAAGCAGATAAGTAAATGTCTAAATACTCTCGCATTTGTGAAGTAGTATAAAGTTCGAAATCTCCGCGGCGAATGATTTGCGCTTTTCTACTTTCTTTATCGTCTTTCTTTTGTCTAGGGAAAAAGAAAAGTTCTCCTTCGGCATTCCTGAAATCGGTCAGTGTAAATACAGCATCTTCTAACATGGTCATCATCATTCTTATCTGAAAACGAGATAGAGGATTACTTTGCCAGCCGAAGGAAAACATTACGTGGAGTCTGTTATTCAAGGCTGTAATAGAAAGAGGTTTCACCGGCACATTGCAATCGCTGCTGACTCTGAAGGGAGATACAAATTGATCGTATGCTTGCCGTCTTGAAATACCAATTTCTTCATCATGGTCTAAAAAAGCTGTGACGTATTCTGTATTCATAGCGCGATTCAGTGTCGCGATTTTATCGCATGCTTTTAGGGCGGTTGAACGATTGATTTTTAAATTTACCCTGTCTTTAACTATTTTATTTCCAGTGACGTAACTACTAATTGGTTTTCCCTTTGCAAAAGACACTAGATTTTTGGTGGTTTTTTCTTCTGTCTCGTCCAAATATCTAACAAAGTTGTGTACGTAAGGAGGATTGTTTAACTTTTTTTCTAGCGATGGCATTATTGTGTAAATTGTCCTTGATGCGCGGTCAGTATGGATTGATTGGTTATTTCCATACCAGGGTTAGAACCCTTTCCGTGATTAAATGTTCTATCCCACGCCCCTCCCTCGGCGTGTGATAACTCTACAAGCTGGTAAGGCGTCAACTCTAATAAGGATTCGCACCAGCCGCTGATATTGTTCCCGATTTGTTCTCCAGAGTCAAGAGCGCATACCTCAAGGCGTGCATTTAAAGGATTAAACCTTTTAGCTTTTACTGTAATAGGTTTTTCAGCAAAAACCTTAAACTCATTATATAGTTCTCGAAACACTGGTCCGAACTTCCAAGCTTCAATCTTTGCCGAAACAAGAGGCTTTCCTTCTTCAATTAAATATTTCTCGTGAAGAAAGAAAACAATCTTGTTAATCGTCAAATTTGAGATTGTTTTGTTTTTGCCTTGAGCGATATCGATAACTAAGTTGGCTATTTCTCGTACATCGTAAGTCACAACATGCACGTAGTGAACTTAAGTATAAATGTAAAGACCGTTAGTTCATGTTTTGTTCTAGTTTATTCACTTATCATTTTGCTATTATAAACACATTATGCTACCGATGGTTGCTCAACGGAATTGAGGGGAACATGCCAAAAGAACCGAGAGCTCTTGTCGGCAAGAGGACAAATAAAAAAAACGAAATTACACATTATCAAATTGACGGAAATTCTAAAGTGACGCCCATAGAGACGGTCGCAAAAAATGGCTGATAAAAAATTGATACTTGGAGTTAGCTCATACAAAGATGTATTTGTTAGATCACATCCCGATAACACAGAGGCTAATAATTTACGACTTCTGCCCGAAGTCTAAACCTCCCACAACCCCTGCTCAAGACCGTCTAATCGGTAAATGGCAAAGGTCCCCTGACCGGGGATTAGCAGCGGCGGATGCATGATTTCGGCACCTGCGTCTGTGACGTCTTTCACGGCCTGCGCGATATCTTTGGTTAAGATATAGGGCCGGATGACGGGGGTCTCGGTTGCGTGCATAGGTGCGCGCACGCTAATCTTGCCGCCGTTCGGCATTATCGCCACCATGGCATTGCCAAATTCGGGGACGGGGCCGGAGAATGTGAGGCCGGTCGCATCTGCGATGGCCTTGACCTGTGTGTCGACATTGGGGGTTACATATTCAAGAAATTGGACTGTCATGGGACGGGGTTAGCATAAATTCTTTAGCAGTCGAACCCCTCATCCGCCGCGTTGCGGCACCTTCTCCCCGGGGAGAAGGATTAGATGTTCTTTTTAATATCACGTCATCCGGTTCTCCGTGCCACGGTCTCCCCTAGGAGAAGGGATAGATATTCTTTTCAATATCACTTTGCACTTCGCCGCCTCGAACCAGTGGCGGCGGCTTCGTGCCCTCTCCCATGGGGAGAGGGTGCCTTCCAAATTTATGTGTGAGGGCGGAAGGGGGATCGAGGGTTTCAGATATTATCAAGTTCATGAAGAATGGCATTTAGAACAAA
>CAZPLJ010000019.1:24185-41170 GCA_964587545.1 uncultured Caulobacterales bacterium | reverse complement strand
TCATCCTGAGCCTGACGAAGGACGAGGAATTAAAAAGTTCAAGTCAGATGACAGGAGAGCTGTATCCAATCTTCAAAGACAAAAAAACCGGGCGCGAGGCCCGGCTTAAAATTCGAGATGTGAAAAGCTCTACTCTTCTTCGCCCTTTGGCTCAGCCGGGGCTTCCTCAGCTGGCGCTGGAGTCGGAGCTGCAGCTTCCTCTTCAGCTTCTGCCTCGGGATTAACAACTTCATCCGGGACGAAGTTTTCATCAAACATTTCAGCCGCGATTTCAGCGCGCTCTTCGGCGGCGTCACGCGCGTCGGCTTGTTGCGCTGCCATGGCTGTCGCAATGACGTCTTCGCCTTTGGCTTGACGCTCTGCCTCGTCTTCAGACCGGGCGACATTGATTGTCACTGTCGTTGAAACTTCGGGGTGAAGTTTAATGATGACCTCATGTAAGCCCAAGGCTTTGATAGGCTGTTCAAGCTTGACCATGTTACGCTTAACCGGGCCTCCGACGACTTCGACGACATCGCGGGAGTTAACAGAGCCGTAAAGCTGACCTGTTTCACCGGCCTTGCGGATGATGATGTAAGACTTGCCGTCAATCGCTTTGCCTTCATCGGCGGCAGCGTCACGGGTCTCGGCATTGCGTTGCTCAAGATATTCTTTCTCGGCCTCAAAGCGGACGAGATTGGCTTTGGTGGCGCGCAAGGCTTTTTGCTGTGGGAGCAAAAAGTTACGGGCAAAACCAGGCTTGACCTTAACCACGTCGCCCATGGCGCCGAGATTATCAACACGTTCTAGAAGGATGATTTCCATGAGTTCCTCCTATTTTACTTCATAGGCCAGAAGGGCCAGATAGCGGGCACGCTTGATGGCACGGGCCAGTTCGCGTTGTTTCTTGCGGGATACAGCCGTGATACGAGACGGTACAATTTTGCCTTTTTCCGATACGTATTTTTGCAGCATCTTCGGGTTTTTATAATCGATTTTTAGCCCATTCTCGCCAGAGAAAGGACAGACCTTACGACGGCGCTTAAAGGATGTGCGCGAGGGCAGGTTCTCGATCTTAATAGCATTTCTTGCATTACGATTGGCCATGATCAGTCATCCCTTCTGTTGCGTTTGCGTTCTTCGCGGCGTTTGAGAATAGGTGAGGGGTCCTCATCAAATTCATCAACACGGATGCTCATATAGCGCAGAATGTCTTCATTAATCCGGTGCTGGCGCTCAATCTCATGGATGGTGGCCGGTTCGGCATTGACTTTAAGCATGCTGTAATGGGCTTTGCGGTTTTTCTTCACACGGTAGGCGAGGTTACGCAGACCCCAATATTCGGCACCTTCGACGGAGCCGCCCATATTTTCGACTTTTTGTGAAAGATTTTGGATCATTTCTTCGACCTGTGTCGAGGAAATGTCGGGACGTGAGAGTATCACGTGCTCATAGAGAGACATATATGTCCTTCATGTTATGATGCGGCGCTGAATGTCTTTGAAGGAAGACGTTCAACGATGGCTCCGGTTCGTATAATAGCCCATGCTAGAAGGGACGAGCGGACCGCATCCGTTAATGGCAGGCCTATGGCAGGCCTTAAGGAGGATTACAAGCGTTTTTGTGAACTAGTCTAAGTTAAGCTCGTCGGCGATAAGGCTTGCGATATCATCAAACTCGGAGGCGCTGGCTTTCGCTTCTTCATAGGCGATTTCGTCAGCGGTCTTTAGCCTTTTAGCGGGGTCTTCCGGTGGGGTCTCTAATTTTTCCGTTAAACTTAACCGTGCCGGTGAGGGCGCCGGCATATAAGGCGGCGGTGAACTAAAGGATTGCATTTGACCGGTCTCAGTTGTGTTTAAAGACATGGAATCCGTCTCAGTTCTCTTAGCGTCTGCCCATTTTCGTGCTTCTTCCATTCTAGATTCCGCAGCTCGGGCTTCCGCCGCTCGGGTTTCGGCTAGCCGGGCTTCAGCTAAACGCGCTTCGGTTTCGATAGACAGTCTTTTTCGCTGATCGCGCTCTTCAGATAGTAATTTAGCAAGATTTCTATATTTCTGATCGAGGTCCATATAGGCTTGGCGAGCTGAGGTTACCTCTTCTTGGAGTTTACCAATTTGATAATGTTGGCTTTCTGCAAGCTTATGTAATTTTTCTTGTTCAAGTTCCTGAGCGGTTCGGACTTTTCGTAATTCGGAGACATCAATCACCGCGCTCTGAACGATTTCTTCCTTCATAGCGAGTTTGCGATTTAAATCTTCCAGTTGCGCGTCCATTGTGACTAATTTGGCATCACGGCCTTCTAGCTCACGCCTTTTGGCGTCCTTGAAAGATACAATACGGTCTTGGACGACTGTGAATTGATCGCGAAGCTTTCGTGTTTCTCTTTCTTCAGCAGCCAGTTTATTATTGATTTCTTTGACGGTTAATTTGAGTTGAGTATTATTAGTTGTCAGGCTTTCGATTTCAAACTTTCGGGTTTCTGACGTTTTCTCTGCTTCAATTCGACTTTCAGTCACGACTTCAATGCGGTCAGATAATTCTGATAATTTTTGACGAAGCGAGATGTTTTCCTTCATCTCTACATCTAAGTTTGTTTTGATCCGGTCATTTTGGATCTTGGTTTCTTCCTGCTTAGTTGACAGTCGTTCGATGTCACCTTTGCGTTCCCGGATAATTTGCTCTGCTTTAATGATTTTCGCTCTAAGCTTTTCAATTCTGGCGGATTTATCTCGCAGCTCTAGACGTTGTTTTTCGCTTTCTGCTTCTAGTCGGGTTACGCTATCTCGACTTTCTTGAATTTCCATTTCAACGCGGTGAGCTTTCGCTTTTAGCTCACGATTTTCACTGTCGACGTGGCTAAGACGAGACATTGTCACTTCGGCTCGTTCAATGAAGGATACTAAATTTTCGATGCGTTGTTGGGCGCGG
Organism: uncultured Caulobacterales bacterium; assembly: GCA_964587545.1. Classification (GTDB taxonomy): domain Bacteria; phylum Pseudomonadota; class Alphaproteobacteria; order Caulobacterales; family Maricaulaceae; genus JACOMS01. The sequence goes on along the minus strand of CAZPLJ010000019.1, from coordinate 38,263 downwards.
CGATAAAGTGACTCACCGCTTTCAATGTCTGACGAAATTCTAACGACATCCAAACGCATTTCACTCAAGTTCAGCGCGTCCATTCCAGGAATTTTGGCTTCGGTAAGCCTCGGCTTTACGTCAAATTGATCTTCATGCGAAATGTCTTCTATTTCTTCCGTGACGTCTTCATGAACGATGTCATGTTCTATTTCGTTTGCTAATTTCTCAAAACCCTCAGCGTCACTCTCTTGAATATACGCGTCCAGCGCAGCTTCCGGATCAGTTGGTGTTGTCTCCTCCAAAGTTGCTTGGAGTTCATCCTGGTTCAATTCGAGAACGTCATCCACCTCAGACGTTGGTAATCGCGGCCGAATGTTTTCACTAGATAAGACTTCATCGGAGGCTAGAAGTTTGCGTCTAATCTCTTCAGCTTGGCGCGCTTCCGCGTCAAGAGTGCTCAAATCTTGAGAAATGAGTCTTTTACGTTTAAATATTGGCATCACGGGCTCTTGAAAACGAATCTTTCACACACGTTTTATTAATAGCCTTAACGAAACCTTAAGTCTTCTATTTCTGTTGACCTGCGCACACTGATGTATATTGGTCACGAAAAAGGATAAATCATGACGCTTGCATTTGTATTTCCAGGTCAAGGTAGCCAATCTATCGGCATGGGTAAAGATATTGCCGAGGCTTTTCCGTCAGCAAAAGCTGTTTTTGACGAAGTTGATGATTCGCTTTCACAAAACCTCTCAAAACTTATGTTTGAAGGCCCAATGGAAGAATTAACGCTTACATCGAACACCCAACCCGCCCTAATGGCAACATCCATAGCTGTCATGAGAGTCCTTGGTTCGGAATTTGGGGTTTTGGTTGAAGATGCCAAATTTGTGGCGGGGCATTCCTTGGGTGAATATTCGGCGCTGTGTGCGGCAGGCGCGCTTACATTATCAGAAACAGCTAAATTGCTAAGATTACGGGGCAATGCTATGCAGGCTGCCGTTCCAGTTGGAGCTGGTGCGATGGCGGCTTTATTAGGGGCGTCTGTTGAAGATGCTCAAAATGCGGTAGCTGCAGGGGCAGAAAAAGGGATTTGTCAGATCGCCAATGATAATGCGACCGGCCAGATTGTTATTTCTGGTGAAAAAAAAGCTGTCGAAGTCGCCGCTGAGGCCGCGAGAGGTCTTGGTGTGAAAAAAGCCGTCATGTTACCTGTTTCAGCCCCCTTTCATTGTGATATGATGTCACCAGCGGCGGAAGCCATGGCTGACGCACTTAAAGCGACGGACGTTAGATCCCCAATATTGCCGGTCGTAAATAATGTGACAGCACAACCTACGACTGACCCAGAGCAAATTAAAAATGATTTGGTGGCACAAGTCACCGGACAAGTGCGGTGGCGTGAATCTGTTGAATGGATGGCTGGGGACGGGATTGAAACATTTGCTGAACCGGGAACCGGGAAAGTTCTTACACAAATGCTGAAACGTATCGTAAAAGGTCGCAATGGTGTAGCTATCAATTCGCCCGAAGCGATTGAAGCCTTTGCAAAGGAATGGGGATAATATGTTTGATCTATCAGGAAAAAGAGCTCTTATTACTGGGGCAACAGGTGGCTTAGGTGAAGCTATCGCGAGAAAATTGCATGCCCAAGGTGCACATGTCGCCATTTCTGGCACGCGCAAGGAAAAACTTGAAGCTTTAGCCGCAGACTTAGGGGATAACTGCGTAGTCACGCCCTGTAACCTTTCGGACAGTGACGCCGTTGATGCTTTGGTCGGGCAAGCGTCTGATGCTCTCGGGGGTGGAATTGATATTTTTGTCTCCAATGCCGGACTAACACGCGACGGTTTACTTATGCGGATGAAAGCTGATGATTGGCAGTTAGTTCAAAAGGTCAATCTAGAGGCTTATTTTCGCCTAGCCAAATCTTGCCTAAGAGGCATGATGAAGGCACGCCATGGCCGTATAATAGGTATTGCCTCCGTGGTTGGTGTGACGGGCAATCCAGGACAAACGAATTATGCGGCATCGAAAGCGGGCATGATTGGATTTACGAAATCTTTGGCTCAAGAAGTCGCCAGTCGCGGCGTTACGGCGAACTGTATTGCCCCGGGTTTTATTGCGTCGCCTATGACGGATGCTTTAAACGACGCCCAAAAAGAAGCGATTTTGACAAAAATTCCGGCCGGTGATTTAGGCAGTGGCGAGGATATAGCCAACGCCGTGCTTTATCTTGCCAGTGATGAAGCTGGGTATGTTACGGGGCAAACCCTTCATGTGAATGGCGGAATGGCCATGATTTAATCCTAGTCACAAGGTTTTTAGTGTGATAGGCGAGCCGCCGAAAGTGATTAGGGGCTTGTTTTTATCAATTTAGTACTTACTTTCACCACTCAAATCGCCGCTATGCGGCTAAATATAAGGAAAAACTTATGTCAGATATTCTGGATCGCGTAAAAAAGATGGTTATTGAGCATCTTGATGCGGATGAGGACAAAGTCACTGAAAAAGCTCATTTTATTGATGACTTGGGCGCAGACAGCTTGGATACTGTTGAACTCGTTATGGCGTTTGAAGAAGAATTTGATATCGAAATTCCGGATGATGCGGCTGAGCACATCCAAACAGTCGGCGACGCTGTTAAATTTATTTCCGAAAAATCCGCTTAGGGTAACCCCGTGCGACGGGTTGTTGTCACAGGCTTAGGTCTCGTTACACCCGTCGGCTGCGGTGTTGAAACCGCTTGGAAAAATATACTTGCTGGCCAATCCGGAATTGGCTCAATCTCACATTTTGAAACTGACGATCTGGCTTGCCAGGTCGCTGCCGTTGTGCCCCGCGTTGATGGACGCGGCGGCGGCGGCGAAGGTGTCGAAGGATCATTTGATCCTGAAACAGTAATGTCAGCCCGCGAGAGAAAGCGTGTTGATGATTTTATCCTTTACTCTATCGCGGCCGCATATGAAGCTCTTGAAGATGCCGATTGGGCACCGGGTGAGGATGACGTCGAAGCCCGTGAGCGCACGGGTGTTTTGATTGGCGCCGGTATAGGCGGGCTTCAAACAACCTATAATGCATCGATCACCTTAGCTGAAAAAGGTCCTAGACGCTTAAGTCCATTTGTTATTCCCTCAATGCTTATCAATCTAGCCTCGGGCCAGATTTCCATTGCACGTGGATTTAAAGGCCCTAACCATAGTGTTGTGACCGCTTGCGCGACAGGTGTCCATGCTATCGGAGATGCGGCACGTTTGATTGCGTTTGGCGATGCTGATGTCATGGTAGCAGGCGGCGGTGAAGCCGCAATTTGTCGTTTGGGTATAGCGGGATTTGTTGCCTGCCGGGCTATGTCGACAGCTTATAATGATACACCTGAGAAGGCCTCCAGACCTTATGATGCGGGTCGCGATGGTTTTGTCATGGGAGAAGGGGCAGGGGTCCTAATTCTTGAGGAATATGAACACGCCAAAGCACGCGGGGCAAAGATTTATGCTGAAGTCAAAGGATATGGTCTATCCGGTGACGCACATCACATAACCAGCCCGCCGCCTGATGGTAATGGTGGATATAGAGCGATGAAAGCTGCTCTTGATCGATCTGGTTTGGATGTGTCCGAGATTGGCTATGTAAACGCCCATGGCACATCAACACCCGTCGGCGACGAAATAGAAGTCAGAGCCGTAGAAAAGCTATTTGCGGATCATGCTGACAATATGTGTATGTCCTCCACGAAATCCATGACGGGCCATCTCTTAGGCGCAGCGGGAGCAATAGAGGCCGTTTTCACGATATTAGCTCTTCGAGATCAAATGGCTCCACCGACAATTAACTTGAATGATCCATCTGTTGATACTGTCCTCGATTTAGTTCCGAACAAGGCTAAGCCGATTTCAACTAAAGCCGCCCTATCAAACTCTTTTGGTTTTGGCGGAACAAATGCATCCGTTATTTTCTCATTGGTAGAAGACGCATAAAATGATGCGTAAAATCCTGATTGGCGCATTTATACTTCTTATTATCGCATTATCCCTTGGGTTTGCGGGTTTGCGTTATATTGATAGACAGTTTTCAACGGCAGGAAATTTCGAGCAAGACCATATTTTTACGGTAAAGCCGGGTTCCGGTCTTTCAACGATTGCCACGCAACTTAAGTCCGAAGGTCTCATAGAGAATACTGATATGTTCAAGCTTATGACGCGCTTGGAGGGCGATGATACGGGCCTTAAAGCTGGAGAGTTTTCTATACCGGCTAAGGCTAGTATGAGGGAGGTTTACGGCGTCCTGACTGAAGGTAAAGCGATCCTCTACCCATTCACAGTGCCCGAGGGTTTCACAAGCGCACAGATAATGCGCGCAATGTCAGACATACCAACATTGGTAGATGATAACCCGGAAAAACCGTTAGAAGGCACGTTATTACCGGAAACTTATTTAACGCCTCGTGGGATGACACGTTCGGCATTGATCGAAAAAATGGTCATGGCGCAGAAAGCTATTCTCGATGAAGCGTGGAATAATCGGCAAGAAGGCCTGCCTATTAAGTCTAAGCAAGACGCCATAATCCTTGCATCAGTTGTAGAAAAAGAAACCGGTATAGGCGGTGAGAGATATAAGGTTGCTGGGGTTTTTATAAATCGACTGAATAAAGGTATGCGACTGGAATCTGACCCGACCATTATTTACGGTATTTCCAAGGGCGAAATTCTTCGCAATCGCGCAGGAAATCAACGTGGACTATTCCGCTCCGAAATTGACCGCAAGACCGATTGGAACACCTATCAGATTGACGGCCTTCCCAAAACGCCCATCTGCAATCCCGGAAAAGAAGCTATTCAAGCTGTATTAAATCCCGAGAAAACAGATGCGTTGTTTTTTGTTGCTGATGGGACGGGTGGTCATGCTTTTGCTAAGACGCTTCGAGAACATAATAATAACGTCAATAAGTGGCGTAAAATTGAAAAAAAAATTAGGCAGAAGGCTGCCTCCGGTGGGTGATTTATCGGGAATGACAGGCTTTGCTCGCCATAAAGGCGGGCAGGGCGACGACGAATGGGTTATGGAGGCCCGTAGCGTAAATGGTAAGAGTTTAGATGTCCGGGTCAGGCTCCCATCAGACTTATTATCTCTTGAACAAGAGGTACGCAAATGTGTCGTAGCACAGTTCAAACGTGGCAATGTTCAAATCAATCTTACCCTCCGTCGTGGGTCGCCGAATGTCAGCTATGAAATCAATGAGGAATGGTATGACAAGCTTGCGGATTTCAGCCATAAACGTCACGGCGTGGACCATATTGCTAAAGACCTATTTCTCGTGCCCGGCGTGATTGTTGAAAAACATAATGGGCGTTCAGATGATGAAGAAAATGATTTAAATAAGGCTCTGATTGAAGACTTCAAAGGGCTCATCGATCAGCTCAAAAAAGCCAGAGATGGCGAGGGGGTTTCCCTAAAGCCCGTCCTTATAGACGAGATTACTCACATCAAAACCCTTATATCTGAGGCTGAGACCACAGCGGCATCACAACCCGAGGCTATCAAAGTAAAGTTATTGGAGCGCATAAAATTGCTTGAGTCGGAAGATATTCCACAAGACAGACTTGCGCCCGAGATGGCCTTGCTCGCGCAAAAAGCGGACGTGAGAGAGGAAATAGATCGGCTAAAGGCCCATTGCGATCAGGCCATAGACTTGGTGGAGCAAGGATCTCCGGTGGGTCGCAAGATTGACTTTCTATGTCAGGAGTTCAATCGTGAAGCCAATACGCTGTGTTCTAAATCGCAGGATGTGGACTTGACCAAAATTGGTCTTGAGTTGAAGAATACGGTTGAGCAGTTTCGGGAACAAGCCGCCAATGTCGAATAGTTTGAGAGAGTTAAAAGATCATCGCCGTGGTTTGATGATTATTCTGTCCTCTCCGTCGGGGGCTGGAAAATCTACGCTAACGCGGGCTCTGCTTGAAACAAGCACTGATATGGTCATGTCTATATCTGCCACGACCCGCAAAGCTCGTCCTGGTGAGATTGACGGACAGCATTATTATTTCGTCTCCAAGGATACCTTCTCGGATATGATAGATAAGAACGAGTTTTTAGAGCATGCGCGTGTATTTGATAATTTTTACGGAACACCTCGAATGCCCGTTGAAGCGGCGTTAAATGAGGGGCGAGATGTTGTCTTTGATATTGATTGGCAAGGCGCACAACAACTCACCCAAGCGGCAGCTGATGATCTAGTCAAAATATTTATTCTGCCACCTGATATGCGAGAGCTTGAGAGGCGTTTGCGCACGCGAGCTCAGGATAGCGATGCGGTTATCGCCAAACGTATGTCGAAATCAGAAGCCGAGATTAGTCATTGGGCAGAATATGACTATGTAATCGTCAATGAGAAAGTCGAGGACGCGTTAGAAGAGCTTAAGCAAATTATCTTTGCAGAACGCATCAAACGTAAACGGCAATTATGGTTGGGACCGTTTGTTAAGTCTTTGATTGATGGCGGATGAAGTCCGTAAGGTCTTGAAACGCTTTTATAGGTAGAGTTTCTGGGCGATGGGTTGGATCTATATTGCAGCCAGAAAGCCAGTCTTCGATAGTTACATTTTCCTCTTTTGCTATTGATTTCAGAGATTTGCGTAACATTTTTCGTCTTTGCCCGAAGGCCGCCGAGGTAATCTTTCCCAAGGTTTTTAGGTCTTCATATCGCTCTTGTTCTGGCTTGGGATGAAGCACGACAACGGCTGAATCAACTTTCGGCGGAGGAGAAAAGGCTCTCGCGGGAACGTCAAAAGCAATATGACAATCAGCAACGGATTGCGCGAGAATAGCGAGCCGTCCATAGGCCTTATCACCGGGGTGAGCGACAACACGTTCGGCGACTTCCTTCTGGAACATTAAAACGGCTTGAGACCAAAATAGCGGCTTAGACGTCAGCCAATTAATCAATAATTTTGTACCCACATTATAGGGCAGATTAGCCGCTATCTTGATATCTCCAGACAGATGGTTGGGTATGTGGGTTTTCAGGGCGTCGGCATTTAGTATTTTCAGCCTATCAGAACTTTGGACCTGAACGTCTTCAAGAGCTGGAATAAAGCGATCATCCATTTCAATAGCCAGCAACTGATGAGCCCCATTTTTTAAAAGCGCGCGGGTAAGACCGCCAGGCCCGGGGCCGATTTCAGCCACAGAATGTCCCTCCAAAGGCATAGCGAGACGTGCTATCTTATCGGTGATATTCATATCGAGTAGGAAATGCTGACCGAGCTTTTTATTCGCGCTTAGGCCATGAATTTTAACGGTTTGCGCAAGACTAGGTAAGTTATCCATAGCGATTATTGGCCAATATGCGGGCCGTTTTTATCGCGGCAATCAGGCTGTCCGGTCGCGCAATGCCTTTGCCAGCAATATCAAATGCGGTTCCGTGATCAGGTGATGTTCGAATAATCGGTAGACCTAAAGTGATATTGACCCCGCCGTGAAAATCCAGCGTTTTAACCGGTATAAGGCCTTGATCGTGATACATGGCCAAAACGGCATCATAAGTCTGTCGGGCTTCGGCATGGAAAAGTGTATCCGCCGATCTGGCATTGGAAATTTTGATACCTTCGGCACGGAGTTCTTGAGCGGCCGGGTTAATGATTTCGATTTCTTCAAGGCCTAGAGCTCCATTTTCGCCTGCATGTGGATTAAGCCCAGCCATGGCTATGCGAGGCTCTTTAATTCCAAAGTCTCGTTTTAAACTTTCATGTAAAATACGAGCCTTCACTTTGATTTTTTTGGCAGTAATTGCGCTTGCAGCGTCTTTAAGCGACATATGAATAGTAACGAGTGCGACACGTAAACCACCCCCTGACAGCATCATGGCGGGACCTCTCTGCCCTTCATAAGAACTGTCTTCAGTGAGTTTCCCTAAATACTCTGTATGTCCGGGATATTTGAAACCTAATTTATATAAAACATCCTTGGAAATCGGATTTGTGACCATCGCCGATGCTTGGTGCGATAAGCAAAAAGAGACGGCTGTTTGAATGCTATCGGTTGTCGATCTTTCGCGCCCGAAACTTTCTATATCTATGAGAGGCAATCGCGACGAAAACATATCCGATATCTCCGTTAAGTCTGTGATTGGTTCGGCATCTGAAAAGACGTCTTTCGGTGCAATGACGGCAAACCCATGTTCTGGAGAATTCCGCAAAGCTTCCCAGCATTTGACAGTTATTTCTGGGCCAACCCCTTCAGGGTCACCCATAGTTAGAAGAATTGGCTTAAGTGCCAATCCTAGCGAACAATAATTGAGGCTTGGCGACGTAAGTCACGCAAATGACGTTTTGATGCTTGTGCAAGTTGTTGGTCGATTAATCGGTCTTCGATTTGGTCCCGGGTCGGAATATTGGATCCTGTTACACGTCTATCGCAAACTAGTACTGCGGCAACGGAACTCGGTGTTTCTATCGTTTCTGTCAGCTGTCCTACATCCACAAGGGCGAGTCTATCAAGAATAGGCTCGGCAATTTCTCCGGCTTTTAATTCGCCCATATCGGCTTGTTGAAGACCCTCTATTTGTTTCACATCTGAAGCAATTGTATCACAGGATGTCACTAGATCTCGAGCGGAAGCAATCGCCGATTTTGCAGCATCTAACTCGGACGGGTCGCTTATAGGAAAATTGATTTGCTTGAGTTTATAAACTGTTTCTGACTCTGACACACGTTTGTCTACCAAGGCTATAACATATATTCCACCAGGAACTAATATCGGAGTTGATAAAGCGCCAGGTTCCATCTGAAGAAGAACATCATTGAGCTCTGACCGTAACTCACCTTCACTTACCCAGCCAATATCGCCACCATTAGCTGCCGATGAGGCTGAAGAAAATTGCTGAGCGAGTAAACTAAAAGGAGCACCTTGTTGCAATTGTGCAATCATAGCTTTTGCGCCTTCCATAGCACCTTCCATGCCACCAATGTCGGGTCGGGCTTCAATATAAATCTCAGCCACACGATAGCTTGGTTTAGACGCTCCGGCTGTCAATCTATTCAATGTTTCGTCGATTTGCGCATCGCTTATCCGAATTCTTGATCCATAGAGGCCATTTACAATTCGTTGCCATGCAATCTCGGACTCAACTTGACCTCTAAGCGTATTAATGGAAATTCCGGCCGCCGCTAACCGTTGGACAACGTCCTGTGGATCCAGTCCATTTCTACCCATAAGGCTTTGTACAGATCTATCAATTTCTGCTTCGCCAATTACTTGATCATATTTCTCAGATTCTTGGATTTGAATTTTTTCGTCAACAAGATTACGTAATGCCTGTTGCTGTATACGAGCCAAATTTTCTTCAGTTCTCTCCGCACCGGTCGTTGCCATGATAAATAATACACGTTGTCTCAAGTCATGTGTTGTCACAATGTCATCATTTACAACAGCGGTTATGCTATGGCTAAGTTGAGCATGACTGGTCGTTGCCGTCGCTAGCAATATAGCCGTCGATGCAAAAATATTTTTTAGTGAAAAAGCTTTCATCATATTGCCTGTCTATTTTGCTTCGTGAATATACTCATTTATGCCTCATAGGCAATTCTGGATATCACGAAAAAAAATTAATATTTCCTCAGGTTAGCCATCTTCAATTTTACTTAGATAAACAGTTCCAAGTAGGAGAACTAGCGTAGGTATAGACCATATGGCTAGGGGAACGGATATGCTACCTGCTTCTCCGAAGGCCCGAATGATGCTTTCTAAAAAATACACACTAAAGCCAATGACCCCACCAAGTAGCATCAATTTTAACGTTGTACCTTGTCGTGTCAGATGCAAACTTGCGCCAGATGCTATTACGGTCATAGCAATTAATGTAAAAGGTAAAGCTAAAAGCTTATTCCATTGTATCCTTAGGGTAACGTTCGAAAAACCTGCTTGTGAAAGCTTTTTTATTTCTCCGGGGAGTTCCCAAAATGCTGGTAAGGCGGCACTTTTACGGGCTAGATTAAGTTGTTCTGGGGTGATGTCGGTGGGTAATGAAACTTCTGTATTAAATTGTGTAACCCCATCTGAACTATTCTCAATAACGTCGTTTAATTGCCAGTAGTTTGTTGGTAGTAGCACAGCTTTCTTGGTATCGAAGCGATATCTAAATTCTAGGTCTCCAGACGGGTTTGTTTCAAAAACCGTGAATGTCGCATCTTGCAATATCTTGGAATAGCGGTCGGAATTTTTTGCGTAGATAACGGTCTGTTTATAACTTGTACCTTCTCTCAACCAGATCGGATTTTGAGACGCATCTCGGTTTTTATTTTTTATTTGTGTTGCGACAATCTCATTATGCATACTCATGGCCTTAGACGCTAGCGGGTTCAAGCCGAGCGACCAAATGATACCTAAGAGGAAAACGAAAATAAATGCCGGAAATAAGAACCGCCAGGCTGATAATCCTGATGCTCTCAATACGGTCAATTCACTGCGTTTACTTAAGCTATGAAGACTGCCCATAACCCCGAACAAAATAACGAAAGGAACAGTTTGTTCAATGATTTGAGGCGTTTTCAGGAGCGTGAGTTTTAAGAGCGTAAACGCATTGACCTGTTCATCAACTCCAATATTTCGACTACCTTCAACAAAATCGATAAGCATGACGATCATAGTCACAATCAAAAATGCCAGTAGGATTCCTTGAAAAACCTTCCAAGCTATATATCGAGACAGAATATTCATGTTGCAACGAAATGCTTTGATGATGCTTTTTTTCTAGGCAATCTAAAAAGCCTATTCGCTCTTTTTTTCTGGGATAAGTATATCGCGCATAATATGATAACAAAAGCAGGAAACAAATATTGCAATATATTGTAAGCAGGATCGCCACTCGCTGCGGCCTGGATACCGAAACCTGATAGCCTTATTAGAAACCCTAAAGATGCACAGAAAGCTATGCGTCTGCCATAACCCATTTTCTGAAACTCTCCTCGAATAAGAAATGCGAGGGCCAGCAATACCAGAGCAATGTTGTACAAGGGAGTCGCTAACCGCGAGTGTCCGTCAGAGAGCAAGTTTCTTTTGGTTTTTCGATCTAGAAATTCTCTGGGGTCAGGACGAACAAGTTCATGTAAAAATCTGTCGTCGGATTTGAGACGAAAATTGCTATCGATTGTTAATATAGAACTTAAATCAATTTGATAGCTTTCAAAAGTGATTGGGTTGAGACGACCGTTTTCTTCTAATTGTTGAATTGTTCCGTCATCCAAAGTCAAAATTGCTGATTGACTCTGGCGTGATATAATTCCTGTTTTTGATGTGTAGGTTCGAGCATTTTCATCGCCTCCGCGAGCATCGCGAATCATTACGTCTGCCATTTGTCCATTAGGCAATATTTCCCGTGCGTAAACAGTCAAATTTGGCACAGGTGTAACAAATTGACCGGCGACGACTAATTGAGAGGCAAGGTCTGTCCTAATATCTACTAATTTTTGCCGCATTTCTCTAAATGCCAGCGGTTGTAATAGAAGATTGATCAGTAAGTGAAGAATTAAGGCAAAAGTTGCTAGCCTTATTAGAGGGCTGGATAAGGACCAAGGGCCCGTTCCAACCGACTTTGTAACAACCAATTCGCTATCAACATTTAGACGGTTAAGAGCATATAATGCGGCCATAAAAACGGCCAGTGGCAGTATGACCGCTATGAGTTGAGGTAAAGCCAAGACAGTGATGTAAAGAAACGTTCCCGCGGATTGCCTATTTTCGACAATTAAATCTAATGTAGATAGGCTTTGGGTAAGAAGAGCTAGTCCGGCCAATGACGATAATATGATCAAAAGCGGTCGGAGTGCCTGCCGAAAAATATACTTTTGTAACAAATTCATAAAGAGCCCAAACGGTGTTCGACGCAAAATTGCATGGTACCGATGCTAAGGGCTTCTAATGTAATCTTTTTTGGTTTACCAGAATACAATAATTAAATTCACGTCAGTAGATTCGTATATCAGGGCCGGGCCCTAAGGAAGGTATAGTATGAAAGTCAGCTTTATATCAAACAGTCCCATTAAAGGTGGTATTGCCGTCATTGCTGTGTTTGAGGGCTTAAAAGCCTATGGCGTCGCGAATGACTATATTTCTTCAACTAAAGGCGAATTTAAAGCCAAGGCCAAGGCTGCGAACTTTACTGGGAAAAGTGGTCAGTCTTTGGATATTTATGCGCCTACCGGCAGTGATATTAAGTTACTGAAAGTCGTTGGCGCCGGAGATAAGAAAAAATTTAATTCGGAAATGTTTGCGGCAAAAGTGGCGAAGTCACTCTTAATGAGCCGTGAAACAAGTATTACATTACATCTAGGTGGGATAGATCAAAGTCCGGATGACGCTGCAAGAGCAGCTGTTGGTGTGCGATTGGCGCTTTATCGATTTGACAAATATCGGACCAAACTAACCGCAGACAAGAAACCAAAACTCAATACAATAAAAATTAGTTGTGATGAACCGACAAAGGCGCGTTCTGCCTATAACAATTTTCATGGGCCAAATTGTGACGGGCAGGTATTTGCGCGTGATCTCGTCAATGAACCGCCGAATGTCCTCTTTCCAAAAGCCTACGCGGCGCGGATTAAAAAACTGACCGAACTCGGTCTTACGGTTGAAGTGCTTGGCGAGAAAAGGATGAAGACGCTCGGTATGAATGCTTTGTTGGGCGTTGGTGTTGGCTCTGAACGTGAATCTCAGCTTGTCGTTATAAAGTGGGATGGTGGCAAAAAAAGCTCAAAGCCTGTTGCGCTAGTCGGTAAGGGTGTCACCTTTGATAGTGGTGGGATTTCACTTAAGCCAGGTAGTGGCATGTGGGATATGAAAGGTGATATGGGCGGTTCTGCAGCCGTTGTCGGGGCTATGATCGCTGTAGCCAAACGTAAAGCCAAAGCTAATGTGATTGGTGTTGTTGGTCTTGTAGAAAATATGCCGGACGGCAAAGCTCAGAACCCTGGCGATATTGTGAAATCTATGTCCGGCCAAACCATTGAGGTGCAAAATACGGATGCTGAGGGACGCCTTGTTCTCGCTGATGCCCTGCATTACGTGCGTACGAAGTATAAGCCGCAAGCGATGGTCAATCTTGCGACCCTAACAGGGGCTATCATTGTTTCTTTGGGACATGAACATGCGGGACTATTCTCGAATGATGATGGTGTCGCCGAACAGCTCTTAAGCGCGTCGCAAACGTCGACCGACAAAATTTGGCGTTTGCCGCTAAGTTCGGATTATGACAAGCTACTCAATAGTCCAAATGCCGATATGAAAAATATCGGGGGGCGTGCAGCTGGATCTATTACGGCCGCACAATTCCTTAAGCGATTTGTTGGCGATACACCTTGGGCGCATCTGGATATCGCCGGCACTGGTATGAAAAACACGCGACATGATCCCAGAGAAACCACTTTTGGTACGGGTTTTGGTGTACGTTTGTTAAGTCATTGGATAGCTGAAAATTATGAAGGCTAATGGCTGAATATTGGTTTTACCATCTTGAGAGCGCCACGCTTGAGGGTGTCTTGCCGGAGCTTCTGGAAAAGACATTATTTAAGGGGTGGAGAGCCCTCGTTAAGCTGCCTGAATCTCGTTTGGAGGAGCTTGATGAGTTTCTCTGGACTTATAGAGATGATAGTTTCTTGCCTCATGGACGAGATGATAAGCCTCAATCAGATCTTCAGCCGATAAATTTGAGTTCAAACGCGCAGTCGAGTGAAAATCGGGAGTGTGTTTTTCTTATTGATGGGGAAGATATGCCAATCCACAAGGATACTGAGCGTTGTATTATTCTGATAAATGGCCGGGATGAAAGTGACGTTCAGGCATCCCGCAAGAAATGGAAATCTCTAAAAAATGCAGGAGAAACTATTTCATATTGGAAGCAATCAGAACGAGGCCAATGGGAAAAGAAAAGTTGATCGATTGATCTCAAGCTTCGTCTTTTAGTTTTATGAAAGTCATGTGATGACATTTGGATGGAGTTTGATATGAGAAATCCTATGAAAAAAGTCTATATTATACCTCTTATTTTTATAATGAGCGCATGCAATAATGTTGATGCACAAACTAACAGAAATAAGGTCGTAGAG
>CAZPLJ010000019.1:0-24085 GCA_964587545.1 uncultured Caulobacterales bacterium | reverse complement strand
GAGGTGCCGTCAATTGAAGATCAGGTGCAATTTCAAGATTATGTTGTTGGCTTAGATGAGCCATGGGGCTTTGCGTTTTTTCCTGATAACCCAAACAATATTTTAATCACCCAAAAAACAGGTGAGTTGTTAAGGTATGATGGCAAAAAATTAAATGCGATCGGCGGTATCCCCGAGGTCAACAATAGTCGGCAAGGCGGACTTCTGGATATCAGTTTTGATCCGGATTATTCCGAAAATGGTTGGATTTATCTGTCTTTATCTGATCCGCTCAAACCAGGATCTGACAAGGTTATGACACAGATCGTTCGTGGTCGTCTTGAAGATGATCAATGGGTCGATCAGCAGATATTGTTTGAAGCAGATCCAAAATATTACACGAAATCATCTTTCCATTACGGAAGCCGGATTACGTTTGATAACGAGGGGTATCTTTATTTCTCCGTTGGAGATCGTGGAAAGCGCGAACAAGCGCAGGATGTAGATAGGCCAAACGGTAAAATTCATCGAATAAATCGTGACGGTAGCGTTCCGGCTGATAACCCTTTCGTGGATGGAAAGTCACCCACAATTTGGTCTTATGGAAACCGGAATCCGCAAGGATTGATTATACATCCGGAAACGGGTGTTTTGTGGGAAACCGAACACGGGCCGAGAGGTGGAGACGAGCTTAATGCAATCAAAAAAGGCGTAAACTATGGGTGGCCAAAAATCACCTATGGTATCAATTATGTCGGCACGAAGATTACAGATGACAAAGCTCTGCCAGGAATGCATCAGCCCGCGAGCCAATGGACACCCTCAATCGCCGTATGTGGTCTAGATGTCTATACAGGTGATATGTTTCCGGAATGGAAAGGGCGGCTTATGGCTGGCAGCCTGGCCTATGAGACCTTACGCTTGATCGACGTTGAGAGAGATCAATATAAAGGGGAAGTGACCCTTTTCTCGCAAGAAGGACGTATTCGAGACGTCACGACTGGCCCGGACGGGGCGATATATGTGGCTCTGCCTGAAAGAATAGTCAGGATAACTCCAAAAGATGGGTAAAATAAAAGAAGATTTGATTGCCGGTTATCAGGCTTTTCAAACGGAAGCAGACAAACAGCTTTATTCAAAATTGGGCAGGGGACAATCTCCCCGGGTTATGGTTATTGGCTGCGCAGATAGTCGTGTAGACCCCCTTAAGATATTTAATGCAAACCCAGGCGATATTTTTGTCACCCGAAATGTGGCCAATATTGTTCCGCCGTCTAATTGGGGTGATAAATATGACTCGACCATGGCCGCTATAGAATACGCTGTTACGGTTCTCAAAGTCGAGATGCTTATGGTTATGGGCCATGCGTCTTGTGGCGGTGTAAAAGGATGTTTGGACGGTATGGGTGATCGACCGGATGAGTCTCATGTATCGGCATGGGTGTCACTTCTAAACAGAGCCAGAGATAAAGTTGTGTCAGACAAAAGATGTCAAGATAATCAAGCCTTTGCACTTGAACTTGAAGGTGTGCGGACATCGCTTGAAAATTTGATGACTTTTCCTTTTGTAAAAAAGGCCGTGGATGCGGGGGAGCTTAAATTGCAGGGCGCTTATTTTTCCATAGCGGATGCTCAGTTGTTGCTCGCAAATGAAGCAGGTGAGTTTAAAGCAGCTTGAGTTTATTTAGCACGGGGAGCACGCCCTCATTTCTATCAACGTGGAAAGCATGAATTCCGATAGCTTTCGCCGCGTCTATATTGACCAATGTATCGTCAAAAAACCAGACATCTTGCGCGGCTAAATTCATATCATCCAATACATATTCAAAAGCTTGTGTGTCGGGTTTGGCAAACTTGATTAAGTGCGAAGCATAGGATTTATGAAATAGCTCATGTGTCGAGATTAAGTCTTCAAGCCGTTTCCAGTGTAGGGCGTTTGTGTTTGATAGGCATGCAGTCTTAAAATTGAATTTCAGAGTTTTAAGGGCCTGTGCTACATTGGCGTAAGCGTCTTTGACCCAACTATTCCAAAGATATTTCAATTCGTCATCAGCCCCTTTAAGTTCGAACTCATGCCGGAATTCGTGAATGAACGCGTCATCCGTACAATCGCCAATTTCATAGTCTGATAGAATTTTAGATGAGGTAAATCTCTCGATCACCTCACCTCGAGATAAGCCGGATGTCTTCGCAAGTTCATCCAAGCCGACCCAGCGAACTATAACGCCGCCAAGATCAAATAAAAGTAGCTTGGGTGTGTTCACTTAGGCCGCAATAGGCGCGGCTGCTTTGACTTCCTCAGATACGCGATCTTCAAACTTGGTAAAGTTTTCGACAAACATATCGACTAGTTTTTTGGCTTGAAGGTCATAGGCGGTCTTATCGCTCCAAGTATCACGCGGGTTTAAAAGTGTTGTATCAACACCTTCAATCGCGGTTGGAACCATAACACCAAAATTTTCATCAAGGCGGAACTCACCCTCACTTAGTGAACCATCCAATGCGGCGTTAAGCATTGCGCGCGTCGCTTTAATCGGCATCCGGTAACCTGTGCCGTATGGACCGGCGGTCCACCCTGTGTTGAGTAACCAGCACTGTACATTATGCTCGGCGATTAGATCCCGCAAAAGCTCTCCATAGATCGCTGGATGACGCGGCATGAATGGAGCTCCAAAACAGGCCGAAAAAGTTGCCGTTGGTTCTACGACACCTTTTTCAGTACCAGCCACCTTGGCGGTATATCCGGATAAAAAGTGATACATTGCCTGTTGAGGTGTTAGCTTAGAAATCGGTGGGAGGACGCCAAATGCGTCGGCTGTCAGCATAACTAGATTTTTTGGCTGACCGCATCGACCCGTCGCACTGGCGTTAGGAATAGCTTTTAGGTCATAGGCTCCACGACTATTTACGGCTAAACTGGCATCGGCAAAGTCTAGTTCTCGAGTAACAGGGTCCATTACGACATTTTCAAGAACGGTGCCCCACATTTTAGACGTCGCGTAAATTTCGGGTTCGGCCTCTGGTGAGAGATTGATCATTTTGGCGTAACAGCCACCTTCGAAATTAAAAAGACCATTTTCAGACCAACCATGCTCATCGTCGCCCACTAAGGTACGATCAGGATTAGCCGAAAGTGTCGTTTTTCCGGTGCCGGATAGTCCAAAGAAAATGGCTCCATTGTCGTCATCATCTACATTGACGGAACAATGCATAGGCATGACGCGCTTCTCCGGTAGGAGATAGTTCATGATTGAAAAGACGGATTTTTTAGTCTCGCCCGCATATGATGTGCCACCAATGAGGACGACTTTATCCTTCATATTGACCGCGATAACTGTTTCAGTTCGCACACCATGTTTGGCAGGATTAGCACGGAAAGACGGACAGTTTATTATAGTATACTCAGGCTTATAATTTTGTAATTCTTCGGCCGTGGGTTGTCTTAGTAGGTGATGAACAAACAATCCATGCCATGCATATTCCGTAATTATTTGTACGGGTAGACGGTGTTCAAGGTCTGCGCCGCCAAATGTATCCTGGCCGTATAGTTTAAGTCCGCGCATATGAGCTTCAAAATCTTCTCTGAGGGCGTCAAATTGAGCAGGCGAGATATAATCGGTTGCCTCCCACCAAACTTTGTCTTCAGTGACGTCATCGCGCACAACAAATTTGTCCGTTGCTGAACGGCCCGTATGTTTACCAGTTTTGACGAGCAGCGCGCCTCCAGGAACGACTTCCGCTTTTTCTTCACGCACTGCGGTTTCATAGAACTGCGCAGGCTTCAAATTCCAATGGATATTGTAATCAGCGTCAAACCCTTTGACGCCGAGCTTTCGAATTTTAGACATAAGTCGTTCCCACATTTATCGCGCATTTAACAGCTTGATTAGAAATTGGCTATACCAATTTTTTTGTAATTTCAACTAACAAAATATCAGAAAAAGCTTAAGCTTTTGCTGATGCTCGCTCGGAAACATTCTTATGCCAATGGTGCAAGGCCGATAGGTTTTCGTCTGGACGAGCTTTAACCCAAGCAGAGAAATCCACTACGACCATAGCTGTGATATCTGCAAGGGAGTAACTTTCCCCTGCAACAAATGGGGAACTGGCAAGTTGCTTGTTCAAGTCTTCGAAGAAATAACCCAACCTTAGGCGGCCTCTTTCGGCCAGTTCAGGGAGCTGTTGGATGTTTCTCGGTCCCGTCATGGCGCGATTTTTCATAGTTGGGGCCGTATTTCGTAAAATTTCGGCGACGGCTGCAAGGCCTTCAATTTCACATCTCCAATTCCATTCAAGAATTTTGGCTTTCTCGATAGGCGTTTTCCCCATAAGTGGAGGGGTAGGGTGAATATATTCGAGATAAGATGCGATTGCCAGGTTCTCGCAAATCACATCTCCGTTTTCCGTCTCTAAAGCCGGTACTGCGCAACGCGGATTAATGGACTTATAATCGTCACCTAATTGCTCAGCATTGCGTAGGTCGATCTGAATATTTTCAAATTCAATCCCTTTTTCTGCCAAAAATATCCGAGCGCGACGAGGACTAGGGGCGGCAGTGTAGTCATATAACTTTAGCATAAGTGGTGTCTCAGGTTGCGAAAATTTGCGCTTCGTTCTTAAATGCCTTGAACTCAAGGGCATGACCTGTCGGATCAAGAAAGAACATTGTGGCCTGTTCGCCGACTTTTCCTTCAAATCGGATGTAGGGTTCAATAACGAATTCTGTTTGAGTTGACTTTAGGCGTTCGGCAAGACTGTTCCAATCTTCCCATTCCAGAATTACGCCAAAATGGCGGACGGGAACAGCTTTCCCATCTACTTGCGTTTTTGGTTCACTACTTTCTAAGGCTGCGGGTTTGACATGAAATGAAAGCTGATGCCCGAAGAAATTTATATCTATCCAGTTTTCTGCCTCGCGACCTATAGAGCACCCTAAAATATTTTCGTAAAACTGTCTTACGACTGCCTTGTCTTTAATGGGAGCCGCGAGGTGAAATGGGGCAATCTTACTTAGGGCCGTAGGCATAATCTCCGCCTTTTTCCAAAGCTTTTAAATAAGCCGGGCGTTTCCAGATTTTATCGACATATTCATTGCAGGCGTCATATCCATTTAAACGACCACGGGCGCGAGCGGCTTCTAATGGGAATATCATTTGAATATCTGCACCTGTAAGGTTTTCGCCGGCGAAATACTCATTGCGGATCAGTTGATATTCGCAATAATCTAGGATGTTTTTCATTTCAGCCATTATTAATGGAGTGAGAGGCTCAGCGGCGTCTCCTAAAAAGCCGGTATAAAGTGCCAACAAAATGGGAAGCATGGCGGATCCTTCCGCAAAATGCAGAAAGTGAACATACTCCACATATTCGGACGTTCCCGTTTTAGGTCTTAATCGCCCTTTGCCATATTTATCCAGAATATATACGATGATCGCCCCAGTTTCTGCGACGATGTTATCTCCGTCTTCTACAACAGGTGATTTACCGAGCGGATGAATAGTCTTTAATTCGGCAGGTGCTCGGTGGGTATGAGGATCGCGTTCATACCGTTTTATTTCATAAGGTGTTTCGAGCTCTTCAAGAAGCCACAATATACGTTGAGACCGTGAGTTGTTGAGGTGATGTACCGTTAGCATATGTATTCTCGGGGACTAAACGTCGGGAGTAATGGATTAGCTGATTATTTGAACAGACAAAAATAATACTGGTATAGCGACCAAGCTCAGTAAAAAACCGATTTGTATTGATTTGAGTAATTTTACCATACCAGCACCTTATTCTTAAGACTTTTTTAAGCATAGAATATGGTTTGGTGCGAGTCTTTTCCCGCAATTAGGGTATCATTCCCTTGTGACGCTCATACATTTTTACGTCTTTCAGCCATCGTCCAAAGGCTGTTATGGTTGAGAAACAGAGTCCATAAAGGCCGCCTCTGAACTGACCTCGGATTAAATAGGCTTTGAGAAAATAAAAGGGAAACCCGACTAATATACGTAATATAATATAAGGCTTGGATTTTAAGGGGGTCTCATAGGCGCGCACAGTGCTGACACGATTTTGTTTTCTTAAAAGATGGGAGAGATCCTTGAAGCTATAATGAAGGACAGGGTGTTTTAGCGACAATACGGATGCATCCTTGGGGATATCCAATTGATCCCAAGCGGCATGATCTGGTACCCGAATGTAAGTCCTATTATAGAGCTTATGACGTCTTACATTATCAAAACCGTACCAAGGTTTACCGACTGGCGGGACAGTCACAAGTCTAAAAGAAAATATGGTGGAGTTTTTTTGACTCTCCCGAAAAACATCTGTTACTTCATTAATGAATTCGTCGGTCAAGACTTCATCTGCATCTATGTCCAAGACCCAATCAAATTTAGCAGCATCTTCCCCAATACGTTTTTGTTTTCCGTTGCCCAGCCATGTTTGCTCAATGACACGAACACCAAGGCTAGAGGCTATTTCAAGCGTTTTGTCACTAGATCCAGAATCGATGATTATGACGTCATCACTTAATTTTTTTGCGGCTTCTAATACCTGAGCTATACGCCTCTCTTCATTCAATGTGCGTATGTAAACGGATATGGGCGACATAGCCCTATTCAGCCATCATGGCATCTCTAAGGGCTCGGAATTCAGTGCCTTCATACCAGTTTGGCCAATCACGGCTATTGGCAAGATCATAGCCAAGCTGAAACAAGATTTCGGATGTGTTTTCTATTCCGGATAAGTCCCAACTATTATCATACTCATCACTTGGTTTATGGTAACGTTCTTTCGTATATTCTTCTGCGAAAGCTTCTCCATAAGCTGTTCCATTCACAACATGATCATTGCCGCTATCTGAGTAAAGCATGGGTACGCCCAGTTTTCCAAGGCTAATATGATCGGAACGATAATAGTAACCCGCCTCGGGTTTAGGGTCTGGCGTAATATACATACCGCGAGGTTCAAGAACGGCCTTTAGACGGTCTTCTAATTCAGATGAACCATATCCGACAACGATCATATCTTTGGTTTTGCCTGTTGGTAAAATCGCATCGATATTTATGCCCCCAACAGTTTTATTGAGAGGAATTAATGGATCAGCGCCGTAGTAGGCTGAGCCTAACAGGCCCGACTCTTCAGCGGTGACAGCGACAAAAATAGCGGATCTTTCGGGCGCGCCCTGCTGAGCAAAGGCTTCACCAATTTCAAGAATGGCTGCGGTTCCGGAGGCATTATCGACCGCTCCATTGAATATATTGTCACCTTCGGCTTCCGGGTTTTTGCCCAAATGGTCCCAATGCGCCATATAGAGGACATACTCATCGGGATATTTGGTTCCCTTTATGCCCCCGGCAACGTTGCGTGACTCAACTTTTCTGACGACTTGATTAAGTGTTGATGACAGGGACAGATCTGTCATTTCAACAGGCTTAAATCCGGCCGTTTTTGCTTTATTTTTCATGTCTTCGATATCTAACCCAGATTCCGCAAAGACCTCTTTTGCGGCATCATAATGTAACCAGCCCTCAATCAAAGTTCGGTTGGCGCCTCCGTCCGGTCTAACTAGGTCATATTGAGCACCGGTCCAACTTCCTGAAACGACATTCCAGCCATAGCTGGCCGGAGCCGTTTCATGAACTATCAAAGCGGCAGCGGCACCTTGTCTTCCAGCTTCCTCATATTTGTAAGTCCATCGCCCATAATAGGTCATGGAATTACCCTTAAATAAATCAGGGTCTTGAGTTGCAAAGCCGGGATCATTAACCAGCATCACAACAGTTTTTCCTTTGACGTCTAAGCCTTCATAATCATTCCATCCAAATTCCGGAGCGACCACTCCATAGCCCACAAAAACCATCTCACTTTCATCAATATTAAGCGTCTCACCTAGTCTTTTAGTCCAGAAAACGGCGTTGGTAGATTGGTCGGCCGCTAGGATATCATTTCCGC
This sequence comes from uncultured Caulobacterales bacterium, assembly GCA_964587545.1. Lineage (GTDB taxonomy): Bacteria > Pseudomonadota > Alphaproteobacteria > Caulobacterales > Maricaulaceae > JACOMS01. Next base: position 16,165 of record CAZPLJ010000019.1, on the reverse strand, counting down.
CTTTTGATATTGAGAGTGTCGAAGTTTTTAAGGCTGCAGTTTCTGTTAATTTAAGCGGTTGGAAATAAGTTCCATTAATTCCCATAGGTTCAAGACCGGCGGCTTGCATTTCGTCAGCAATATATTGAGAGGCAGCTTTTCCACCCGGTGTGCCTGGGGCGCGGCCTTTAAAGTCATCAGACGCTAATCTCTCAATTCGTCGGCCAATATCAGCTGCCGAAGCAATAGGTGGTTTTACCTTAGTTGGTGTTTCAATAGTTTCCGTTTGGCAACCGGGAACCATAATCAACGCAGTCATGCCCAATAATGCGGTTAAAACTCTCATTTTTGAATCCCATTTATATTTTTGTATATTTTTACATATGGCGACTTGGATTGAAAGCCAAACTTGATTTTACATGATCAACCAATTTAAGAAGCAATCAAATTAGGAAGCTGTTCATGCGTAGATTTATTTTACCCCTTATGTTTTTTGCTGCACTGACGGCATGTGATCAAACTTCAAATGATGTTAATACGCAAGAAACGGCGTCTCAACGCTCAAAACCTATTGCGTCGCCAACTGTGAATAAGCTTATTAGCATGGCTAAAAATGGGTCTTATGGTTACGATATCACTGAGTCTTTGACCACGGAAATTGGTCCGCGTTTGGCGGGGAGTGAAAATGAAGCCCGCGCCCGTGATTGGGCTGTTGCAAAATTTAATGAGTTAGGGTTTGCAAATGTTCGGGTAGAGGATTTTACGATACCAGGTTGGGAAAGAGGGATAGAAACGGCTGAAATCATTGCGCCATATCCGCAACAATTATATGTTACGGCTTTGGGAGGCTCAGTACATACTGGGGAAGCTGGTATAGAGGCGGAGATCGCTTACTTCCCGACATTTGATGATCTCGAAAATGCACCAGCAGGCGGCCTCGAGGGGAAAATTGCCTTTATTTCGGGGAAAATGAAAAAAGCGCATGATGGTGCCGGTTATGGGCCCGCTAATAGAAAACGCCAGCGAGGTGCAACAGAAGCCGGCAAGCGCGGCGCACTGGCTGTGGTCATTCGCTCCGTGGGAACAGATTCTCGCCGTTTTCCTCATACTGGCCAGATGCGTTATGCTGACGAAGTGGCCCCGATACCGATTGGTGCCTTATCTGCTCCTGATGCAGACCAGTTGGAAAGAATATTGGAACAAGAGGAAACCGTCCGTCTCAAACTTACACTGACGCCGCGTAAGACTGCATTGAAACCCTCAGGCAATGTTATTGGCGAAATAATTGGAGCTGAGAAACCAGACGAGATCATTCTTATTGGTGGTCACCTCGACAGTTGGGACCTTGGCACTGGAGCTATCGATGATGGGGCAGGAGTTGGGATAACTGCGGGCGCGGCTAAACTAATATTGGACGCAGGGCTTAAACCTAAGCGGACAATACGTATTGTGGCGTTTGGAGCTGAAGAAGTTGGTTTGTTAGGCGCATTTGCATATGCGGCCAAACATAAAGACGAACTTAAAAACCATGTATTGGCAAGCGAGTCAGATTTTGGCGCAGAGCGCGTATATGCCATGCGCACCTCGTTACAAGGTAAACCACGTGAAGCGATTGAGGGGATCCAGTCTGCTATTTCACAACTTGGTATCGAAATGGAAGATGGTTCAACACAGGGTGGTCCAGATATAATCCCCTTAGCAAGGGCTGGTGTGCCAGTGTTTAGATTGCAACAGGACGGAACGGATTATTTCGATCTCCATCATACGCCAGATGATACGTTCGATAAAATTGATCCCGAGGCTATGGCGCAAAATGTTGCCGCCTGGGCGGCGACTATATGGATGGCATCTGAAGCCGATGTAGATTTTCGCGAAGAATTAGACTCCCGAATAGCAGAATAATTTTACAATATTCTATGGACATTTAGCAGCAGCTATATATTTCGAAGCAATTCTCATTAGGTCCTCTTTATGTCTCTTCCGCCCATTTTACAAAATCTTGAACTGCCAGTCATAGGGGCTCCGCTATTTATTGTGTCGGGCCCTGAACTCGTGATTGCACAATGTAAAGCGGGTATAGTTGGGTCATTCCCCGCTTTGAACGCGCGTCCGGCAGAAGAATTGGAAAAATGGATTGTTCGGATCAAGATCGAACTTGAGGCATATCAGAAAGATAACCCCGATAAAAAAGTTGCGCCATTTGCGGTAAACCAGATTTGTCATGCTTCTAATAACCGACTCGAGCATGATATGCAGGTTTGCGTTAAACATGAAGTTCCGATCATAATCACCAGCCTTCAGGCGTCCCAAATGGTTTATGATGCGACCCATTCATATGGCGGAATTGTTTTGCATGACGTGACGAATATTAGGCACACCAATAGTGCGCTTCGTAAAGGGGCCGATGGTATCATAGCCGTTTGCGCAGGAGCTGGCGGTCATGCCGGACGCTTGTCACCCTTTGCACTTATACCGGAAATTAGAGAGTTCCATAAAGGCCCGTTGTTACTGTCGGGATCAATATCAACGGGTGGTGCCGTTTTGGCGGCTCAAGCTATGGGGGCTGATCTGGCCTATATTGGCACGCGGTTTATCGCATCCAAAGAAGCAAATGCATCAATGGAATACAAGCAATCCATCGTGGATTCTATGGGAGAGGATATTGTTTATTCATCTCTGTTTACAGGTGTCCATGGGAATTACCTTAAGAGTTCTATTGAAAGTTCTGGACTTGATCCGGATAATCTTCCGACAGCCGATAAGAGCAGTATGAATTTCGGGTCAGGTGGAAATACAGACGCAAAAGCCTGGAAAGATATTTGGGGAGCCGGGCAAGGAGTTGGAAGCGTTAAAGACGCGCCGTCAATTCAGGAAATTGTTGACCGGATGAAACAAGAGTATGAAAAAGCTAAGTCGGCAATATCATAGCTATAATTTGTTCAGTTATCATACATGTAAAAAAGTTAACCCGTCCATTGCCACAAGGCAGGGCTTAAGATAAGAGCCCTTATCAATTTTTGATTCCGAGGAGGGAAATCATGGCGAGATGGAGATGGGGATTTATTATCCTCGCAATCATAGCGCTCCTTGCATCCTGTGTGGGTCCGTGGAGTGCGACGTCGCATTCCGCCCAGATGGGAACTTCGATTGAAAATGCGTTGAAAGCTAACGCATTAGAAGTTGTGGGAGTGGATATGAATGGCAATGTTGCGACATTGTCCGGAGATCTGGCATCGCAAGATCTTGTAGATAAGGCTATGAATGTAGCCGCTAACACCGAGTGTGAGACTTGCAAGAAAAAAGGCAAGATCTGGCATGTCGTAGAAAACAACATTAATCTGAAAAAACCGAAACCAGCACCGGTTACATCACCTTATGTATTCAGCGCTGAGAAGGCTGAAAACGGCGGAGTTGTACTTTCAGGATATGTGAGAAACGCAGCTGAAAAGCAGCGAGTAAACACGGAAGCCGAGGCGCTTTTCCCCGGCAAAGTGACTGATCGTTTAAAAATAGCCAATGGTGCGCCAAACGCAGCTTGGGGAGATATTATAAGTCAATATCTTCCGGAACTCGCGAGATTGGACCGAGGTCGTTATAAGCTAACCGATTTAAAGTCTAACTTAACTGGGTTCACAAGGAATGCATCTATACGTGATAGAATAGATGCAGTCGCGCGTGCGAATTCGCTAGGCTATAATGAAACGGCACGCATTACTGTGCCAAATCCAAGAGCCGAAGCAGCCTCAGCATGTCAGACCATATTTAATGAGCTGAAAGGGAGTGCGAAAATCAACTTCGCGTCTGCGAAAGCTGATATACGCGGAAGTGAGAGTACGGCTTTGCTGGACAAATTGGCGAGCGCCGCAAACGACCCGAAATGTTCAGGGTTTAAAATCGGTGTTGCAGGTCATACCGACTCTGATGGTGACGCGGGCTATAATCAGCGTTTAAGTCAAGCTCGGGCAGACACGGTTGTTGCCTATTTAGGTAGAACAGGTGTTGATCTATCCAGACTTACATCTGTTGGGCATGGTGAAACACGCCCAATAGCGACAAATGATACGCGAGAAGGCAAAGCTGCCAATCGTCGTATCGAATTTACAATTACAACGTCCGAATAGGAGGACAGGATGAGTAACATTTTATCATACGTATTATGCTTTGGATGGATCCCGTTATTATTAATGGGCCTTCTAGGACTATTATTAGGTTGGCTTCTTTGGGGTAAGCTATTTGGTGCCAAGCATGAAGGTGATCTTACCATTGAAGGCGAAGGTGCTCTTAGAGCTGAAGCTGATGGACTTCGAACTCGCATTCGCGAACTCGAGGGCAACGTATCTACACGAGATACAGAGATTAAGGGCTTAAACGCGAAACTCGCGGCTGTGCCCGCGGCGGCAGCAGTCGCGACGGCTGCGCCTGCAGCAGCGGCGGCTTCTGATGATGATGACGGCTACGCTCTAGAATGGCGCAACCGTTATCTAGCTGCTCGCGTGAAGTATCTTGAGGGTCGCTTGGCAGATGCTCCTAAAGCGCCTGTCAAAAAGGTCGTGGCTAAGAAGAAAGCCGCTCCTAAGAAGAAAGCTACAGTCAAAAAAGTTGCGGCTAAGAAGCCTGTTGCTAAGAAAAAAGCAGCTCCCAAGCCAAAGGTTCTCTATACAGATGGCCCGACTGACGGAGCTCCAGATGATCTTAAACTCATCAAAGGTATTGGACCAAAGTTTGAGAAAGATTTGAATGGCAAAGGTGTTTACTACTTCCGCCAGATCGCGGCTTGGAAAGATAAAGACGTGAAAATGGTCGAAGGCGTTATTGACTCATTCCCGGGCCGTATTGGGCGCGACGAGTGGATCAAGCAAGCTAAAGGCTTAGCCGCAGGTGGCAAGCCTCGCGCTATGAAAGCAGCTCCTAAGATCGCTAAGAAGTCTACATCTTCTAAGTCTAAGGCTAAAAAGTCTTCTTCTACAGCTAAGAAGTCAACGTCTGCGGCTGGCAATAAGTATGACAAATACTACACCAATGTTAAAAAGTATGACAGCGGTGCCAATCGCGGCACAGTTGAAGCTATCGCAAAATATTGCGGTGCATCACTAGCTAGTCGTGATACATCATTGGTAGCCTGTTCAGATCCGTCTGAAGTTGCGACTGTTGTGAAAAACTTCACTGTTAAAAAGCTTGGCCTTGATAAGGCTCGAGGTGAGAAGATTGTCGCCGAAGTTTGCCAAGATTTGAAGGCCGAGCGCTTCAAAAATCGTGTAACTTTCTACTACTTCTGTGCTAAGAAAGCAGGGAAGTTAGGTGTTTTTGGGTAAATAATCCTAAACTAAAACATTTTTAAGAGCCCGCTTTTGCGGGCTTTTTTATTTTCTGATCCTAGCTCGTCTTAATGCCCATATTATTCGGGCATGAAAATAGTTACCCCAAAATCATATATAAATCATCCGCGTCGTTGGGCGAATTTTTCGATGACGGAACTTGCCTGTCGACATTGTGGCGCAATCTATCATTGGCCGGAGTTTATGGATCGATTGCAATTAGCTCGTGATCGCGTTGGGCAACCATTTCATATATTGTCCGGTCATCGTTGCTCTATGCATAATGCGAGGGTCGGAGGCGCTCCTTTATCGCAACATTTGAGATTAGCTGCTGATATAGCAACAGCAAGACATGACAGAGGGGTTTTATTGTCAGCCTGTCGTGCGGCTGGTTTTCGCGGATTTGGGTTTTACACAACATTTTTACATATCGATCTGGGGCGTGCGCGTCACTGGTTTGGGTCAGGAAAGGCAAAAGATATATGGCAGATATATTTGGATTAGGGTTGGATGCTGCTGCAGGCGGTGTCTTTGGAATTCTCGGGACAGCTCTCGGACGGTTTGCGGGGTATTTTGAGCGCAAGCAGACTTTCATACAAGAGCAAGCGCGGTGGGGGCATGAATATAAACTCCACGAATTGAATATGAAGGCGCGTTCGCAAGAGACCGAAATGGAATTGGCGTTGGCTGCTCAATCCGGTTCCTGGAAGGGATTAGAGGCGTCAATCATGGCGGAGGCAGCGATTGGTAAAGCTAGCCAATGGGTTGTCAATCTGCTGCGTCTTGTGCGCCCACTTTTAACATTGTTATTATGGTTTATTACCGGATGGATTTTTTATATCACGCAAAATGGGGCTATTGTTGAGGCGGCGGTTTTTGCGGCCACAGCTGCGACCTTGTGGTGGTTTGGGGATAGAGCACCCCGTCGACCTGCTACTGGGTAACCTCTATGCGAGAATATTCAATATTGCATGCGCGACTTTTTAAATATTCTGATTGCAGCAAGATTGGTGACTGTTATTGTTATTTAGGAGTTATGATGTTTCAAAATAAAAGTGTGGCAATAACGGGGGCTGGAGCTCCTAACGGTATTGGCGCTGCTCTAGCTAAAATGTTTGTAGAAAACGGTGCTAAGGTTGCGATTAGCGATAGACGCTCGCCGGATGAGGTCGCATCTGAGATTGGGGCAAGAGCCTTTAAGTGCGACGTCACACATGAGCCCGATATCCAGACCTTCATCAAAGATGCTGAAGATCGTAACGGTCCCCTTGATGTTTTCGTCTCTAATGCGGGTGTGGGTTTTAGCGATTATCCTGCTGGGCATGCGGCTGGCGCTGATAATAAGGCTTGGGAGTTAAGCTGGCAGGTCAATATGATGGCGAATGTTTATGCGGCGCGAACTTTATTGCCGCGTTGGATAGAGAGAGGCTCTGGGCGTTTTGTGATTACGGCATCTGCGGCAGGCTTGCTTAATCAAATTGGCAGCGCCTCTTATAGTGCAACGAAACATGCGGCGGTCGGCTATGCGGAAGCCATGGCGATTGCACATAAAGATGACGGTATTTCGGTCCATTGTATATGTCCGCAATATGTGGCGACGAATATGACCAAGGGACAAAAGTTTGCAGAAGAAAATAAAGACGGTCTTTTACAGCCGTTTGATGTGGCCAATGCCCTGAAGGCGGCCATAGAAAAAGATGAATTCATGGTATTGTCTCATCCTATTGTTGCCGAATATTTCAAAGGCAAGGCTGTGAATTATCAGAGTTACATAACGGGTATGGCGAAACTAAAGTCAAAAACCCCGCCCTCTGATTTACCGATTTAGGAGTAGATATGGCCAGATTTGATTTAACAGGAAAAGTCGCTCTCGTGGCGGGGGCTAGTCGTGGGATAGGTGAGGCAATTGCCCATGGGCTGGCTGAGCATGGGGCTATGGTCATTTGCAGTTCTAGAAAATTACAAGATTGTGAAAAGGTGGCAGAGGCGATTGTTGCTAACGGCGGAAAGGCTTCAGCCGTGAAATGTCATTTAGGTGAAATCAACGAGCACCCAGAAACAATCGCCAACATAGAAAAAGAGCATGGCCGTCTTGATATATTGATCAATAACGGGGCCACTAATCCCCATTTTGGCCCAGCGCACAAAATCGAAGAATGGGCTTATGACAAGACTATGGAGGTAAATCTGAAAGGCCCTTATTTCCTATCAACTGCGGCTATCCCATTGATGCTAAAAAATGGCGGTGGCGCGATTGTTAATGTCGCCTCTATTGATGGTATACAGCCGGGTATCGGTCGTGTTGTGTATGGCATGACCAAAGGGGCTTTAATTAACATGACTAAAGGTATGGCCAAAGAATATAGCCCTCAAGGTGTGCGTGTGAATGCTTTGCTGCCTGGTTTTACTGATACTAAACTAGCAGCTGGGCTTAAGGAAATTCCGCAAGTCCAAGAATTTATGCAAAGCCAATTGTCAATTAAGCGTATGGCTCAACCCGAAGAAATGGTAGGCGCCGTTCTCTTTATGGTCTCTGATGAAGCCAGCTATTTCACAGGTCAGGGTATGGTTGTTGACGGGGGAGCCATAATTTAGTGGCGACCGATAACCCCACAATAGATGTTCGCAAAGGTGAGGAACTTGATGTTCAAGCCGTTGATGCGGTTCTCAAAGCTACTGTATCTGGTCTTTCAGGGGACCCCAGTGTAGCCCAATATTCGAGCGGGGCTTCTAATCTGACTTATGCGCTGGATTATCCGAAAAGGCGGTTGGTTCTGCGTCGTCCACCTTTTGGAACGAAACCTAAGTCGGGTCATGATATGCACCGCGAGTATCGAGTGATGACAGCCTTAAAGCCAGCATTTCCTGCCGTTCCGTCTACGCTTTACTATACGGATGATGAGAGCGTTATTGGTTCGGAATTTTATGTTATGGACCGCGTCGAGGGTCACATGATTACCAAAATTCCAGAAAGTTGGGACTGGAATGCAAAACAGTGGCGAAAGCTTTGTGAAAACTTCTTCCAAAACCTCGTGGATCTGCATCAAGTCGATTATAAAGCAATAGGCTTAGCGGATTTTGGTCGTCCTGAAGGATATGTTGATCGGCAAATAGGGGGCTGGAATAAACGTTGGGGACGGGCTTGGACGGAAGACGTAGAGAAATTCGACGATGTTCAACAATGGCTCGAAGATAACAAACCCAAAACCGAAACTAGGGCTGGCATATTGCATGGTGATTACCGGATAGATAATTGTATTTTAAATTTGGATGACGCCACAAAAGTCGACGCGATACTTGATTGGGAGATATCCGCTCTTGGTGATCCATTGATGGATCTTGGAAATACGCTGTCTTATTGGATACAAGCGGATGACCCAGCTATGATGCAGCTAACATTGCGCCAACCAAGTAACGCGCCCGGTATGATGACGCGGCAGGAAATATTGGATTTCTATGCTGAACGCACCGGAGCAGATGTATCAAATTTTCAATTTTATTATGTCTACGGATTATGGCGGCTCGCTGTCATAATCCAACAAATTTACTACAGATATTATCACGGCCAGACCGACAATCCTCGGTTTAAAGATTTCGCTCAAATGACGACTGCTTTGGGGAAATTGGCAAGATTAAAGATGAATAGCGGAGAATTGTAATGAGTGACTTAGAACAGTTTAGAGCCTCTACACGGTCGTGGCTTGAAGAAAATTGCCCTGAGGAAATGCGCACGCCCATGACGGGGTTTGAAGATGCCTGTTGGGGTGGACGTAATTACGTGTTTGCAAGCGAGGCTCAGAAGCAATGGATGGAGAGGATGGCCGCCAAAGGCTGGACGGTTCCAACCTGGCCGACGGAATATGGCGGCGGCGGACTTTCAAAAGCTGAGGCTAAAATTCTTAAACAGGAAATGAAACGCATCAGTGCAAGAAGCCCCCTTGAATCATTTGGCATTTGGATGCTTGGACCAGCTCTCCTCAAATATGGTACAGAAGAGCAGAAGAAAGAACATTTACCCCCCATAGTGCGCGGCGAAATTCGCTGGTGTCAGGGATATAGTGAGCCCGGCGCCGGTTCAGACTTGGCGTCATTGGCGACTAAGTGCGAAGATAAAGGCGACCACTTTCTGGTGAACGGTCAAAAAGTATGGACGTCGTATGCCGATAAAGCGGATTGGATATTTTGTCTTGTTAGAACTGATCCGGACGCAAAAAAACAGGAAGGCATTAGCTTTGTATTGTTTGACATGGAAACACCGGGTGTCGAGGCCCGTCCAATTAAACTTATTTCGGGGAAATCGCCGTTTTGCGAGACTTTCTTTGAAGACGTAAAGGTCTTGAAGAAAAACTTAGTCGGTGAGCTAAATAAGGGCTGGACGATTGCGAAATATCTTTTGACCCATGAGCGTGAAATGGTTGGGGGTATGGGTGAAAATATGCGCCCTATTAGTGAAGTTGTGGCTGGCACATTAGGGCTGGTAAATGGCAAATTGCCCGATCCGATGTTGAGAGCCAAAGTGGCCGAAGCCGAGATAGACGAATGGGCTTATATGATGACACTGGGTCGCAAGCTGGCAGAAGCTAAGGCCGGGGCTAGTCTCGGTGCCGACTCGTCCATGTTAAAATATTACGGGACTGAACTTAACAAACGCCGCTATGAAATCATGATGGATGCAGCGGGCCATGACGGCCTCGAATGGGAAGGGGAGCGCTCTAGTGACGGCGATCTTGCACGTATGTGGTTGCGCACCAAGGGAAATTCCATCGAAGGCGGCACCTCTGAAGTGCAGCTTAATATAATTTCCAAACATATTCTAAGATTGCCCGGAGCCTAAAAAATGGGAATGGTGTTAACAGAAGACGAGAAACTTCTCGTCGAAACAGCGGATGGTTTTTTCTCCGATAAAGCCCCGGCGACAGCCCTGCGAAAACTTCGAGATGAGCGAGACGAAACCGGGTTTGATAAAAACTTGTGGCAAGAAATGGCCGACATGGGATTTACGGGTGTTTTGATTGATGAAGAGCATGGCGGGGTCAATATGGGGTTTTTGGCGGCGGGTCTCATTGCCGAACAAATGGGTAAAAACTTGACGGCCTCACCATTTATTTCGACCGCTATTCTGGCTGCGACAGCTCTGAATAAAGGTGGCTCAGTTGAACAAAAATCAGCTTGGCTTCCAAAGATTGCTTCTGGCGAAACAATTATGGCTTTAGCTTTGGAAGAAATAAGTAAACATCGACCGGAAGCGAGCGCGATGCCGGCGGAGCGCGCAGGTAATGGTTTTAAACTTAATGGTCAAAAAGCTATGGTTTTGGACGGGCATGTCGCAGACCAAATGATCGTTGTAGCGCGCACCTCTGGCGAATCTGGTGATATGGATGGCCTTACTTTGTTTCTGGTCGATCCAAAGACCAAGGGAGTTGCAACAGAGCGCACCCAAATGGTGGATAGCCGAAACTCTGCACGCGTTGAATTCGAAGATGTCGAAGTTAACGCAGACGCCGTCATCGGTGAAGTCGACAAGGGAGGCGACCTTATAGCCGTGATATGCAATGCTGGACGGGCGGCCTTATCTGCCGAACTTTTGGGAACGGGCGGTGAAGCTTTCCGTATGACGACTGACTATATTCGAGAAAGAAAGCAATTTGGCCAAGAGATTGGGTCCTTTCAAGCCTTGCAGCACCGGTCTTCACATCTCTATTCCGAGTTGGAAATTGCCAGATCAGCCGTATTGGCAGCCTTGACGGCTATGGACGCTGACCCAAAAAGTGCTGAGCTTGTTGTGGCGATGACAAAAGCCAAGGTTGGACGGGTCGCTAAGCTCGCCGGCCTGGAAGGCGTACAAATGCATGGCGGTGTCGGCATGACCGATGAATATGATATTGGCCTATATTTAAAACGGATACGCGTTGTTCAAGAGCTGTTTGGCGATGCAAATTATCATATGGAAAAAATTGCGAGTATGAAAGGCTATTAGCATGAGCATGGAATTGGGGATGAGTGAGCGGGTCAAACCGCTCGTCGAAAAGGTACGAAAAATGGTACAGGAGGAAATCCTGCCGTTAGACGCGGAATATCATGCCGAGGTCGGAAAAGCCGGCGACCGTTTTAAGTTCACCAAACGTCAAACTGAAATACGTGAAGGACTAAAAGCCAAAGCAAAAGAGCAGGGGCTTTGGAATTTTTGGCTGACAGACTCTGAAAGTGGTTTTGGGCTATCGACAGTTGAATATGCATACCTCGCCGAGGAGATGGGGTGGTGTTCATTGGCTCCCGAAATATTTAACTGTTCCGCCCCTGATACGGGGAATATGGAAGTATTTGAGCGCTACGGTACCAAAGAGCACAAAGAGAAATGGCTAAAACGATTGTTGACTGGAGAAATCCGTTCCGCTTTTTTAATGACCGAACCGGATGTTGCGTCCTCTGATGCAACAAATTTGGAATTCTCTGCTGTTAAAGACGGAGATGAGTGGGTATTTAACGGGGAAAAATATTGGTCCTCCGGGGCCGGGGATCCGCGTTGTAAGGTTTATATCCTCATGGCACGTACAGCTCCGAGAGATGGGGATGTGCCTCGTCATTCCCAGCATTCAATGTTTGTTGTGCCTGCCGATGTTCCGGGCATTGAAAAATTACGACCGATGACGGTTTTTGGTCACGACGACGCCCCGCATGGCCATCTACACATGCGCTTCACGAATGTACGGGTGCCAGCGGATGCGCTTCTAATTGGCGAGGGACGAGGATTTGAAGTGTCTCAAGGACGTCTTGGGCCAGGACGAATTCATCATTGTATGCGTGCCGTCGGGCAAGCTGAGCGAGCGTTAGAGCTTATGTGTCGGCGCTCCGTATCTCGGACGGCCTTTGGGCGGCCTCTTGCGAAGTTAGGCGCCAATTATGATATTATTGCCGAATGCCGCATTGAAATTGAACAGGCTCGCTTGCTCTGTCTCAAAGCCGCTTGGATGATGGATCAAGGGGACAGCAGAGCGGCTGCGCCCTGGATATCCCAAATTAAAGTAGCCGCGCCGAATATGGCTTTGAAGGTCATTGACGAGGCCATGCAAATGCATGGCGGAACAGGGATCTCACAAGATACACCTCTGGCGTGGATGTATGCGCAAATGCGAACATTAAGATTTGCTGATGGGCCCGACGCCGTTCACCGGATGCAGGTCGCGAGGAAAGAATTAAAAGCTTACACTAACAAAACCGTCTAGGCGGTTTTGAGTTGGGCTTCAGACGTTGACAATTGCTCTGGATTCATAGTTTGATCAATAGCTTCCAATATGGAACTTAATTTGACGGGTTTTCCGATAGTTCCATCCATTCCGATGTTTTTACATAGTCGAAGTTGTTGGTATTGAGGGTCGGCAGTGAGGGCAATGACTGTGATATCCTTCCATTCTTCTTGAGAGTTTCGGATAGCTAAAGTTGCTTCAATCCCATCCATTACTGGCATATGTATATCCATAAGAACAAGATCTACGTCTTGAATTTTGAGTTGATCGAGAACTTCTTGTCCATTGTCGGCAAAGTAAATTTTTCCTACTCTACTTTCTAGAAGTGACTGAACGACGATTTGATTGGTTTTGTTATCATCGGCGACAAGAATATTTAAATTCTTATAGCTGAATGTTTCTGTCTCTGTTTCTACATCGAGGATATGATCAACGAGTGAAACCTCCTCTTCAGTTGAAACTAATTCCAATGGTAATGAAATGACAAAGACGGACCCTTTTCCGGTTTCGGATTGAACTTGAATGGTGCCGTTCATCATTTCCGTTATTTTTTTAGTGATACTCATGCCCAGGCCTGTTCCGCCAAATCGGCTTGAGATGGTGTGATCCGCTTGTGTGAAAGCATCAAATATGCGGTTTTGTTGTTCCTGTGTCATCCCGATGCCCGTATCTTTAACGGCGAGAACAAGTTTATTATTATGGATGTTCAGAATAACGTCGATAACTCCATTTGACGTGAACTTAATCGCATTTGACATTAGGTTGTTCAGACATTGCTCATAGCGAAAGCGATCAAAAATTACCTCGCTTGGTATATTGCGACTTATTCTTAGGTTTAAATTTGTGTTGTTTTTCTTTGCTTGAGGCAACCATAATTCACAGATTGATTTCACTGTCTTAACAGGGTCATTGGGCTTGGGGTCTAGATGCAATTTATCAGCATCAAGCTTACTATTATTTAGCGTACCCTCGAGGATATTCATGATACTATCGGCGGATGATTGGATGAGCTCTAATTTCGAACTTATATTAGGCGCTGAGTTATCTTGAATGATTGAATCCGTGATCCCAACGACGGCATTCATGGGAGTCCTAATTTCGTGGGCGAGTCTTGCAAGAAAATTATTTTGCGCTTGTAAAGTGCGTTCGGCCGTTTCCTTCGCTGATCTTAGATCATCTTGTAAGCGAAGTTCTTCGCTGACGTCTTCAAAGTAACATATATAGCTCGTTAATCGACCTGTATTAGAAAATTGAGGTTGAGCGTTTGATTTTACCCACAATATACCATTCGTTTCAGTTTTGTAACGCGTCGTAGCTGTGTAGCTTACTTGGTTTTTTACGGCGTTCTCCCATTGAAGCTTTGAAGCTTCTAAATCATCATGGTGCGTAATAACATCAAAGCCATTACTTTCCACGGCGACGCGTTCTTTTTGTGTGAGCATGGAGGCCATATACTGGCTATAAATTTTTAACTGGCCCGTATCTAAGTTCCGTTCCCAATACCCGGCTTTTCCAAGTTTTAAAGCGATTCTTAGCGCTTCTTCTTTTCGTCTTATTTCTGAAATATCTTCGAAAGCAATAATGCCGCTTCCATCATGGCTTCTGTAAGTGTGAGCTTTTAAAGTGCGGCCATTCGGTGGTGAAAACTCAAGAGGTAAATCTGCTTCTAGCCCAGACAAGTAATTTCGAAATTGTTGTAAGTGATTTTCTGAAAAAGTTTCGATATCGACAGCTCCAAAGTCGCCACGTGATGCCATGACATAAAATAACTTTTCGTAACTCGGCATCTGATTGCCTTGAATATCTCTAAAATCAAGAAGGTCTAAAATCGCTTTGTTGTAATATGTAATGTCGAGATTATTGGATACTGCGATAACGCCGACCCCCATTGCGGAGGCAATCCCAATACCTAATTCCGGTGATAATTCTGTATTCATTGATATCTTACCATGTTAGTTCGCTAAAGAACCGTTAGCTGAATTCACAATTTTATATTTGTGTTAATCCCGTTAATAAATGATTGGCTTTTATTCCCTTTAAGGAAATTATTTTGTCTGATGATGTTTTCGATATTTTGATCATTGGTGGCGGCATCAATGGCACGGCAATCGCCAGAGACGCTTCGGGCGCAGGCCTCTCTGTTGTTCTTTGCGAAAGGGATGACCTTGCTCAACATACGTCTTCATCAAGCACAAAGCTTATACATGGTGGATTGCGCTATCTTGAATATTATGAGTTCCGGCTGGTACGTGAGGCCTTGAAAGAAAGAGAAGTCTTGCTGCGCTCTGCGCCGCATATCATTTGGCCTATGCGATTTGTGCTCCCTTATGATGAAGGTCTTAGGCCGGCTTGGATGTTGCGTCTGGGCTTGCTAATTTATGATAATATAGGTGGGCGAAAAATGTTGCCCGGGACCGAAACGGTTCAGTTGAATGATGCAGATCATAAAAATGTTCTCCAAGAGCGGCTCAAATTCGGGTATGAATATTCCGATTGTTGGGTTGAGGATTCCAGACTTGTGGTGCTGAATGCGCTGGATGCCCAAACGAAAGGCGCGAAAATTTTCAGAAGTGCCGAAGTAAAAAATATATCGACTGTCCAAGCCGGATATTCGGCAGAGATACATCATGGTGACGGTCGTATTCAAACCATAACCGCCCGCGCCATCGTAAACTCGGCCGGGCCATGGGTGGATAGCATCTTGAAAGGCATAAAACCGGATTATGAAAAACCGGCGCTGAGGCTTGTTAAGGGAAGTCATATTGTGACCAAGAAGCTCTTTGACGGGGAGCATGCCTATATTTTCCAAAATGATGATAACCGCATCATTTTCGCAATTCCTTATGAGCATCACTATACGCTGATTGGAACGACCGATGTGCCTTACAGCCATGAGGAAGGACCCGTTAAAATTTCGCAAGACGAAATTGATTATCTGTGTGAGGCGGCCAGCGAGTATTTCGCCAATGAAATCACCAGCGATGATGTGCAGTGGACTTATTCCGGGGTGCGCCCCCTTTATGATGACCGAAGTGATGACGCGTCGGCCGTGACGCGTGATTACGTCCTCGACATTGAAGAATTTGCCCCCGACGCGCCTTTCATGTCCATCTATGGAGGAAAGATAACGACCTCGCGCAAACTGGCGGAACATGCGATGGAGAAATTGTCGCCTTTTCTTGGTGTGGAACATGAACCTTGGACGGCTGGGGCGCATCTGCCAGGCGGCGATATTCCCGACGCGGACTTTGACGATTTTTTCGAAAAACTTTCGAGGAAATATCCATGGCTTGAAGCCGGGGTTCTGCATCGTTTGACCCGGTCTTACGGGACGAAAATTCATGATATTCTCGGTAAGGCACAAGACGAAGAGGGTTTGGGGCAAGATTTCGGGGCCGGACTATACGAATCCGAAGTGCGATATCTCATAGAGAATGAATGGGTGGAAGAAGCCGATGATGTCATCTGGAGGCGCACTAAATTGGGTATTCACATGAATGCGGATGAAATTCAAGGCCTCACAGATTGGTTTAAACAACAGAATATTGGGTAAGCTCAAACACATTTAACTAATGTCCGCTTCTCCCTCGATCTCAAAGCGGACGTTAGACAAGTGGCTTAAACCGC
>CAZPLJ010000018.1:0-41967 GCA_964587545.1 uncultured Caulobacterales bacterium | reverse complement strand
AGGAGATATCCATGGCTTTACCTGAATTTTCAATGCGTCAGCTATTAGAAGCTGGGGTTCACTTTGGACATCAAACGCATCGCTGGAATCCAAAAATGGCGCCCTATATTTTTGGCGCAAGATCACACATCCATATTATGGATTTATCACAAACTGTACCTCTTTTGCATCAAGCTTTACTTAAAGCTCGCGAAGTTGCCTCAAAAGGTGGACGTATTCTGTTCGTCGGAACGAAGCGGGCTGCGTCTGAGCCTATTGCGACGGCAGCAAAGCGTTGTGCGCAATATTACGTAAATCACCGCTGGTTGGGCGGCATGCTGACTAACTGGTCAACAATTTCAAAATCTATTAAGCGCTTGCGTGAACTTGAGGCTCTTTTGTCTGATGAGGGCGGCACTGGTCTTACCAAGAAAGAAACACTTAAACTTGAAAGAGAGCTTGCCAAGTTGGAAAAAGCTCTTGGCGGAATTAAGGACATGAGCGGTAAGCCTGACCTCATGTTTGTCATTGATACGAATAAAGAAGCCATCGCTATTAAAGAGGCTCGTCGTCTAGGAATTCCTGTCATAGCAATTTTGGATACGAATTGTGATCCCGCGTCTGCTGATTTTCCTATTCCTGGTAATGATGATGCGGCGCGTGCCATTGCGCTTTATTGTGATCTGATGGCGGATTCTGTTCTTGATGGTATGACCGAAGCACAGGCAAATCTGGGTGTAGACCTTGGTGCGTCCGAGAACCCTGTTGAGTTAGCTATAGATGATAAAGTCGTGGTCGCAGAGCCTGTTGCTGAGGTTGCTCCCGAACCTGTCGCTGAAGTTGCTCCTGAACCTGTTGCGGAAGAAGCTCCGGCTCCAGCGCCAGCAAGTGATGATGATGCGCCTAAATTTTATGATGACATTGCTTTCATCGATGGCATTGGGCCGACATATGCGAAAAAGCTCTCAAGTGTTGGAATTGATACCGTCACAAAGTTGTCAGTTATCGATGATGAGACAATTGCCAAGCTCAATGAGGAACTAGACCTAAAAGGCAAAATTGTCAGTGGTGAGTGGGTCGTTCAGGCAAAAGAGATCGTCTCCGGTCAGCCACCTCGCGCTGAATCAGATAAGAGAGACTGGGAAGCGGCGAAAGCCAAAGCCGAAGCTTAATATATTTTATTTAGAATTGGTGCTTTAGAGGCACCATCTTAAATCGATTAATCCGAATTGACGCCTCATGGCGTTCAAACAAATAGGAGACTAACATGGCCATTACAGCCTCTTTAGTGAAAGACCTTCGCGATAAAACTGGCGCAGGCATGATGGATTGTAAAAAAGCGCTCACCGAAAATGGCGGTGATCTTGAAGCCGCTATCGACTGGTTGCGCAAAAAAGGTATTGCAAAAGCGGATAAAAAGGCTGGCCGTATAGCGGCTGAAGGTCTTGTAGCTGTTGCACTTGACGGTACCAAAGGTGCGCTCGTTGAAGTTAACTCTGAAACTGATTTCGTGGCTAGAAATGCTGACTTCCAAAAGGCCGTTGCTGAAATTTCTACACTAGCTCTAAATGCTGGTGATTTCGAGGGGTTGCAGGCAGCCGAAACGTCTGCTGGTAAATCTGTTGTCGACTTTCTGACAGGTTTGGTTGGTACGATTGGTGAAAATATGACCCTGCGTCGGATGAACTCGTTGGACGTAAACGACGGTGTCGTAGCTGGTTACATTCATAACAGCGTGACTGACGGAATGGGAAAAATCGGCGTATTAGTCGCGCTTGAATCAACAGGTGACAAAGCCAAACTTTCCGGTCTTGGCAAAAAGATTGCCATGCATGTAGCTGCGACAAATCCCTTGGCGCTTAATGTCGATGACCTAGATCCAGAAGTTGTGTCCAAAGAGCGCAATATTCTGATCGAGGAAGCCAGAGAGTCCGGCAAGCCTGAAAATATTATTGAGAAGATGGTTGATGGACGTATGCAGAAGTTTTTCAAAGAGTCTGTTCTGTCAACCCAAATGTTCGTTATGGACCCTGATCGCTCAATCGCCAAAGTTGTCGAAGATGAAGGTAAAGCTATTGGAGCCGACATCACGCTTAAAGCTTATGCGCGAATGGAGCTTGGCGAAGGAATCGAAAAGAAAGAGGAAGATTTCGCAGCGGAAGTTGCAGCGGCGGTAGCTGGATCTTAATCTGCTTTAGACTAATTAATAATGACCCCGTGCTGGCGCATGGGGTTTTTTTTATGTTAGAGAAAGCTAATCAGAATCACGCTTGGGGAACAGATGAACCAAAAGTATAAATATAACCGCGTGCTTTTAAAAGTATCCGGCGAAGCCCTTATGGGTGATGAGCCTTACGGCATTGATGTCGCCATGACCGATCGGGTAGCTGGGGAAATCGCTAAAGCGCATGCAAAAGGCCTAGAGGTCGCACTTGTTATCGGTGGCGGTAATATTTTTCGTGGATTGTCTGCCGCTGCTTCCGGAATCGAAAGATCCACGGCTGACTATATGGGTATGCTGGCAACGGTTATGAATGCACTTGCGATGCAAAGCTCACTTGAACGGGCTGGCATTGATACGCGCGTTTTGTCGGCTATTCATATGCATAATGTCTGTGAACCTTATATCCGTCGGCGCGCCATAAGACATATGGAAAAAAAGCGCGTCGTTATTTTCGCAGCAGGTACAGGCAATCCATATTTCACGACGGATACAGCCGCAGCTCTGCGCGCAGCAGAGATGAATTGTGAAGCATTACTAAAAGCCACACAGGTAGATGGTGTCTATTCGGCGGATCCAAATAAAGACCCAACGGCCACTCATTATGAATGTCTGACCTATCAAAAGGTTCTTTCTGATGATCTTAAGGTTATGGATGGATCGGCTGTAGCCTTGATGCGGGACAACAATATCCCCATTATAGTCTTTTCGATACACGAAAAAGGTGGATTTGACTCGGTTATGTCAGGTAAAGGCAAATCTACCATAATCAGGTCTTAGTTTGACCGTAATTTTTGGCTGGTTAGTCGCTAGGAGGTCATATGTCATTTGATATAAAAGAATATCGCCGACGAATGGATGGTGCTGTTAGTTCCTTGAAAACAGAGTTTTCAGGACTTCGTACAGGGCGTGCCAATACTGCCCTGTTAGACGGCATTACGGTTTCGGCCTATGGGTCGGATATGCCGCTTAATCAGGTTGGTTCCGTGAGTGTGCCCGAACCGCGTATGTTGGTGGTCACCGTTTGGGATAAAACGCAGGTTGGCCCCGTTGAAAAGGCAATCCGAGAATCGAGTCTAGGCTTAAATCCCGTTGTTGATGGGACGACACTTCGTATACCTCTGCCTCCGCTGACTGAGGAGCGTCGTAAAGAGTTGGCTAAAGTAGCAGGTGGTTATGCTGAGAATGCTAAAGTTGCGGTACGAAATGTTCGCCGTGATGCGATGGATACGCTTAAACGTCTCGAAAAAGATGGAGACATGGGAGAGGATGAGCAGAAAGCTCACTCCGACGATGTCCAAAAAGAGACTGATGCTGTCGTTGCCAATATTGATGAAGCCTTAAAAGTTAAATCTGAAGAGATCATGCAGGTCTAATAAACGTGGCCGATACTTCGAAATATCAGGCGGACTTTCCGCTACATGTTGCGATTATCATGGACGGTAATGGTCGATGGGCGCGTGCACGCCATCGCCCCCGTGTGTTTGGGCATCAAGCGGGTGTGAAAACAGTTAGGCGCATTGTTGAAGATGCGGCTGATATAGGGATCAAATATCTTACACTATATAGTTTTTCGACGGAAAATTGGACGAGACCAAAAGCAGAAATTTCAGCGCTGTTTCAACTCCTCAAACAATATGTTCAAGATGATCTGGAAAGTTTGGACAAAAACAACGTTAAGGTGCGGATTATTGGTTCGAGGGATGGATTAAATGAAGACCTTCTAGACGTGATCAATAGGGTTGAGACAACCACCGAAAATAATAACGAGTTTTTCCTCAATATTGCATTTAATTATGGTGGACGTGATGAAATAATCAGAGCGACAAGACGAGCGTTTAAAGCCGGTGAGGATATGGAAACAATAACGGCCGAGGCCCTGCAAAGCTATTTAGATACCGCCGATCTTCCTGATCCTGATTTGGTTATACGGACCAGCGGAGAGCGTCGGATTAGTAACTATCTCCTCTGGCAGACGGCTTATTCGGAATTCGTTTTTACAGATACGCTTTGGCCGGATTTTGATAAGGCAGACCTAGAAGCCGCAATTTTAGAATTTCAAGGCCGTGAACGAAGATTTGGAAATCTCAATCAGGCAGAAGTTGCGTAAGTATTTGTGGCCGATGATAATGTAAATCAGGCGCAGCCCCGTAAAATTTGGAAAGATTTGGGTGCGAGGTTAGTAACCGGACTCGGGTTCGCTATTTTTTGTTTTATTCCACTTTATTTGGGAGGGTATGTTTGGGTGGCGCTGGTTGCCTTAATGGGAGCTAGAATGATTTTCGAATGGGTGAGAATGTCTGATCATAATGGATCAAATTTAACTATATTGTTGCCAGTTGCTGGATTTATTATTTCTATTATTGCCTATTTTAGTTTTGATCTAAAATGGACGTTTGTCGCGCTCATCGCTACGGCGATTTTAGTGATAATTGAGCGCTTTAAACGCGGGCAGTCACATATGGCCGCGTTAGGGTTTCTGTATGTTGCGATTCCTTGTTTATGCTTAATCCTTCTCCGCGGCACAGAAAAAGGAGTTTTGGCAACCGGTTTTCTCCTGGTTCTTTTCATAATTTTAGTCGTCATTGCTGCGGATGTTGGAGCCTATTTCGGAGGATCCTATTTCAAGGGACCAAAATTAGCGCCTAAATTAAGTCCGAAAAAGACGTGGTCTGGTTTTGTGTGTGGCATTATTTCTGGCTTGGTAATGGGAATAATTTTAGCCTTGTTTATGGGGTTTTCTCCCGCTTCGGGTGCTGCGCTGGCTGTGCCAATCACCATTTTATCTGTCGTTGGAGATTTTTTTGAAAGTTGGCTTAAACGCCGAATGGAGGTCAAGGATACGGGCGGGTTACTGCCAGGTCATGGTGGGATATTAGATCGTCTTGATTCACATATGTTTGCGATTTCAGTCGCAGCTCTTGTTCTTTATTTTAATTCTGGAATATGGCCACTGGCATGACGAAATCTGTCACAATACTTGGGTCTACCGGATCCATTGGTGAGAGCACGCTTGATGTTATTAGGCAGTCTCAGCCAAATATGTTCAAAGTTGTCGCTCTTACGGCTAATAGTCGTGCGGAAAATTTAGCCCAGCAAGCGATCGAGTTTGATGCCGATTATGTGGCTCTACGTGATCCCAAAAATCAACAGATATTAAAAGACGCGCTATCGGGTCGCGATATTGAGATCGGTATAGGTGTGGAAGCCGTACAGCATGCGGCTTCATTGGCTGCAGATTTCACGATGGCCGCAATCGTCGGCGCCGCAGGTCTTGAACCCACGTTAGCTGCAGTCGATCGAGGAAACTTTATCGGACTTGCAAATAAAGAATGCATAGTTTGCGGCGGCGATCTATTTTTGGATAGAGTTAAAAAGTCTGGTGCTACATTATTGCCTGTGGATTCAGAGCATAATGCTATCTTTCAAGTGTTGGAAAAGGATAACCCAAAGGGCGTTAAGCGGCTTATTCTCACGGCCAGTGGCGGACCTTTTCGTGAATGGCCGAAAGATAAACTAGATTCCGTGACTAGGGCTGATGCCTTGAACCACCCGGTTTGGGAGATGGGCGCGAAAATAACGATAGATTCAGCTACTCTCATGAATAAAGGGTTGGAGCTAATCGAGGCGAGCTATCTTTTTAATCGACCGAGCAGCGAAATCGATATTATTATCCACCCGCAATCAATAATTCATTCCATGGTAGAATATATTGACGGCTCAATTTTGGCCCAGATGGGATCACCTGATATGCGCACGCCTATCGCCTATTCATTAGGCTGGCCAGAACGACTATCAGCTCCCGTTAAACCATTAGAGCTCACTGAAATATCGGGTCTAACATTTTTTAAGCCCGACACCGAAAAATTTCCTGCCCTGATACACGCCCGTGAATCTCTTGAGGCAGGAGGAAAAGCTCCAAATGTTTTAAATGCGAGTAACGAGGTAGCCGTTGAAGCCTTTTTAAAAGATCAAATTAGTTTTTTGAATATTACAGATGTCGTTAGCCAAACGCTGGACGTAATGTCTCGTAAAAATAGCTTCGGGCGTGCTCATAGCTCTGTAGAAGAAATTATCGCGATAGACGAGTTATCTAGACAAACTGCCCATGATAAAATCAAGGCCTTGAGAAATTGTCTAGAATGAACCAAATTCTCTTAGATTAATATAGGGTTGAGTCTTGTCATTTCTTTTTTTGGCATTCCTGTTCATAGCTAGCTTTTTGCTGCTTATTTCCTTTCTCGTCTTTTTTCACGAGATGGGGCATTATTCGGTTGCCAAGCTTTTTGGAACAGCGGTTGATCGCTTTTCAATAGGTTTTGGTAAACCCATATGGAAGCGTGTCGATAGGTCTGGCACTGAATGGACTATCAGTCGAGTTCCGCTTGGCGGTTATGTCAAATTCATGGGTGACGCAGGAGCCGCTAGCAATCCAGATCAAAGCTTATTGGAACAAATTCGAAGCAATATCGAAAAAAAACATGGGCCTGAAGCGGTTCAATCATGTTTTCATTTTAAACCCCTATGGCAGCGAGTTTTAATTGTCTTAGCAGGCCCTTTGGCAAATTTTGTTTTGGCGGTTTTGCTATTTGCCATTGTAGCTCTGTTTTTTGGGCAAAGAGATGTAAGAACTATCGTCCAATCAGTCCTTCCAGATAGCGCCGCGGAAGAAGCCGGTGTTTTGGTAGGGGACAGATTTTTGACTCTAGATGACCGGAATGTGGAACATTATTCTGATTTTGTATCCTATGTAGTTGTGCGGAGCGGGCAAACTCTAGAAGCTCGTATTGAGCGAGACGGTCAAATCATTTCAAAATCAATTACACCAAGACGAACAGAGAGACGCGATGCCATTGGCGGGAAAAACAATATTGGTATGGTTGGTGTGCAAATCGGAGGCGAGTCTAATCAAGTTGTAAGAAGTTATGGTCCAGTGGGCGCCCTTGGACAAGGCGTAGAGCAGTTTAATCAAACTCTGTCTATGACGGGAACTTATATTAAGCGCATTTTTCAAGGACGAGAAGACGGCAAAGCTCTCGGCGGGCCGACTCGAATTGCTACAATGACGGGTAAAACAACAGTAGATGTTGTAAAACTTGATGTAAGTCTCAAAGAGAAGGTAAAGTACCTTGCTCACAGCCTGTTGATGCTTTCTGCTGCCCTCTCCATCGGATTAGGTGTCGCAAATTTAATGCCAATACCCGCATTGGATGGTGGACATTTGCTCTACTACGGCTATGAAGCCATTGCGGGTCGCCCGCTAAGTGAAGATAAACAGGAGTTTGGGTTTAGGATCGGGTTTGCTATATTATTAACGGGGCTAGTCTTTCTGACAGTTAATGATATTGGTTATATACGTAGCATTTTTTCCTAAGTTGCTGATTGTATGAGAGTATTTAATTCAGTTATATCTTTTTCAATACGCCCTTTATTGGTTGTACTGACTTTATGCGTAATGCTGTGTGGTAGCTTTTACGTTGGTGCCCAAAATACTCCTGCGCTGCCTCAAGCACCGACGATCATCAAAAATATTCAAGTTCAAGGAAATCAACGCGTTGAAGCTAATACTGTCGCGTCTTATTTATTGTTCGCCCCTGGAGATCCGTATAGTGAAGACCGTATCGATCTATCAGTGAAAACACTATATGCGACTGGGTTGTTTGCTGATGTGATCATTGATCCTCGTGATGGGAATATTCTTATTCAAGTCGTTGAAAACCCCATTATTAACAGAGTGATACTTGAAGGAAATAAGTCCTTAAAAGATGATAAAATTACCGACGAGATTGAGGCTGAACCACGGGCTATTTTCACCCGATCAAAAGTTCAGGAAGATGTTACCCGAATTATCGAACTATATCGCCAGTCAGGTAGGTTTGCAGCCACTGTAGATCCAAAGGTTGTTCAGCAGCCGCAAAATCGCGTCGACCTTATTTTTGAAATCACGGAAGGCCCGGTAACTGGCGTTAAGCGTATCAATTTCATTGGGAATAATGAGTACTCAGACCGTAGATTGAGAAGTGAGATTGTAACAGCAGAATCCACTTGGTGGAAATTCTTCTCCTCTAACGATAACTATGATCCGGGCCGTTTAGAATTTGACCGTGAACAGCTACGTATGTTTTACACGGATAGAGGATTTGCTGATTTCCGTGTTATTTCAGCAGTCGCTGAACTTACGCCCGATCAAGAGGACTTTTATATCACCTTCACGCTGGACGAAGGAGAAGAATACAGGTGGGGTGAAGTTACTGTTGAAACAGAGCTTACGACACTTAACAAAGACTTTTTAGAAAGAATTCTAGGTATAGATAAAGGTGATATCTACAGCGCCAGTCAAGTTGAGTCCGCTATTGAAAGCCTTACATTCGCTGCGGGGACGGCTGGTTTTGCCTTTGTTGACATCCAGCCCGACATTAGACGTAATAGAGACACAAAGACCGTAGATTTGGTTTTCAACTTAGTCGAAGGGCCAAGAGTTTATATCGAACGCATCGACATCGTCGGCAACACCACGACATTAGACCATGTTATTAGACGAGAATTGGAACTCGTCGAAGGAGACGCCTTTAATAGGGTTTTACTTGATCGCTCGCGCAACCGGGCTCGCGCCTTGGGTTTCTTTGAAGAAGTGGAAATTGTAGAGTCACAAGGCAGCTCTCCAGATAGAGCTGTTGTGCAAGTAAAGGTCACTGAACAGCCGACTGGTGAATTATCCTTCAGCGCCGGTTTTTCATCTGCTGACGCCTTTTTGGTTGATTTTTCTGTTACCCAAAGAAATCTCCGAGGTCGCGGTCAGCTATTGAGATTTGTCATAAGGGCGAGTTCAAATCGTCGGGAAATTGATTTGAGATTCACGGAGCCTAGGTTTTTAGGAAGAAATCTTGCGGCGGGAGTTCAATTATTTGATGTTACACTGGATTTTCTCGAAGAGGCTGGATTTCGTCAAGCAAGAAGAGGGGGGCAGCTTAGTTTAGCTTTTCCATTAACGGAGAATACATCTTTTTCCGCCCGTTATTCGGTTAGAAGCGATAGTACGCAAGTTCCTCCCGAAACTGCGGCGCAATGTGCAACTATATCTGTCACGACTAGTAGCTTATGTGATCCGACAACGGGAGAACCCTTTGCTGACCGACTTTCATCCATCATAGGTTATACCTTTGGATGGGATAGGAGAAATGACCCGATAACACCAACCCGAGGATTTGATTTCCGTTTGTCCCAGGACTTTGCCGGGGTAGGAGGAGATGTAAGGTATTTGCGCACAGATTTAAGCGCGAATGTCTATCGAGGGTTGTTTAAAGATGTAATTGCAAGCACCAAATTTCAGGGCGGGTTTATTACGGGTTGGGGAGGAGAGCCAATCCAAATTAATGATCGCTATTTTAAAGGCAGTAATGACTTTAGAGGTTATGATAATGCGGGAATTGGACCTCGAATAGTACGACGGGAAGTCGATGGTAGATTAACTAGGCTTAACGCTTTAGGCGGAAATGCCTTTGCGTTGGTGTCATCTGAAGTGAGTTTTCCGCTTGGAATTCCAAATTTATTAGGTAGTTTATTCTTGGAAGCAGGGACTGTAGGCCTGTTAGATGATGAATTTCAGCAATTTGAAACAACAGCTACTCTAGAAAATGATGTACCAGGAATCTTTATCGTTGACGATTTGTCAATTCGCGCAATGTCAGGCGCGAGTATATTTTGGGAGTCTCCATTCGGTCCGATACGGTTTGACTTTACAAAACCTCTTAAACAATTTCCGTTTGACGAACGGCAGTCTTTTCAATTCACAACTCGCACAAGGTTCAATTAGTGATGCATAAAAAATCTCTACGAAATATAGTGCTTATAGCAGCCTCATCTGTATTAATGATGTCAACTCAGGCAATAGCACAAACTACAATTTTAGTTGTCGATACGGCTATGGTCATATCAGAGTCCACAGTGGGTAAATACGCAGAGACCCAGTTAAATTCTATCGGTAAATCGATGGAATCTGAAATTAAAGCGCAAACATCGCCTTTAAGCTCTAAGGCACAAACGCTTAATTCGGCGCTTGAAGGAAAAAAGACAGTTCAGGAGCTGCAGGCTACATTTAAATCGCGCCCAGATCTTCAGAAGCAACTTCAAGAATTAGAAGTCGGAAAAAGAAAAATCGCGCAAGAAACACAAGTGAAAAGCTATGAGTTTCAGGCAACTGAACAAAAAGCCTATGCGCAAATAGCCAAAAAGGTCAAAGAAATCGTCGATCAAGTTGCGAAAGAGCGCAACGCAGACCTTGTTATGGATAAAAACCGTGCGATCTACACAAGTAGCTCGGTTGATATTACGTCAGCGGTAATGAGTCGCCTAAATTCTCAAATGACAACGGTTTCAATTGTCCGCGAACGCATTCCTCGTAATAATTAAGCCTTATATTTGGGGGCTACGGTAAGGCATGATAGATACACGCTTTTACCTGGAACTGGGCCCAAAGACTTTAGGTCAGCTTTTAGCAGGCTTACGGGTAGAGATGCCTTTCGATAAATATCTAGACGAAGAAATATCGTTAG
Organism: uncultured Caulobacterales bacterium; assembly: GCA_964587545.1. GTDB lineage: Bacteria > Pseudomonadota > Alphaproteobacteria > Caulobacterales > Maricaulaceae > JACOMS01. The sequence goes on along the minus strand of CAZPLJ010000018.1, from coordinate 31,215 downwards.
TAGCCGACTTGGCAACATCAAAGCCCGGAGAGATTTCTTTTTTATCGTCTCGAAAATATAAGTCGAGCTTGGATACGGCGCGGGCTACTGCATGTTTTTGTACAGATGACTGCGCAGGCTATGTTGGCGAACAAGACATTATTCCAATAGTTAGTTCATCTCCTAAGGCGCATTTTGCAAGAACCATCGAGCAATTATATGAGAAAAGAGAGCCGAACGAATATCTCTCAGTTCGCTCGCCGGTTATTCATCCGAGTGCGGTTATAGCGGATGATGTTGAGCTAGGAGACAATGTTCGTATCGGTCCATTTGTCGTCATTGGATCTGGTGTTAAGATTGGCGCACGAACTAAAATTGCCAGTTATGTCTCAATTGAGTGTACGGAAATTGGTGAAGACTGCACAATAAAGTCTGGATCATGTATTGGTTCACGTGGGTTCGGTGTGGAAGCCGATGAAAAAGGAATTTTTGATTTACCTCATGTAGGACGTGTGATTATTGGCGATCGAGTTAGCATTGGTAGTCAAACGACAATAGATAGAGGGTTTGTCGGCGACACGATATTAGAGCATGACGTCAAGATAGATAACCTCGTTCAAGTGGCTCACAATGTTATAATAGGTTCTGGCTCTATGTTAGCAGGACATGTTGGAATTTCTGGAAGCTGTGTAATCGGGAAAAATGTTCTTATGGGCGGTTCTGTGGGTTTGGCAGACCATATTACGATAGGTGACAATGCGCGTTTAGCAGCTAGAGCCGGGGTTATGCATAATGTGCCTGCTGGTGAAACCTGGAGCGGAATCCCTGCTATGCCTATTAGAGACCATATGCGTATGATAAATGCTACTCGAAAGCTTGCTAACCCCAAGAAGAAAAAGTTATGACGAAGTGGGTTTTCCCGATAGGGCAAGACGTTATTAAAACACTCATTCCTCATCGTGATCCTATGTTGTTTGTCGATAGGGTGATGTCTCTTAGTGATAACAAAATAACTATTGAGTCAGACATAAATCCAGAGGCTGAATTTTTCAGAGGACATTTTCCCAATCAACCTATTATGCCGGGAGTATTAATCATCGAGACCGTTGCACAAGCCGGCGCATTACTCATATCAATGGCACATGGTTTAGAGTTTGATGAGTTTATCGCCTTCACAGGCGTAGATGAGGTTAAGTTTCGTCAACCCGTGTATCCTAATGAAACCATGCGTGTTGATGTTGAAATTGTTAAATCACGTGGACCCTTTTATAAGTTCGATGGCATAGCGAGCATTGACCAAAGAAAAGTTACGAGCTTGAAATTCAATGCATCTAAAATGAAATATAAAACTGAGGACTGATGGCGGTCACTATACATCCTTCGGCACATGTCGATCCAAATGCGGAACTCGATGACGGGGTCAATATTGGTCCTCTTTGTGTCGTGGGTGCAAATGTCAAATTGCATAAAAATGTGAAACTAATCAGTCAGGTCAATTTGGCTGGCGATACGACGATAGGAGCTGACTGCGAATTATATCCCTTTGTAGCAATCGGACACCCGCCACAAGACTTGAAACATAAAGGCGGTGATGTGAGAGTAATCATAGGTGAACGAAATATATTTCGAGAGCTTGTAAATGTTCATCCCGGTACTGATGCTGGGAAACCTGATACGATTATCGGCAATGACTGCTACATGATGGTCGGCAGCCATCTGGCACATGAGGGAACCATTGGGGATAATGTTATCGTCTCAAACGGTGTCCAAATTGGAGGGGCTGTAACAATTGGAAATCATGTTGTGATGGGCGGGCTATCGGCAGTTCACCAGCATACAAGGATTGGCGATCACGCCTTTATTGGCGGCATGGCAACCGTTACGACCGATGTTATTCCATATGGTTCTGTTGTTGGGAATATGGCACATTTGGCTGGAATAAATGTAATAGGTTTAAAAAGACGTGGATTTGACAAAAAAGACATTCGAGATTTAAGAGCAGCCTATCGATTATTATTTGCCCAAGAAGGAACGTTTGCAGAGCGTCTTAATGATACATCGCAAATTTACGCTAGTAACGCGGCGGTCATGAATATTGTAAATTTCATACGGGAGCAGGATAAGCGTCCGATATGTATGCCACATACGGGTGGTTAAAGTGAAAATTGGTTTGATCGCTGGCGCAGGTAGTTTACCTCAAAATGTCGTGAAAGCGTCAGAGCAAATTTTTGTGGCGGCAATTACGGGATTTTCGGCGGCGAGTGATTTCGACGTAGAAAGTGATGAATTTGGGCTAGCAGAATTTGGGAAAATCAGCCGGGCTTTCAAAAATGCTGATTGTACTCACATTTGTTTTGCTGGGAATGTTTCCCGACCGGATTTTAAAACTCTACGTCCGGACTTGAAGGGGCTAACCTATCTGCCTGGTGCCATAAAAGCGGCTAAAGAAGGAGATGATAGTCTCTTGAGATATGTGTTAGAACGTTTTGAAAAAGAAGGATTTGAAATCATCTCCCCGCAGGAGCTGTGCAAAGATCTATTGATGCCAAAAGGACATCTAGGTCAGCACAGGCTAAATATCGAGCATAGAGATGATGCCGAAAAAGCCTGTAAAATTGCCGCCCAAATAGGGGCTTTAGATATTGGTCAAGCTGCCGTCGTTTGCCGGGGGGTCGTCTTAGCGGTAGAAGCACAAGAAGGCACGGATGAAATGCTTAAACGTGTTTCAAAATTGCCGGAGGCTTTGAAAGGTAATGCAAATAAGCGCGAAGGTGTGTTAGCCAAAATTATAAAATCAAATCAGGATGTACGTGTGGATTTACCCACGTTTGGCTTAAAGACAGTGCAGCTTGCTGCAGATGCGGGACTTGCCGGAATTGTCGGGGAAAGTGGACGGGCGTTTTTACTTGACCGTGAAACCGCGATTGCAGAAGCCGATAGGCGAGGTCTATTTATAGCCGGTTTACCTCCTATTGAATGATGGTTGGCAGCATTTTTATAGTTGCCGTAGAGCGCTCTGGTGATGACCTTGGAGCAGGACTTATTAATTCTATTGAAGCTCTTGCTCCCAACACTATTATGCACGGCATTGGTGGCCATGCTATGGCTAGAGCAGGTGTAAGCAGCCAGTATGATATATCTGAATTGTCCATCCTCGGTTTTGTTGAAGCATTAAAATCATATCCCGTTGTGAAGAGAAAGGTCAATGAGGCTGTTTCTTTAATCTTATCGAAAAATCCTGCGGTGGTTGTTTTGATTGATAGTTGGGGATTTATGCTGCGTGTGGCTTGGGGTTTACGGAAAGCGGGCTATAAAGGTAAATTGATTAAATATGTTGCGCCCCAAGTCTGGGCAATGAGAGAGGGTAGAGCTAAAGTTTTAGCAAAGGCGGTAGATCATCTCCTGACAATACATAATTTCGATGCACCTTATTTTGAACGACATGGTTTGCCCGTTACCTATGTTGGCAATCCGGTTTTTGATGTCGATTATCTATCCGGCGACGCCCAAGCCTTAAATATACCCTCTGCTAGTAAAGTCATGGCTCTTATGTTTGGAAGTCGGCCGGCGGAGATAGAAAGATTGATAGATCCATTCGCTGAAACTGTTGAGATTGTTCGTCAAACATATAACGATATAACCATTGTTAGCCCAATTTCAGATAGTTTGACAGAAGAGGTTAAACGCATCCTTGAAACAGATAGCCGATTGTCTGAGGTGATGTTTGTCTCGGAAACACAAAAATTATCGGTTTTCGCGCGTGCCGATGTTGCACTTGCCTGTTCAGGTACCGTGACAACTCAATTAGCCTGTGCGGGTGTACCGACTGTTGTTGGGTATAAGCTAAGTCCTGTGACTTTTCATATCGCAAAAAAATTGTTCAAACCGGACTATATTTCTATCGTGAACATAGCCGCAAATTCACGGCTAATGCCAGAATATGTTCAACAGGATTGTAATGGCAAAGTTCTGGCATCTGCCGTGATGGAATATATTGATAATCCAAGCTTACGTGCCGATACATCAAAGGCTCTCATCAAACAGACAAACCTGATGAGAGGAGGTGATAACAAGGCAAATGTCAGAGCGGCCAAAGCCGTTTTGAATATTATTTAACGCTTATCTACAGGCACGTAACTGCGAGCTTCAGCACCTGAGTAAAGTTGGCGAGGGCGTCCGATACGCTGACTCGGATCTTCGAGCATTTCGTTCCACTGTGAAATCCAACCAACAGTTCGAGCAAGTGCGAATAAGACTGTAAACATGGATGTAGGGAAGCCTAGGGCATTTAGGACGACACCCGAATAGAAATCCACATTTGGATAAAGCTTTTTGCTGACAAAATACTCATCCTCTAATGCAATTTTTTCTAGCTCTTTCGCGACATCTAATACCGGATCATTAAGGTTAAGCTCATCAAGGACTTCATGCGCGACTTTCTGCATGACGCGAGAACGTGGGTCGAAATTTTTATAAACACGGTGTCCAAAACCCATGAGACGGAAAGGATCAGACTTATCCTTCGCCCTGGCAATATATTCAGGGATGCGGTCGACTGTTCCGATATCACGAAGCATATTCAAGCAAGCCTCGTTCGCTCCACCATGTGAAGGGCCCCAAAGACAGGCAACACCTGCTGCGATACAGGCGTAAGGGTTGGCGCCAGATGAACCAGCAAGACGAACGGTTGAAGTTGAAGCATTTTGTTCATGGTCAGCATGAAGAATAAATATTTTATCCATTGCCCTAACAATGGTAGGGCTAACAGTGTATTTTTCGGCGGGAACCGAGAAGCACATTTTAAGAAAGTTCTCAGCATAGGATAGGCTGTTGTCGGGATATACGCTAGGTTGTCCGACTGAATATTTGTAAACACGCGCCGCAATTGTGGGTATTTTGGCAATTATGCGGGACATCGCGATATCACGGGCTTGATCGACTGTGGTGTGTGTATCGTCATGATAAAATCCGGATAAAGCTCCTACAGTGCCACACATCATAGCCATAGGGTGGGCATCACGTCTGAAGCCCTGAAAAAAGGCCTCAATCGAATCATGCAACATTGTGTGCCGAGTTATACTGGTCGAAAAGTCTTGAAATTCTTCACGTGTGGGTAGTTCTCCATTTTTCAATAGATATGCGACTTCCATAAAGGTGGATTTTTCTGCGAGTTCTTCGATGGAATAACCGCGATAAAGAAGCTGCCCTTTGCCGCCATCAATAAATGTAATTTGAGACTCAGTTGAACAGGTTGATGTATAGCCGGGGTCGAACGTAAAATGTCCCGATTGTTTATAGAGCGATCTAACGTCTATGCCCGGCGCTCCCATACTCCCTTGATAAATTGGGAGTTCATAACTATCGTTTCCGATTGTGAGTTTGGCTTTAGCCGTTTCTTGAATTTTATTTTCCATCTTATCCTCAATTACTTTCGTTCAACACGTCATTAATCCTATCTAGGACTTCATCTTTACCCAAGTGAGCCAATACCAAGGACAAGTCCGGTGATGGTGCTCCACCTGTTAAAGCAGCTCTGACGGGCTGACCGATTTTGCCGAACCCAATAGCATTATCATCCGCGTAAGCTTTCAGACATGCTTGGATACGTTCCGCATTCCAGTGACTGTCTTCTAAGGCTTCTAGTTTCAAAGTCAAAGACTTCAGACGATCTATTGCCTCATTTTTCAAACTTTTTCTGGCTTTTTTTGATAATTCTATAGGACGGTTTATCATCAGGTATCCCGCCTGTTTTGCGAACTCCTGAAGATTTTTTGACCTTGACTTCAAGCTCTCCATAGCAGCCTGAATTCGCGCAAGTTTTATATCTGATAACGGCTCCGAGTTTTCGGCTTCAAGGAAAGGTAACGCTTGCTTTAGAAGGGTTTCATCCGCTGCGCGTTTAATATGCTCACCATTGATATAATCCATTTTATCAAAATCAAGACGAGCGGGGGATCCGTTAATTCCGGTAAGCATGAATACTTTTTCCGCTTCGTCTTTAAAGAATAATTCTTGATCTCCATGCGACCAGCCAAGTTTCAATAGATAATTTCTGAGGCCGTTCGGTAAATACCCCATGTCACGATAAGCATCTACTCCTAAGGCTCCGTGACGCTTAGAGAGTTTCTTGCCATCTGGGCCATGAATAAGCGGAACATGAGCCCATTGCGGTATATCCCAACCCAGTGCTTCATAGATTTGTTGTTGGCGTCCAGCGTTGATAAGGTGATCATCTCCTCGGATCACATGTGTAACGCCCATGTCATGATCATCAACGACAACGGCCAACATATATGTCGGGGTTCCGTCGGCGCGTAATAAAACAAGATCATCAAATTGATCATTGTCCCATTCTATCTCTCCTTGTACATGATCGATAATTTTGGTTTTTCCGTCAGGAACGCGAAATCTGACGGTGTAAGGTTGATCCAGTAACTCTGCTTCATCGCGATAAGGTGATCGAAAAGCAATGCCAGCCTCGCGGGATTGATCCCGTAATTTTTCTAACTCATCAGGCGTGCAGTAACATTTGTAAGCTTGGCCGTTTTCAAGCAATGTTTTTGCAGCTTGAACGTGAGCATCTGAATTTTTACTTTGAAAAACGATTTCTCCGTCATGCTGCAGGTCCAGCCAAGACATGCCATCAATGATTGCTTGTGTCGCTTCAGGCGTAGAGCGTTTTTTATCCGTGTCTTCAATGCGTAACCTGAACTCACCACCGGTATGTTTGGCAAAAAGCCAGTTGAATAAAGCAGTTCGCGCGCCTCCGATATGGAGAAAGCCCGTGGGTGATGGCGCAAAACGCGTGATAATTTTTTTTGTGGTCATTTTTGGGTGTATAACCTAGATTAGTATTAGATTTCTGCCCCATATTTCACATGTCAGCGCAAACACAAAGCCGTAATTTATTATCTGATATCAGCAACTCACTAACGGGTGAATTTCATTTCTTGTCTGAATTTAAGATAGAATGGTTGGTAGTCTTTTTCGCGGTCGGGATCGGCATTTATTTTTGGTTGCCTTTTGAACCAAAATTGTGGGTGGTTGTCGTATCGATAGTTTTTCTGCTTCTCTTCGCTCTGAGGATTTCCAACAGTCTTGTTATCATAATTCTTATAATGCTTTTATCAGGAATAGGGCGCAGTACATGGCATTCAAAGGCCTTAAATACGGTTACACTTCCAAAAGCTGATCGTGCCTATACGGTTACGGGTTGGATAAAGGCTGTGGAAAAACCTTCGTCGCGATTTCGCTGGCTCATTAAAGTAGAGGTTATAGAAGGTCTTAATTCGAAGAACACACCAAAATATATCAGAACTACGGTTTATGATAATAGTTACAAAGTTGGTGATCAAATTAAGATAACGTCCGTTCTCAGTGCACCTCCGTTTCCGGCTATTCCTGGCGGTTATGACACGGCAAGGGCGGCATATTTTCGAGAAATCGGTGGTTATGGATATGCGATATCCAGGGCGCAAAAAGCCGAATTTAATATTCAAAATAAATTTGAAAAAATTCAGCGAAGGGTTGCCCAATATCGCTTTAGTTTGGCTGAACGAATTTTAGAAAAGTCACCGTCAGATACAGCTGGGCTTCAGGTGGCCCTGCTCACGGGTATTCGTAGCTATATACCCCAAGACCAGACAGATACTTTAAGAGTAGCAGGACTGGCACATGTTCTGGCGATATCTGGTTTACATATGGGGTTAGTTGCCGGGAGCGTTTATTATCTAGCAACATTATTCTTTGCCTGCATCATTCCTCTATCGCGCCGAATGGATATTCGGAAAATATCAGCTGCAGTCGGTATATTTGCTGCTCTCAGTTATCTAATTTTATCAGGTGCGTCCGTTGCTACGCAGCGGGCCTTTATTATCGCGGTGTTAGTTTTTCTCGCTGTCATTTTGGATCGGCGTGCCTTCTCGTTGAGGTCTGTCGCTATTGCCGCATTTATTACTCTGATGTGGCATCCTGAGGTGCTTTTATCTGCGGGGTTTCAGATGTCCTTTGCTGCTGTAACCGCCCTTGTCGTTGTTTACAGGAACTGGGATAAGTATCGGAGCTATGACCATAACCCAACAATGATCAGCCGGGGTTGGAAAAGTATATCAAGTCTCACGCTTACCAGTCTTGTTGCAGGATTAGCGACGGCAGGTTTCGCGGCTATCCATTTTAATCGCATGGCAACATACGGGTTATTAGGAAATGTAATTGCGATGCCCGTATTTACATTTTGGGTTATGCCCGCGGCACTAGCCGTTTTTGTAGCCTTCCCATTGGGCTTAGAAGAAATGCCGCTATTGGTAATGGGACGGGGCCTTGAAATCTTATTAGAACTATCAAATTGGGTGGCCGGGCTCAATGGTGCTATAACTTATGTAACATCACCTCCGGCCTGGTTAATCGGTGGCTATGGGGTCGCTTTTACAAGCTTGTGTTTAGGCCGAATTGCTTTGCGCTATCTCGCGGCAATCATAATGGTGATATGTTTCTTATCTTGGTTACAGCAGCCTCTGCCCAATATGCGCATATCCTCAGAAGGGCAGGTGTCGTTTTGGCAAAACGGGCGATTACTAACGAGTAGCCGGTCTGATAGGTTTGGTCGTGAGCAATTTATGCGGCAATCCGCTTCATTAGATCAGGAGGTTAGAAACTATTCAGAGGGGTTTGCGTCATGCGATGATTTAGGCTGCCTTTTAGACGTAAAGGGCAAAACGATTTCGGTCGTTAATCACCCGTCTGAAGTTCCGCTAAGCTGTCATGATTCCCATATGGTCATACTCACAAAAAGATCCGCTGGACCTGTCGCCAAAAGGGCGTGTGAGGCGATTTTAATCGATGAGACCTCCTTTAAACAAGACGGGGCCTATAATGTTTATATTTCTAAGACAGCTATCCGTCTGAAACCATCGATTACGCAAAAACGTCGGAATAGACCATGGGGTTGAGCAATCGGTTAGTGATACCGACGGACTAAGCCTACTAAAACACCTTGAACTTCCACACGGTCAGGCCCGAAACTTCGCGTGGGAAAGTCGGGATTTTCAGCAATGAGTTCAACTTCCTGACCGGATTTTCTTAAAGTTTTCAAAGTGGCTTCTTCACCATCGACAAGCGCGACAACAATTTGTCCATTTCTGGCAGTGTTTGTTTTACGGACAACAACCATGTCACCATCCAAAATACCTGCGCCCGTCATGGACTCTCCTTCGATTTGAAGGGCGAAGTGATCCCCGCGTCCTAACATGTTAGGCGGAACCGACACCATATTATAACTATCTTCTAGGGCTAAAATCGGGTTGCCAGCTGCGATTTTTCCAACAAAGGGAATCTCAGTGTCATCATTGGCAGCCGTGGGAACCACGTTATTCTGTCCATCGGAGGGTAATTTTATCACTTCTAGAGCTCGGGCTTTGTTAGGAAGGCGACGGATGAAACCACGCTCTTCAAGAGCTGTTATGAGGCGATGAATCCCTGATTTCGATGCTAAACCCAGCGCGTCCTTCATTTCGTCATAAGATGGCGGGACTCCTGCAGCTTTTATTCTGCGATCAATAAGTAATAGGAGGTCTTTTTGCTTTTTTGTTAACATGATATCATCTCGAACAAATTAAGAACATTGTGATTTTGTTCTATAGATGTTCGCCTTTATGTCAAGTCCTGTTCTTCACCACGTAATATGCGTAAAGACCTCTGCACGTTGTCTCGTCGCATCAAGCTTTCGCCTACCAAGAAAGCACTCGCTCCAAATTCGGTAAGTTCCAATATGTGGTCCGGTGTGAAAATACCGGATTCGGCGACTAGCGTTTTGTTTGATGGGACACTTTGCGAGATTTTTTTGAAGGTTTCGAGGCTTGTGTGAAATGTACGAAGATCACGGTTGTTGATACCAATAAAGTCCGCATTCAGTTTTAACGCACGTGCAATTTCATATTGGTCATGAGTTTCAACCAAGGCATCCATTCCTAATTCCTGTGCTTCATCGATAAGTGCTCGGGCCAATTCGTCATCAACCATGGCTAATATGATCAAGATTGCATCAGCTCCTAATGCTCGACTTTCAATGATTTGAACGGGATCCAGCATAAAATCTTTGCGAATGATTGGGAGGTTTGTTGTGGTACGGACTTTGGCAAAAATTTCATTGCTTCCCATGAAGCTCGGTTGGTCTGTCAAAACGGATAGACAGGTTGCGCCACCTTTTGTGTATGCCTTTGCAATGCTAACAGGGTCAAAATCCTCTCGGATAATTCCCTTGGAGGGGCTTGCTTTTTTTACCTCCGCAATGATTGCAGGACCGTTTGATCGCGCTTTTTTAATTGCCTCTATAAACCCTCTTGGTTTGGCTTGCGATTTAGCTTGTTGCCTTAGTTCTAATGGTGAGGTGCGAGTTTTTAATTTTGCAATTTCTTCCAGTTTATAAGCTGCAATTTTCTCAAGAACATTGGGCATTCTAGTGGCGGAAGTGGCGCATGCCTGTGAAAACCATTGCCAAACCGGCCTCATCCGCGGCTTTAATGACTTCTTCGTCGCGGATAGAGCCACCGGGCTGTATTATACTTGTCGCACCCGCTGAGGCGGCTGAAAGCATTCCATCCGGGAAAGGGAAGAAGGCATCTGATGCGCATGCGCAGCCTTTAGTGCGTGGTTCATCCCAGACCGCAGCCTCCTGGGCGTCTACAGCTTTACGGGCCGCAATTCGAGCAGAGTCGATACGACTCATTTGACCCGCACCGATGCCAGCGGTCGCACCCTCTTTGACATAAACGATAGCATTGGACTTTACATGTTTGGCCACTTTCCAAGCCATCAGCAAATCTGCCATTTCTTTGTCATCCGGTTTTCTTTTCGTAACAACTTTTAGGTCGTTTGGATCAATATGCCCATTGTCTCGGTCTTGAATCAATATGCCACCAGCAACATTTCTCTGGGTTAAGCTCGGAACTTTTGGATCCGGCAAGCCACCTGAAATCAAAAGGCGCAAATTTTTCTTTTTGGAAAAAACCTCGACCGCTTCGTCAGTGGCGCGAGGCGCGATGACGACTTCCGTGAAGACTTTTATAATCTGTTTAGCTGTCTGAGCATCTAGCGTACCATTAAGTGCAACGATGCCTCCGAAAGCCGAGACAGGATCGCAAGCGAGTGCATTTTGATAGGCTTCCAAAAAGTCATTTCCAATGGCCACGCCGCAAGGATTTGCATGCTTAATAATTGCCACGGCTGGTTTGGCATTTTGATCCGCGTCACCAAATTCCGCGACCAATTCAAAGGCAGCGTCTGTGTCATTGATGTTATTATATGAGAGAGCTTTGCCTTGAAGTTGTTTTGATGTCGCCACACCGGGCCTGAGTGACCCATTAGAGTAGAATGCGGCCCTTTGGTGTGGGTTCTCTCCATAACGCAGCGGCTGAATTAATTCGCCAGCCTGTGCTCTAAATGCTGGCGCCGGGTCATTGAGTTTGTCTGCAAAATAATTGGAAATTGCAGCATCATAGGCTGCTGTTCTGGCATAAGCTTTATGTGCAAGTTTTTGTCTAAGAGTGCCATCTGTTTTTCCACCATTAGACTTCATCTGCTCAATGACAGCTGTGACGTCATCCGCATCCACACATACTGCAACATGCGCATGGTTTTTTGCCCCAGCGCGGATCATAGCTGGTCCACCGATGTCAATATTTTCTACGCAAGTTTCATAATTCGCCCCTGAGGCAATAGCTTTTTCAAAGGGATAGAGATTTACAATCAAAAGATCGATCGCAGGTATGTTATGATCTTTCATCGCGTCTTTATGTGAGTTCAAGTCTCTGTCGCCTAACAGGCCCCCATGTATCATTGGGTGAAGCGTTTTGACTCGTCCGTCCATAATTTCCGGAAATTCAGTTACGGATGAAACGTCTTTAACTGGAATACCAGACTCTCTTATCATTTTTGCCGTGCCGCCAGTTGATAATATATCAATACCTAAATCATGTAATATGTGAACCTGCTCTAGAAGCTGAGATTTATCTGATACGGAAATTAGTGCGCGTTTTACTGGCACTTGATGCGTCGGATCAAACGCTTTTAATTCGGGATTAGGAGAGGGCATATTATTTGCGCTGTTGAGACTCGTTTAACGGAATAATTTTAGCGCTTTGTAGAGGAATTTCTTTATTGGACAAGCGCGCATTTGCGTTAAATCCTGTGATTAAACTCTCAAGTTCTATCCTTATGCCATCCAGGTCGCGATCTACTAACTTAGCTATTAACCTATTTGTTCGTCGTTTGATCGATTCAGCGTCGGGAGGAGGAACAGATATAAGGCTAATTCCTTTAACATAGGTGGACTCAAGATTTTCTGACCGGCTTTTAAGAGACTCATTGAGTTTTTCACCTGGTCTTAAGTTGGTGTACTCGATCATGATGTCTCGTTCCGGTACCTTTCCGCGAAGACGGATGAGTTGACGAGCTAAGTGCGCAATTTTTACGGGCTCTCCCATTTCTAACACGTAAATTGGCGATCTGTCGGTCCTTTTGGTGGAGTTTAATGCGCTCGCCTGTAAAACTAAACTAGCCGCTTCCTCGGTAGTCATAAAGAAGCGTTTTACGTCCGGGTGAGTGACTGTCACTGGGCCACCATTGGCAATCTGTTCTTCAAATAATGGAACCACTGAACCATTAGAAGCTAATACATTACCAAAGCGTACGGCACAGGTTGATATGTCAGCTTTTTTAACGTCTTCCGTTAAAGTTAATAGCTCCGCAACTCGCTTGCTGGCGCCCATTATATTTGATGGCTCAACAGCTTTATCTGTTGATATTAAGGTAAAGCTTTCAGCGCCGTATTTAATAGAACAATCAATTACATTCCGTGTTCCAACAACATTTGTTCTTAATGTTTCTACCGGATTACTTTCCCCTAAATGCACATGTTTAAGGGCTGCAGCATGTAAAATAATATCAGGTTTCTCCTCGTCAAAAATTTCTTTGAGGCGAGAGATATTTCTGACATCTCCAATATGAGCAAACCAATCCAAATTTTCTTGTGAATAGTCGCGTCTTAGTTTTCTGTCTGTCTCGTAAAGTAAAAACTCTGAGCAATCTACAAGGCTTAAACGTGCGGGGGATAAGCCAGCGATTTGTCGGGTAAGCTCCGATCCGATAGTGCCGCCGGCTCCGGTTATCATCACTCTTTTACCTGAAATGAAACGTTTCACAGGTGCTATGTCCAAGGATTTTACTTTTCGTCCAATAAGGTCGGCGGCTTCAAATGGCGTTAAGGGGTCGTTATGTCCATGATTAACACGAACAAGTGGAGCTCCAAGTTCTGCCGATAGTTTAACCAGATTAGCGGATTCTTTACGGCCAGTTTTAATATCTGATACGATGAGGGTCGGAGGGGTGCCTTCACGGCGCTTTATTTGTTCGTATAACGGTTTGATATCATCCAAGTTGCCCAAGACAGGGAAGCTGCGAATTGATCTTCCCATGCTTATGCCGTCAATGTCGATGAGGCCGATAATATTGAAGCCAGGACCATCAAGTTTTCTATTCATGTCGCGTAGATAATTATGTAATGATGATGCTGTTCCAACGAGAATAGCCCCAGGGTTATCACTAATTTGACCTCGGAATGCCGCTCTAACATCTCCGTTCCGTATAAAAAGGACAACCATACGGCTCATGGTTAAAGCCAAAAAGAATATAGCTCCGGCTATAAATGGAGCTGATCTCGGAAAGTCCTGAGCTCGGCTAAAAAACAGAAATAAAACCACAGGTGTAACGATGCTGGCTAATGTTACACCTTCAAGTAAGTTTTTAATATCATCCAGGGAGGTAAAACGCCATATGGCCTTATTCAACTTTGTGAAAACCCAAATAATGGCGACCACCGCGATAAAGACCAATGCGGCATTTTCATCAATATTAGATGGAATACCTTTTTCCTCGAATGCATAACGCCACCTAATTGCGATGAACATGCACAATCCACCCAAAACAGCGTCATATAATGTTACCAAAGCTTTGGTCGAGCCAGGTATCGATGATATAGTTTGGAATAGCTTCATTATTTACGGTTTTCTAAACGCTTGAACGACCATCTTACCTTATTTGAACTTGTTTCGCCATCACTATCGGCAAATGCTAGTCCAGAAATGACTATTTGCTGGGTTTTTCCTGGTTTGTGCCCTTCTGAAAGATAAACCGAGTCCTGTATACTGATAGGTCCACCATCAGTCCGAAATCTCCAGCCTACGTGTCCCGGTTGTATCAATAGAGCGCTTGTTAAATCTTGAGCAAGGGTTACTCGAACTGAAGGATGAAGGTGAAATCTTATATCGAACGGAATCTGATCTGTTGATTTTGGGGTGTGTCCAATAGGTACCATTAAACGATCTTCGCCCCTTATATCATTACCCGATTCAGCCATGTAGATACGTCTGAGATGGGCCAAGCCAATTTTTTCAACATAGGCTTTGTGCGATGCTTCGACCCAAATTCCATCATTTTGTTCTTTTCTCGAGGCATTGCACTGCTCAATTCCTTCTATTACGGCATTGCCAAGTATTTTGCTTTTGAAACCTTGTGAAACTAACGATCCAGTGGGCTGATCATTGAGGGTAACAGTTGAATGCGCGGCTGTGCTACGCATAGCTTTTCGCCACGAGTTTGGTTGTTCCTCATTCCATCCGCAATTTACGATTAATCGTCCTGCCTCAGTTGCCATTTCAAACGACAAAGGCCCTAAATGCGCTTCTAAATCATATGGGTGGAGTGGTGTGTTACCAGCATCAACTATTATGACGGTGTTGCCTCTCGCCAGACGTTGATAGCCCGTGTGCGGACAGTAGGCGAAAGGTTTTACATCGCCTTGGATCAGTTTAGACAATTGTTTCAACGGAAGTTTTGTATCTTCACCGTTCCCATTAAAGCCTGCAAGTTTTTTATCGGGCAGTAAAAAAAAGTTTATAACATGGGACAGTCTCTCAATAGCTCTATCAAGCGACTTCGTGCTTTCAATACCACTTTTTCCTAACCCCGTTTGAACTTTTTTTAAAACCGCGAGCGCCGCGAGCGATGTTTCAGGCGAGCGGGACACATGCCCTCCGTCTGGTAAAATTTGTTTGTCCACTTCATCAGCGAGCCGATCTAGGGCCCAATTTGTGTAATTGCTTCCATTTTTATTTAGCATCATGCCACCAAGTGCTAAAACACTCGCGGCTTTTAATTTGGGTAATCCTTCAGGGGTTCGATTAAATGTATTTTTAAGGCGTTTGAGTTGTCTAAATGTACATTCGCGTCTTAAACTAGCTGCTTCACTTAAACTATCGATCGCCAGACATTTATCCCATACGACCAGCCAGGCTAGGAGGCGATCAGCTATAATGTCATTATCCCATGCGTAATGATTCCATTCCCCATAAACATTAATCCAGCCGTCCACGAGACTGCGAGCTCTAAACTTAGCACTTTTGTCGGTTAAGCCCGCTAAATTTTCTAACCAACGAAAACCATGTAACCAGTTTGCAAATCTCTCTGAGGGAGCTGATATGGTCCAAGGGTCTCCGTCTTTGCCTATATCTAAAGTTTGGCCTGCATATCTAAAGCGGCCTTTCAATAACTCTTCACCAACCGATTTGTCATAAGGTATCTTACCAAGGTCAATTTTTTTAAAAACCTCAACCTTTCCCGACCTTAGATTTAGCGATCTCGCTGGTCCCCCAAGCTCTGTTGCTATGCGATAATACCCCTGGCGAAGGGCCTGTTTAAACACAAAGCCTAGAGAAATTCTGGTCATAAATAGGCTAAGCTACTTTAGCTTTATTAGAGCTACGTAAAGCTGCGATATTTTCGGCATAGTTTCCGGCACCTTTGAAGACGGCGCTACCTGCAACGAGTGCTGTGGCCCCAGCGGATATGCATTGAGGCGCTGTCAATGGGTTTACGCCACCATCGACTTCAATGATTATGTCTCTGCCAGTCGCATCCACTTTTTTTCGAAGAGTTTCTATTTTCCTTAATTGCGACGTAATGAAAGACTGGCCTCCAAATCCAGGATTAACACTCATGACAAGAATGAGGTCTATTTCGTCCAAAACATAATCGATTATGTCTGCTGGCGTGCCTGGGTTAAGTGACACGCCCGCCTTAACTCCGTGATCTTTAATAGCTTGAATGCTGCGATGAAAGTGTGGGCCAGCCTCAGGATGAATAGTGATAATATCAGCTCCAGCATCAACAAAGTCTGTGATGAAATGATCAACGGGGCTAATCATAAGGTGGACATCAAATGGTTTATCAGAATGCGGGCGTAAAGCTTTTACCACGGCTGGTCCAATCGTCAGATTGGGAACAAAGTGACCATCCATAACGTCGACATGTATCATGTCAGCGCCAGCCTTGTCTATTGCGCTGACTTCGGCGCCGAGACAGGCAAAGTCAGCAGAAAGAATAGAGGGTGATATCAACACATTGTTGCGCATGGATTTTATCTATCAGTCATAAGACGGTGGTGCAACTATCCCACTGTCATATTCAATGCAGCATCGCATAATAAAAATGCTCGACCAGCATCGCTTTCAAGGCGTCGTCGAAGTGCTTCTCGATCATTTTCTAAATGAGTGAGGCCTATGTGAAAATTTCTTGCAAACTGTGTTAGATTTTCTTTCAGACCTTCCTGCTGCGCCATGTTAGTTTGTAGGTGTTTAACAGGTTCTAATAGTCGTTTTGCCGTCACTTCACTCATGGCATATGGACCTCGGTTAATCCTCGTATCCACAGCTTCAACTATGCAACCCTCATCCACGATTGCGGCGGGACTGAGCCCGAGATTAGAAAGCACAGATATAACATTTTTATCGGATGAGGCTGGTGGCATGGTCTGTAATCGCTCGTCTGTCGCACTCACGCTGCCAAGATTGTCTCGACCAAACATGGTGCGCCACCAAGATCTATCCTCTTTATTGGGAGAATTGATGTTAGGAATTGTACGCCGCATCAATGCCTCGGTCTCATGTTTTATTTCCAAGTCAGGGTCTGGACGTTCAATATCGTTTAGATTTGGTGCGGCAATCGAGATTTCCTCATGCCGAGGAATGGGTTTCACAGTCGGTACATAGTCTGACATCTGATTTTGGGGGCTCTTAAGTTCCATTTCGGGAGCAGGTCTTAGGTTTAGAGTTTGTTTCACCTCAGCTGTATGTTCTTTTTCATCGGACATAGGACGAAGCCCTAAAAAACCCTTTTTAACTTTATTGGGTGAGAGGATGTGATTTGACGGTGGTTCCGACTTAGCGGTCACGTCTTCTGCAATTCTCTCAATATCCGTCGTTGAGTTTTCTTTTGATTTTAACAAGCCTTCTTTCGAAGTTAATTTATCCTGTAGCGTAATCATGTCATACTCTATTCTCGCAATTTCTTTGCGAGTTTGCGATAGACTATCTTGAACGCGTCGAGTCGCTTTTTCTGTGATACTCTCGGCACGAGAATTGGAATATTTCACCATATCTTCCATTTCAGCGAAACGTTGTTTGACAGCACTATCAGTTACACGAGCAGCTTGTGATAAGGCCTCAATCGTTTTTTGACCTGCGTGACTGGCATCATTTAAATGTCCCGCGCTGACCTGCGCAGATAGTGATAAATCACGCATATTTTGAAGGCGGGTTTCTAAGGATGAGTTCAAGTTTTCCTGTTCAGATTGTATATTACCCAGCATTTCCTTTAAATCCGCTGCATGTTTTTGGTAAATATCATCGAGCTTCTGAGCGTTACTTTGTAAGTCCGTACTAAGCTTGGTTAATTCTGAGTTATTTGAGGTGATAGTTTCAACGGCAGTTAGGCTATTGGTCCTCACGATATCAGATGACGCGTTTATTTGTTCTGCGGCTCCTTCAACGCTAATGCGAGCTTCTTGTATTTTTTGTTCGGCCTCACGCGTTGAGCTTGCAAGAAGTTCGGTTTGTTGGGAAACAGTTTTTGACAAATATTCAAGCTTTTGATCGAAAAGAGCTGCGAGAGTTTCCAGAGCCGTGCGTTCGTCCACGACACGTGATGCCGCGAGTTCGATCCGATTTTCAACCATGTAACTATTTTTTTCAATTTCCTGAATCTGCTCTGTGATCATATCCTTCATGTCGTTCATTCGGGCGACGGCTTGATCCATTCTGTTATCTATTGCGTCGACTTCAGAAGAAATTTTGCGAGCCATAATCGACGTTTTACTCAGCACGGTTTGATCCGGAGTGATCAATTGCTGAGCCGTTAGATTTAGGGCGGTGGCGTCTTGAGAAATTTCAGCTAATTTCCTAAGACCATAACCAGTTAAGGCTAAAATTAGCAGAGGAATAAACCCTAATATTCCGATATTCAGAAGGTTAAATGGTTCGTTGAAATAAGCAGGGTTAGTCCTTTGAAGGTTGAAAACTGTGAATCCAATACATGCCAACCATGCACATAAGAGCAGAATAATCGTTAGCGTTATCCATCTGTTTGAGCGCTCTTTAGGCTGAGTTAAGGTGATGTTTTCACCTATAGCGTTATCCTCGGTGATTGGATCATCATTTTTCGCGAGTTTTAGATATGAAGAATCGCTTGATTTGCGTTCCTTCGCAATCGCAGATTCAACGTCAATTTCAGGCTCTATGCTACTGATTTTTTTGATTATATTTGACAAGGCGTCCTGTCCATTCCCTATGATTCTTAAGTGTTAACGGTATATACGTATATTTGCCTTACTATGCTAATCAAGACGGGAAAAGGCGTAAGTTCTTAAAGCCGTCATGGGTTAATGGGCAAGAGGGTGTTATGGAGCGGTCTTTACGAGACTTTAAGTCTGCGCGCGGCGTTTTATCGGTTGAAGAACGGAGCTATCTTCTGATGGGCACTGATAGCCCGAGAGGACGACTCCCACTATTTGATGCACATGGTCAGGAAGTCAAACAAGCCGTAATAAAATCATGTATATCCAAAGGATATGTCGAGAGATGGTTTGCTAACCCAATGAGGCCTCAATGGGTTATGTTCCGATTAACCGATAAAGGACGTCAGGCCATTAAGTAATCGTTTGTCGAGTGTTCGGTCGCGAACGATAGAGAATATATGCCACTAGTGCCATTGTTATTATCCCCAGCGGTACGTCGAAACTCGGGTTGATTTTAGCGAGAAATATGGACGGCGTTGGTAGAACAGATCCTTCATAATTGACGAACATAGCAGCGAACATATTGTTTCCTGCATGCACCCCTATTGCGGCTTCCAGCCCATCTTCGAAATAGACGATAACTGCCATGATGAATCCAAACATGAAATAACTGCTCATTACAATGAGATGTATCAGGCCGCCTTTTTCGGCCCCCGATGTAGCTTCTGGATTAGATAAATGCATCGCCGCAAATAAAGCACTCGTTATAATAAATACGACCCATTTATTTGAGATAAAATGTCCGAAACCCTGATTTAGGTAGCCTCTAAAAACAATTTCTTCCGTCCCAGATTGTAGGGGTATGAGAATAAGAGTAGCAATAGCAAACCCAAAGAAACGAGTGGGATCAAACGTCATCTGCAGCGGGCTAAGACCTGTAAAATGAAAAAGTGCGGCTACTATGCCATAAACGACCCAGGTTACGGCAATAGCATATAAAATTCGCATCCAATTTATACGATCCGCAGCTGTATGAAGGCTAACTATACTGCGTTTATGAATAAATTTTTGGACCAGAAATAGTCCTATGAGTGTGGCTGGAAATGTCGCCAACATGAGAGCATATGCGACAGGGCTAAGGCCGATCATTTGCATAAAAGCATTGTTGGCCTCTGGATCATTCATCATTGGAAACAAAATAAAGGCGCATACAAGTGACGCGACCATTGATATTCCTGTTATCCACCCAAAAATAGTTTTAGCTGTTCCAGAGGTAAATCTGTTTACGATCCAGCTTATAATCACGGCTAATGTTGATAAAAGTAATCCGGAGGTCAACAAACCGAATTTGACTAAGTCGATATCCTCAAAAAGCGCTATGCTGGCTTGTGTAAGCTGATTTGCAGCTTCGGGATCTATTTCAGCAATTATCGCAGGTATCGGGCTTGTTACAACAGTTTGGGCAATCACCCAGCCAAGGATAGTGAACCAAAAGGCGACGAGCCAGCTCCACCAACGGGATTCACCAAGGCTAGTCTGCTCGAAATAATTCAATTGGTTCATGTCCGTCTCTCCCAGAGGATTATTAGGTAGATTCCCCAAACCTGACTAATAAGTTAAAGATAAAAACTCTACTTAATTCTTAAATCCCTATTTATTTTCTGATCATTAATCTAAGACCTCGGAATGAACAAAGATACTGAGTCGCAAATCGATTTTGATCACCTCAACCAATATGTGGGAGGGGATGCAGGCCTGACACTTGAAATTTTTGGTTTGTTTCAAAATCAGGTCGATATTTGGATGAAATCGCTTAGTATTGAAGCCGATGATGCAATATGGGCCGGGGCCACCCATTCATTAAAGGGCAGCGCCAGAGCGGTCGGGGCTATGAAGCTAGCAAAAATTTGCGAGAACGCTGAGACCCTCATAGGCAACAATAACCGGCCCGGCGCCAGAGAGGTTGCTATTGATGAAATTGAGTCACGTATTGGGCTAGTCTCAATAGAAATTCAGCGATGGGAATATCGTCACAATATGCGAAAGCTTCGCGGTGAGGTTTGATGAAGAAACTTTTTCTCGGTCTTCTAATCAGTTTGCTTTTGGCAATATTAGTTTTGATAGTTTGGCCGGAAAAACCGTATGAACCCACAGTTGTTGATGACGCTTATCAAGCTCAGGTGGATGCCTATTATTTATCGGATATGCCAGCAGACTGGACATGGAAATCATTTGTTACTCAAGACGGGGTGAGACTTCGTTGGGGTGAAACCGGCAATAAAGAGAGCGTTAAGGCGACGATTATTGTCGTGCCGGGATATACGGCCAGTATGAGTATGTATGGCGAGCATGTAGGTCATCTAGCTAGAGCGGGATTTCATGTCGTCGGTTTGGACCTACGAGGACAAGGTGGCTCAGAGCGCCACCGTACAACACAACCGGAAAAATTATGGGTCGAAGATTTTTCCGTCTATTCTGATGATCTTGCTGCTTTTATTCTGTCTATGGAGGGGGCCACTGATAGGCCGCTGATTTTGACGGGCATATCTTTCGGCGGACATGTGGCCACGCGCGCTATTGGCGACCATGATTTATCCATGGTGGATGGGCTTTATTTGCTAGCCCCTGCTTGGGAGCCAAAGTTTGGAGACTTTGACCGAAATATGATGAAATCTGTTTTTAATGTCGGTCGCATGATTGGGAAATCAAAACATTATATGCCCGGCGAAAAAAATTGGTATCCGCATGAAGATTATAAGGATTTTACGAAAGCGAGCATGGAGCTGTGTAGTTCAAACGAGAAGCGTCTTCACCTTCGCGATACATTATTTGTTCGACAGCCTGAACAGCGCGTCGGAGGACTAACTGTCCAGTGGGGTGCGGAGTTCCTAGAAAGCGCAGATTATCTCCAACGAAAAGATTACCTAGAGGCAATAGACTTACCTGTCACAGTGATCTCGGCAAGTTATGATAGCTATGTTGACAATATGGTTATATCTGAAGTGTGCTCAAATCATCTCGGGGATTGTATGAATGTAATCATTCCAGAGACTGGTCATTGCTTACTTCAAGAAAATGATAATGTACTAAATGAAATTTACCGCCAAGCCGACGCGTTAATTTTACGGGCTCAGACTAACCAAATTCCTTAGATCTTCGTTGAGAAGAAAGCTGGAGTATTTTCTCCAAATCCAGACACCAAATTATCTGCAAGCTCTTTTTTCTTTGAGGATTTTTTTCTGGATGTGCTTTTATCCTCTTTTTTATTCTTAGCTTTTTTCGATTCTGGTCTTGCTGTCTGGTTCGATGGTTTGCGTTTAGAATGTTTGCTTGTTCGGCTTTTACTTTGGCCTCGTTTACTATTACGGGACGTAGGAAAATTCTCTAAACCAGGGATTTCTAATTCATCGATCGACTTCATTTTCGTAAGACTTAGGATGTTATTGACATACTTATCGTCAAGTCTCGTGACAAACATAACGGTCTCGCCTTTGCGCCCTGCGCGCCCTGTGCGTCCGATACGGTGGACATAGTCTTCAGAATGTGTCGGTACATCAAAGTTAAACACGTGCGAAACACTAGGTATATCAAGTCCCCGTGCAGCTACATCACTTGCGACAAGTAATTTTATGTCCCCATTTTTAAAACCGTCCAAAGTTTCCATTCTTTTGGATTGAGGAAGATCGCCGTGAATAGGTGCCGCAGAGTGACCGTGAACGCTTAAAGATTTTGCAACGATATCGACATCCTTCTTCCGATTGCAAAATACGATGCCATTTTTCACGTTGTTATTATCAATCACCCATCTTAGAGCCGTCCGTTTTTGTTTGGCGTCCGACGTTGGCATCTTAACCATTAGCTGAGTAACCGTGTCAGCTGTCATGGATTGTCTTGCAACTTCAATTGTGACGGGTTGATGTAAAAATTGATCGACCAACCGCTTTATCTCATTGGGCATTGTTGCTGAGAAAAATAAAACTTGGCGTGTGAATGGGGTTAACTTAAATATTTTCTCAATATCCGGAATGAATCCCATATCCAACATGCGGTCGGCTTCATCGACCACGAGTGTTTGGACACCATTGAGAAGTATTTTTCCGCGATCAAATTGGTCTAATAAACGACCTGGTGTCGCGATAAGAACATCAACGCCCTTGAGAAGCTTTTTTTCCTGTTCTGCAAATGACACACCACCAATAACGAGCGCCATCTCGAGTTTGAGGTACTTTCCGTAAAGTTCCACATTTTCTGCGACTTGGGCTGCGAGTTCGCGAGTAGGGCAGATAATTAAGCATCGCGGCATTCGTGCTCTGGCGCGACCCGTCGTCATTTTGTGAATTGTAGGAAGCGTAAAGGCAGCCGTTTTGCCTGTTCCCGTTTGCGCAATTCCTAAAACATCTCGACCGCTGAGAGCCGCAGGTATAGCCTGCGCCTGAATAGGCGTCGGGGTTACATATCCCATATCGTGCAAAGCTTGCTGGATTTTTGGCGCTAGGCCTAATTCCGCAAAGGTTGCTGTATCTGGTTTAGCAGCAGTCAAACGAGTCTTTCAATCTGCAAGAAGCCTATATGGCATCAACGAGCGCGCAACATAGTCACACGGAGCTAAAGGTCAAGGGAGAGCTAAACTGCCAATCGATTACTCGACAATTGGTTGGTATTGACCAATTGATCTAACGAATAAGAGGGGGTTTTAAGTTCAAGCTCCTGAATATCCAATTCAAGTTTAAAAGTCCTCTTAGAGACTTCTCCACTATCAAATACGGTATTGGATATCATTTGTCTAATGCGTTCAAAGGCGGGTCTCACGCTTGTGAGAGATTGACCTGGGAACGCAACGGCGTAGCAATTTTCGCTCAGCCTGGCGACTACATCTTCCATCCGTACAATGTTTTTGATAATTCGACCTGTACGGTTGTAGGCCATGCTAAGCTTCATATTGTCTTTGGGTGCATTGGTTTCACATGTAACGGTTAACACTGCCATGGTGGTTGGCCGTCCTTCTGACTCATGTGCTTCCGAGATACGACGTAAATGGGCTTCGAAAAATGCTCTATTATATACATTTGACGTTTTATCAGAGCATCTTTCTCCCCCTAAAGCACCAAACTGTTCTTTAAGCTGGCGATGCGTACGGTAATAATTGGCGAGTTCTAGAACGCGTCGGCTAATTTCTTGTCCGGAATAGGTGATAGGAATAACATCGGAGACGCCTTTATTATAGGCATCACCTTGTTGACTATAGCTTGTTGGGGTTAGTAAAATGACAGGCGTGTGATAAAGGCGCGCGTTTTTTCGCATAGTTTCTGCAATGGTAAGAGCAGGTTCGGCTCCATTTTTTACATTCATGATAACAGCGTCAAAGTCGGTTTCGTGTAGGTAGTCAAAAGCTGAAAAAGAGGTGAAGGCCGCCACAACTTCGGTATTGCTATCTTCCAGCGCGTTGATAATTACCATAAACTCGGGTGAAGCTTCACCGATGAATAAAACTTTGAAACTTGCGTGTTGATCTAAGGCTTGAAGCGTGTGTTCAATCCCAAATTCATTTTTTAGCGTCTCCATTCTCAGGAATATCTCACGTTGCATTTTTTGAAGACGCAGCATGGAATTTACACGTTTTGAAATCAGCTTAGGATGAGACGGTAGACAAATGACGCTATCAATATCGCCATCAGAACAGCCGCCATTTTCATGAAAGGCCCCGATGAAAACTGGATCACGATTAGCGTAACGAGTTTTCAATAAGGAAATGATTTTTGAAGCATTGTTAACAGGTCGCTTGAAAAGTAACAATACGGCATCAGGAGACTGTCTTGGCGCTTGCAGAATTCGACGACCATCAAATTTACAAATCCTAACATCCTTGTTGCTTTCCCTCAAAATAGATGAAACATCTTGAGCGAACTCAATATCATTAGCTACGATTACAACTCTGTCAGATGTAACAGATATATCTCGAGAATCGGTTTGAGTGACTTGCATAAGCCCTATTTCTCTAAAATTTATTGCTAGGACGTTAATTGCTATGTTTGAAATTCGCGTCCAAAAAATCAAGAAATGCAGGCCAATCTTCTTTGACGACCCCATGCGTACCGGCTCTCATCCAAAATGATAAGGTGGCTTTGGGGTCAAATTGATCAAGCCTAGAGGCGGTTAATCCCTCTGAGCCGTAAAGTCTATAAATATCTGAAGCGGACTGAAGAGCTTGAAAAGCTCCATTCGGATCTGACCACACGTCGCGCTTAGCGTTTCCTAATAAGATAGGGCGGGGGGCTATAAGCGCTAATAATTGATGTTGATCGACCGGGAGTATGTGTTCGTTATCTGCATATGAGCTGAATTTTTGAGAAAACCAGTGAGGATAGCCTTCTGTTATGTCTTTTATCGTTTCTCCGGGTTTTTCTCTTGATAGAGATGCACCACCTGTGCCGGATTGGTGGGCAATGACAGCATCAATGTTTGAATTGAATGCCGCTGCGATGAGGGCTGTTTTTCCATAACGGGAATGGCCATAAGTTATTTGATCACTAAAATTTGGATCATTTTCAAATTCGTCGGAAAGCAACGAAAATTGCGCAGCCCAGGCGCCTAATGTGGCCGTACGATATTCGTCGGGTTGCTCAGAAAAAATTGATTTAAGTAATGGCTGTGCAGCCTCGGATCTATCCGGAATGAACTCCGAGGGGTGTACCGCGGCCAGCGCGTAACCGCGTTGCATGATTTTGGATACTGGAGGAGAAACAATGTAACGCCCGAAAAAATATTTGAACACATTGCTTGCTAAGCTATCTTCGGCGCAATCCAGATAGTTTGTATGCGGAATGGGTATCTCATCAACAGCTATGACATTGTGGTTTGGGCAAAAGTTCTGAGATATAATAATTGGCACCGGACTTTGTAAGTGAGCGGGTTTTATGATTACGAGACCGAATTCACGTCCGGTATCTAGGTTGGTTTTATAGACCTTATATTTACGTGTTTCGATACTGGCGGTATTATGGAAAAACATCCCCTCCAAATGTGTTTGTTCCGTTAGTTTCAAGGATAAAGTATGAGGTATTTTTCCGTAAACATGTTCCCCAAAAAGTTGTTTTAAGTCGCTTTTTTGTGCTTCCCAAGCTTTTAGAGAAAAACCACTTAAACTCGGCGAGGCTTCCGATTTCTTGGGCACGTTAGGAGCCGTCTGCATAAGGATACGCACGCCAGCACATGATGATATGCAAATCATGGACAGACCTAATAATAGAAATACCCAAAATCGTTTTAAACGCCAAAATGGGCGCTTGCCTGCAACTCTAGAAACCATGCTCAAAAGCTTGTTTTATATCAGATTTTAAGTCATCGACATTTTCTAAGCCTATCCCAAAACGAATAAGCGGCCCTTCCAGTTGGGACTTATGTTTTCGACGTAATTGGGGATCACAGTGTATGACGACACTTTCATAACCACCATAAGAAAAGCCAATACCAAACAGATTTAATGAATTGATGAAATTATCGATTTGTTTTTTGTCACTAGGTTTAAGAACAACACCAAACAGACTGGCGCTACCTGAAAAGTCGCGTTTCCATAAATCATTGTTTGGATGTGAGGCTAAAGCTGGGTTTAAACATCGTATGACTTGTGGGCAGGTTTCAAGCCATTGAGATAGGTTCAACGCTGCGGCTTCTTGCGTCCAAAACCTAGTCGCCAATGTCCTAAAGCCACGTAAAATTTGGTAAGTATCATCGGGTGAGGTTGCGAGGCCCAAATATTTTCGTGTTAGGGCGACTGAATTGGCCATAGTCTTGGTTCGGCTAATGACCGCGCCAAACATTATATCACTATGCCCGCCAACATATTTTGTCGCAGCATGGACACTGATATCGACCCCGTGCTCCAAGGGTTTGTAAGAAAGTCCTGCAGACCATGTATTATCGATAATAGTTTTTACGCCGCTCTTTTTTGCGATCTTTGTGATAGCTGGAACATCTTGAATTTCAAAAGTTAGAGATCCGGGGCTTTCTAAGAATATCGCGGACGTATTACGACGAATAAGAGAGGCAATGTCTGCTCCAATGTTAGGGTCATAAATTTCTGTCTCGACACCCATTGAGCTGAGATATTTTAAACAGAAATTTCGCGAAGGTCCGTAGACAGAATCCGTGAGAAGTAAATGATCTCCAGATTTGACCTGCGATAATATGGCCAATGTACAGGCTGATAACCCCGATGGCGTCAAACTAGTCCCCGCGCCATTTTCCAAAGTCGTAAACGCTTCCTCGAGTGCGTCATGGACCTCGCTGCCATGTCTTCCATAGGACCGGATATCCGATCTGTAGAGGTCCTCGGACTTCTCAAACAATAGGGTCGACGCACGCGTAATATTCGGGTTTACGGCTGTTCCTAATTTTGGTTTCGGACGACCCAGATGCGTAAATTTCGTTTTATCATCCATTACTTAAAGTAGCCATGGCGGAACAGGTAGTTCTTTTTCGCGAAGGAACACCGGGTTGTAAATTTTAGATTGGTAGCGCTGTCCATAGTCACATAATATTGTGACGATCGTATGCCCAGGACCCAAGTCGCGAGCCATTTGAATAGCTCCGCCTATATTAATTCCTGATGATCCGCCCAAGCAGAGACCTTCTAGTTGCGTGAGGGTGAAAATATTTTCGAGCGCTTCGCGATCTGATATACGGTAGGCTTTATCAACGATGACACCTTCAAGATTCTTGGTAATACGTCCTTGACCAATCCCTTCCGTGACAGAATTTCCTTCTGTCTCAAGACATCCATCTAGGTAATAGGAATACATCTTTGACCCAAACGGGTCAGCGACGCCTATTTTAATCTCAGGATTAAGGGCTTTTAGCGCTAAGGAGACACCAGCTAGAGTTCCGCCGGAGCCAACCGCACATATAAATCCATCAACTTTACCTGATGTTTGTTCAAATATTTCCGGCCCAGTTGTTTTTATATGCGCATCACGATTAGCGGTATTGTCAAATTGGTTAGCCCATATGGCTCCATTCGCTTCAGACTCGTTCATTTCTTTGGCAATGCGTTCTGATACGTGAACATAGTTTTCCGGGTTGGAGTAGGGAACTGCATCTACTTCAATAAGCTCCGCTCCGAGCAATTTGACGGCGTCCTTTTTTTCCTGGCTTTGAGTGCGAGGCATGACAATCTTGCAGCGATATCCTAAAGCGCTACACACCATGGCGAGGCCAATGCCAGTGTTGCCTGCAGTTCCCTCGACCACAACACCGCCTGGAAGTAGTTGGCCGGAAGCTTCGGCGTCACGGATTATCTGGAGTGCTGCGCGATCTTTAACGGATTGGCCCGGATTGAGAAATTCGCATTTCCCTAAAATCTCGCAGCCCGTCAGTTTTGAAGCTTCGTTTAGTCGTAATAGTGGTGTGTTTCCAATTAAATCTAGAACGGGTGCCGCTCGCATTGAAGTCTCCAAGTTTTAAAAACTATATTTGGCTCAGATAAATGTAAAAATCCATGTTTTTTCTCTAAGCATGTGATAACCGGAGTCAAATGTTTGAGAAGCCATGACGCAATTAAATTCACATATTTCGTTACCGACGCCAAATGGAGGCAATTTCACCATTGGTAATGATGAAACGCTTACGATATTGGCCGGGCCGTGCGCTATGGAAAGCCGAGATCATGCGCTTATGACCGCAGAAAGGCTCAAGGAGATTTGTAAGCGAGTGGGCGTAAATCTGATTTACAAAACCTCTTATGATAAAGCTAATCGTACAAGTATTCATTCGCCGCGCGGAATAGGGCTCGACGGAGCTCTTCCTATCTTTCAGGATATTCAATCTCAAATTGGCCTGCCTTGCGTGACGGACATCCATACGGCCGAGCAAGCAAAGCTCGTTGGAGAAGTGGTTGATGTCCTGCAAATACCGGCCTTCCTCTGCCGCCAAACCGATTTATTGGTTGCCGCAGCGAAAACCGGTCGGGTGATCAATGTCAAAAAAGGACAATTCTTGGCACCATGGGATATGAAAAATGTGGTCAATAAACTGGCAGAGGCTGGAAATCCCAATGTCATGGCCTGTGAGCGGGGGGCCAGTTTTGGCTATAACACGCTGGTGTCCGATTTTCGGTCCCTGCCAATCATGAAAAGCTTCGGTGTGCCTGTCGTGTTTGACGCGACCCATTCCGTTCAGCAACCTGGCGGCCAAGGTGGAACCAGCGGTGGTCAACGAGAATTTGTGCCACCTTTGGCGCGGGCTGCCGCCTCTATTGGTGTGGCAGCCATCTTCATGGAAACACATCCCGATCCTAATAATGCGCCGTCCGATGGTCCCAACATGATACCGATGGATGAGTTTGAAGCTCTTTTGAGCGACATTAAAAGGTTTGACGACCTCGCTAAATCCTAATTTTCCTCCTCTTCTAAAGTGTCAAGCTCTGGCATGATAGGGCTATCGACGATCTCTATGACTTCAAAGTCATCTAATGTTTCAACACGTGTTGGAAGAACGCCTTCATTTATCAAAGCCGTAACACGTTTTTCGGCATTCACGCGCAAGTCTTCATAAAATAAATTTGACGGTAAGGTCCGATATTTTCCACCAAATTTTTTAGGACGCCTTAATGATCGACTGCGTGGTCGATCGACATATAATATGCCGTCCTCGCATTGCGCCCCGGTTTGTCTGACGAGGGGCGCCGGTAATGTGTTTGGATCGATGCCTTCGGCGGCGATCCCGCCCAGATGTAATCTGCGGGGCGCATAGTCGTTTGAGCGGTTCCACAATAAAGGATTGGTACAAAGCAGTGGTTTGTTATCAACGATCTCATAGTCACCGTCATTATAAACTTTAAGACGGGTCACAAATCGACGTGCGATAATTTCATCATTTGGCATAAAGGCACCATAGGCCACGATACATCCTGTGTCTGTTTCGTCTTCACAGGCGGGCGTCTGTGCCAATTCATTGTCAAGTTTTTCAAGCGGCAGGGGATGTCCTATTATATAGGCGACAGCCAATCTTTCGCTCAATTCCCCCTGAAAATAATCGACTAATAATCGTTGCACATGAGAGGCCCCCTGATCATGTCCGGCTAACACAATTGGACGTTCAGGTGGGGAGTGTTTTAAAAATTCTTCAAAGGCGGCTTTGACATCTTGATAGGCAAAATTCTGGGCCCATCTTGCGTCCTCTCGCGATGTCATAAATGTATAGAGCGAGGCGTATCGATAGTGCGGCGCAAATAAGCGACCGGCATCCTTATAGGGCGCAACATAGTTGGGGCGTACAATGCGTTCTAATTTCTGCCGTCGTCTTTCATCGTCAACCGGAACATTCCAAT
Source organism: uncultured Caulobacterales bacterium (assembly GCA_964587545.1). Classification (GTDB taxonomy): domain Bacteria; phylum Pseudomonadota; class Alphaproteobacteria; order Caulobacterales; family Maricaulaceae; genus JACOMS01. Next base: position 1,291 of record CAZPLJ010000018.1, on the reverse strand, counting down.
GCTCGCCACCTTTATAAACGCCTGGAACGACAACAAACACATCGCCGCGTGTGGGGTGTTTAAACGGATCGATATCAAGGCTTGGTATCGCTAGCCAATCACTCGATAGGCTATAATTTGGTGGGGCGGGTTTTTCATAGGTTTGGAAGGGCTGCCCTGGATCTTGCAAAGATTCGAAAATATGATCGCGGTAAAACCACAATGCACCGATAATAAAAACAAGGGTTATCAACAGCATAAATGCTAAAATTGATTTTATCGATATTTTTTGTAATTTGGTCATATATTCGTCGAAATCATCTCTATATAGGCAATACAGAGTTCGCTCGGTATTGGTAGGCGCAGCTGTAATTATAACCGTCTTTTAATGGAATGACAAAATGTCCGACCCTGTAAAATCTGAAACTCATAAACCGGGGTTATTGGTCTCTATTCGAAACCGCTTTTTTACAGGCGTCATTATTGCGGCTCCGATTGGGTTAACGGTGTGGCTCATCACATGGTTTGTCGGTGTTGTCGATGGGCGTGTTCTTAGCCTCATTCCACCCGAATTGAATCCCAACACGCAGCTATCAGAAATTCTCGGTTTCGGGATTCCTGGTGTCGGCATTATCATTGCCGTTGTCGCCTTATGGCTTTTGGGCGTGCTGGCCTCCAATTTTGTTGGTAACGCCGTTCTTGGCTTAGGGGAGCGCTTGCTCAATCGCGTGCCGCTCGTGTCGAATATATATAATGCGCTCAAGCAAATTGTGACGACGATGGCGGCGCAAAAAGACCGGGCTTTTAAAGATGTCTGCCTCATCGAATATCCTCGCAAAGGTCTGTGGGCAGTCGGCTTTATTACGGCCGATCTGCGCGGCGCTCCGGCTGAGATTTTACCGGATGGATATGTCTGTGTATTTGTGCCGACAACGCCCAATCCGACGTCAGGATTTTTGCTTTTTGTAAAAAAAGAAGATGTAAAAATTCTCGATATGACCCCGGAAGAGGGCGCCAAGATGATTATCTCCGGCGGCATGGTCGCGTCTGAAGAGGATCTTGCCCAACGTAATGGCGGACCTAAAAACTTACCCCAACCGTCAATGTAAACATTCATTTGGGTAAACATTCATTTGGGCCGTAGGCATATTTCATTGTTCTAAGACGCATCTGGTCGCCTCCTTTTTTGTGGCAGGTTGCCGCCCGCCAACCCAACCTGCGTTGGGAAATGCCGCGCGCCGGGTTGGCCCAGAAAACTATCTGAGCGGCGGCGGCGCGCCCAATAAAAAGGTGGGACTAGCCCGCACAGCCC
>CAZPLJ010000017.1:37633-42357 GCA_964587545.1 uncultured Caulobacterales bacterium | reverse complement strand
GTTTGGCCATCTAGGATTATTTTTCTTAGGATTTCGTCCAAGCCCCTGAATTCACAGCAAACTTAGATTTCAAAAGCGATTATAACTTAGGAATATATCAACTCCTCATCCTGAGCCTGACGAAGGAGGAGGCATTTTTCTTCCCGCTCACTCCCGCGTAGGCGGGAGTCCAGACTGGATCCCCGTCTTCACGGGCTCCTATTCATAATTGCAGCTCAAGATTGGACTTGTCTGTCTTTCAATGTAAAATGGTATGGTGAAAAAGATTTTTCTTATCGTTTTTATACTGAGCGCTGCGGCCCTTGCGGCGACGTTCTTTTTTTTCAAAGACTTCACTGTCGAAATTTCCGAAGCCCAAGCCCAAGCCGCGATTGATAACGAAATCGCGAAAGGTCGTATGGAGCGTGTTGGCATAGAGCTCAGCCTTGAAAAAGCCACCATTGATTTTCAAAGTACAAATAAGGCTCATATAGACATGCAAGGCGAGCTTACGGGGTATGGTTTCGGTGGAGGTTTTACGGGACGTGGCGAAACCGGATTACGCTATAAGGCCCCTCGAATTTATCTTTCCAGACTTGATTTCAAATCGATAGAATTAAACGAAACAGATGAGGGTGAATTGCAGACAACTAAAGACGCGGTCACGAATTTTCTAGATCGGCAAAAACAGAAGCTGGAAGATAAAGGAAGGGAAAAAGCCTTAGACACGCTTCTTAAAACCGAGAGCCGCACCCTCATAAAAGAGAGCATTGAAGCGGTTATTATGTTTATCCCGGTTTATAATCTTAATAATGCGGGTCCGAAGGGATCACTCGCAGCCCTTGCCTTATCAGATGTTACCTTCACAAATGACACAGCCATCGTCACTTTGAGTCCTCGCACAGGAGTCATCAGATTTTTACAAGTCTTGTTCACAGCTTTGATTGTGATCAGTTTGCTATTTGACGGGCTCATTCCCAAGCTAATCATACGGTCTTTGTTCGGGTCCAAAAAGGAAGCGGATAGCTAATAGTTCTAACCCAACCCTGTCTTCTTCGGTATCTCCACAAACTTGCTGGTGTGTTTCCACTAAAAAACCTGCGACAAAACGCAAAAAACGTTAGCGCCTTTGAGTGTTAGAATAGAGCTATGAAGACGCTCATAAAATGGACAGCCATACTCTTATTATTGATCGTGATATTGGCGATCGTCACCGCCTATGCGCCCGATACGGATAAGGACAAGATGATCGCCAAATATGGGGGCGAGCAAGCCCAATTTGTGCAAATGACCAACGGCCCGATGATCCATTATCGGGACCAAGGCGAGAGAGACGCACCCGCCCTGATTATGGTTCACGGGATGAGCTCTCATCTTCAGGCATGGGAGCCTTTAATCGCCGAGATAGGCGATGACTACAGGCTGATATCATTGGATTTACCGGGCTTTGGCCTGACCGGGCCTAATCCTACTGGGAAATACGGCCCCCCTATTTATACGCAGGCTATCTTGGCTGTGATGGATAAATTAGGCCTAGATAAAGGCGTCATTGTGGGTAATTCCATGGGCGGTTGGACGGCGTGGCGCATGGGGTTATCGCATCCCGAGCGGGTAAAGGCCCTCATTTTACTCGACCCGTGGGGCGCGCCCGGCGAATATACGGAAGACGGCAATCTCGCCTTTAAGCTTATGGCCTCACCCATAGGCAAGTTTTTGGTTCCGCATTTCACGCCGAGATTTGTTGTGGAGCAATCCGTTTTACAGACGGTGGAAAAAGATGAGATTGTGACCAAGGAGATGGTGGACCGCTATTATGAGCTGTCACGATATCCGGGCAATCGGCGCGCCTCTTTGGATATCATATCGGCCTCGGATGATTTATCGGCGTGGGAGGATATTCATCGCTTAAACATGCCCGTGCTTATTCTTTGGGGCAGAGAAGACCAGCTGATTGACGTTACGCGATCAGACAAATTTGCCGATGAGATTGAGGGTGAAACCCTGATCATTTATGAGGGTGTGGGCCATCTGCCTATGGAGGAAGTGCCCGCTAAGGTGGCCCGCGATATGAAACACTGGTTGGCGGAAGACGTAATGGACGGGGCGGCGGCGCAATAACGCTCATCCACTCAACATCAATTAATTGCCGTAATGTTTTAAATTGCCGGGGCGTAAGGCGATTTAAGAGGTTGATTGTTCCAAGGATTGGAGAAGCTCCGCATCCACGACACCTGTTGCCGTTAAGCCAATATCTTGTTGATACTCAACAATGGCGCTGCGTGTTTTGGGACCCATGGTACCGTCAGCCCCTCCCGCATCATATCCGAGATTAGCTAAAAGTGTCTGCGCTTCGCGAATATCTGATTTAGAGGATGCCGTGGCCACATTTGCATTTTTGAAAATACCATTGGCCGCTTCATCAATTGAGGCTGGTTTGAAATTAAAAGCCCGGGTTTCAGCCTTGGTAATATCATCTGCGTCCATTTGGCCTCTTAAAATGTCCAATCTTTGTTGGGCAAATTGATCGCCTTGTCCACCTGCAACCGAATACCAAAAATAGGCGTTTTCTAAATTAAGCGGAAGGCCTTGCCCGGACTCAGAGAGAACTCCGAGATTAAATTGTGAGTCAACAACCCCTCGCTCGGCGGCTTTTTCAAACCAGCCTGCGGCGGTCTGTATGCTCGTATCGACATCGCCGCGTCCTTCAGCATAATAAAGCGCTAGATCATGCATAGCGATCCGGTTCCCCGCGCGTGCCGCTCTTTCCGTGAGTTGGCGGGCGACCGCGGGGTCTGCCGCGACACCTTCCCCGGTTTCATAAAGCTTAGCGAGACGATATTGCGCGGCAGGTTGGCCTTTATTTGCCGCTGATCTTATTAATTCGACCGCATCTGCTGTTTCACCAGCTTGAAGCTTGCTTAACCCAAGCTGGAATTCGGCAACGGCGTCGCCTGTTTCAGCCGCGGCGTTGAGTGATGTGACTGTGGGAACGGCACCGTTGAGGTCGAACCCTCTATTATCCTCATATTGCCCAATCGTTGCTGCCGTTTGTGGTGTAGAGACCGGATTGAGACCGGCATTTTCCGCCAAGCTTGGCAAATCATCAGGAAGTGCGATAGGATTCTGTGTCTTGCCAGTAAAACCTCGTAACGCGAAATATCCCATTGTCATCACGGCGACGGCTAAGCCTGCAGTTTTGAGATTACGACCGGTGAACAAAGATGGGCGAGCCACCATTTTACGGGGTGTGATTTCAGGACCACCCGGACGTTCAAATGCCGGTTCACCCATATTTTCGGCATAAGCGGGATCAGCATAAGGTAGATCGTCTGTCGTTAAGTTATGCGCAGCATCCTGAACGGGTGTCGGGGCATAAGTGGGCTCAGCCGTATAAGCCGGTACGGCTTCCATTGGAGCTATATCAGTGGGTTGGACAAAATTTGTATCCTGATAGGCGACCGGATTTGATTGTAGGGACAGGTCCGGCTGCGTTTGTGCAAGATAATGAGATTGTGATTGCGCTGGAACATATGGTGAGGGTGTCACCGCTTCGGCTGTGGCTTGAGGAGCGAACTCTGTTGGGTCAAATTCGACAAGCCCGGTCTTGACAGGTTCTGTTAGAGGAAGAGGCTCCGGATCAGCATTGACTGACGAATCGAAATCAGACGAGCTGTAATCCGAGGTCGTGTAATCGGCAGTTGTGATCTTATCTTGTCGTGCTTCAACGGGAGTTTCGAGGCTAGAAAGCTCAATGACTGTGTTTGATTGATCTTGCTGATAGTTATCTTGAGTATCCGTTGGACTATTTGGTATATTAGCGATGACGGGCGCCGCTGCCACACCGAAGCTGCCTTGCTGAGGCAGGGCCACAGATGTTAATCCATATTCTAGACTATCGATGCGAGTTGCTATGGTCTCCAAATTACGTTCGGTGTGAGAGTCCTGATACCGCAGCTTTTCTTCCAGAGTTTCTAGGCGATTTTCCAATTTCCGTCGATAAGTGTCAAAATCGTCCTGGGTTTTCAGAGAAATTTCGGTGATTTTCTTACTGATAATATTCGCGTTAGTTTCAGTCCGGTGATTGAAGCTGTTGGAGAGATTTACAAATCTTTCACCCAGTTCAATGACAGCTTTTGCGCTGGATTGCTCGATATCCTGAATTTTTGTTTCTAAACGTGATTTAGTTAAAGTCAGGTCATACTGAACTTCAGTGAGAGCCTGTTCATTTTTCGTCAAGCGGGCATCAATCGCGCGCGCCATTTCGGCGATATGGCGGTTTACTTTAGCCAGAGATTCGACCTGTTTTTGTTCAGTTTGGCCAACGCGCACATCCGCGGCTGCAACGGCGGCTTGAAGACCGGTTAGGGACGGGTCTTCTAAAGCGGACTTTAGGTTACGTGCGACCTCATACTGCGTATCTTTGACTTGTTGTGTAAGTTTGTCCGATAATTGTTTAATACGTTGGGACAGTGCATCCTTATTAATTTGGTCATCATGGACGAGGCGTTTTTCGAGCGCTTCGAAAGCTTGCTCTAAGGCTTTTACACTTCTTTGAGTGAGCTTGTCCGCATTGTCCAAGCGTTTGACAATATTTCCAATATGCTCGCGTACCGAAACAAGAGTATCTCTGCCTGGACTTTTAGCCGTCGTCACCTTGGCGGTTGACTTACCCGAGCTCTTAGGTTTCGATCCCAAGCTCTTAGCCTTCGGCTTAACCGACTTTTTAGCCGTTCCCGGTTTTTTAT
>CAZPLJ010000017.1:0-37533 GCA_964587545.1 uncultured Caulobacterales bacterium | reverse complement strand
CCCAAGCTCTTAGCCTTCGGCTTAACCGACTTTTTAGCCGTTCCCGGTTTTTTATTCCGCGATGGTGGTTTTTTTGCCATAGGTCCCTTTGCAGCTTAAGTGCTACAAATCAGTCAGTTTATCTTTTCTAAGGTAGATGAAATTGTGGTTAATGTCTGGTTAAGACGTTAACGATTTTTGACGATATTTTACATATAGATGGGCTTAAGGTATGAAATAGCCTGGTGCTTGTGCTTTTATTGAGTTTTCGACGGTTTCAATCGGGTCTGTGAGCACATCGGGGACGTTTTCCATCACTCTAAGCGCGTCTAGCATATCCCAACTATCTGAAAGTCGGTCCTGGGTCGCATATATCTGACCTAAAAACCTATACAGTTCAGGATCATAAGGGTTTTTAGCCAAGGCTTCTTCTAACAATGTATCCGGATGAAAAGATGCAACGTCAATTTTTGATGGCAATACCCGCGTGTCGATTTTAGCGGCGGCAACTCCGACTAATTTTAAAAGAAAGGCTGGGGTTTTATCTGTGCTCATATAAGGTTTAAGCGCGGCAAGGCCGTCAACTCTAGTAGTGCCTTTTTCCAAAGCCTTAATAGCCCCTAAGATTGTCTGTATATCTGAATTATCTGATGTTTCTAGTTTAGCGATTTCGTCACATAATTGGGCAGGATCATTTTGACACCCCTGAAGTCGATGGGCCAAATCTTTGGAACTGAACCAGGCGGATAGAGCATCACCCGATTGTTGCGCCTCAGATATGTTTAGCCTCAAAGCTTGTGGAGTAATAAGGTTTGTACGGTTTTTCGCTGTTTCTGATACGACAAAACGTATGGCTGATGTGCGCCCGCTCTCAACATCTGTTATGGCACTTTTAGGAAGAGGTATGGCGCCTTGGGTTAATTCACTTTTCTGCAAGGTCCAAACAATTTTCCGGCCATCACTAAAGTTGGGGCTATAAGAAATTAGCATTAGGTTAGTCGGGATAGTTTCTATTTTTCCCATATTTGAGAGAATAGATGGATGCACGGACATATCATGATGCATGTAAGCAAAAAGACTATCAACATGCTTGCCAGATGGAAGACGGTCTGCACTCAAGCTAATATCTATGATGGTTTCATCATCATGTTTAGCCGTAATTTGATTTCTATCTTTATTAATGTTTGTTTCGACGTGGCGTGCGGACCAGCCCATACTGGTTTCAATCCAAAAGCTGTCGAGAGTGAGCTCTTCTGAGATTTTAATCTCATCAACTGCACCGTTTTGCGTCATTTGTTTTACTAGGTTTAAATTGCGAAGTGAACGAACATAAAGTGACTGGTTTTTAAATAGGTTTGGATTGGAGGATGTTCTGACGGTTAGAAACCGGTTGGTCTTAAAATCGAATATCTCAATTTTATCCATGTCTGTAATTGCAACAAAATCCTCTCCAATTTGCAATTCAATGATTTTGGCGTCGGCGCTCAACCCACTTTTTAAGTTGGTCGCCGTCGCTAAATAGGTCAAATTGAGGATTGTTTGGGAGCTGGCGCCTCTATGTTTCAAATAATCCTCGGAGCTTAAATAAAATGGAAATACAGAGAGCTCTGGAATAGATGCGTTGTGCGATATGTCGCCGGGATTTAGGGCATCATTCGAAACTATAATTATCTCTTCTGGATTAAAGACGTCGTCTGTTAAAACGTCAGCTGTGCTGTCTTCTGGAGGAATGTTTTGGGGACGTCGGGTGTCAGATATGTCATCTGAAACAGTAATAATCTCTTCAGCGATTAGGTCTTCCCGAATTACGTCTTGAGGCAATCCCGTTTCCGATATTGAAAGATCATCATGATAATTTTGAAGGAATTTGATAAAATTATCGCGTGGGCTCAAATCTTGCCCAAAGCTCTGGCCTGTAAAGCTCAAAAAAAATGCCAGAGGGATGAAAATCTTCAAAAATAAACGCACGACAAAGTCTGACACAGCCGCAAATAAGGGTCAAGTTTGGGGTTTATGAACACTATGTCAATATAAGGTTGACGTTAACGTAAACGTAATTTAATGATACATCATGCAACCTGCTTCGCAAGGACATATAGCTACGCCTGAGCCGTCTAAAAAAATTGGCATTCAGGAGCTGGCAAAAACATTCGATATTACCCCGCGAGCGATCCGGTTTTACGAAGATAAGGGTTTAATCTCGCCTACTCGGGAAGCGGGAAGCCGCGTGTTTGGTGAGATAGATATCGCGCGCCTGGGACGTATTCTTCGCGCCAAAAGGTTAGGTTTTGCTTTGGACGACATTAAAATCGTCATGGACGTGACCGACGGTATGATCGCCGACCCTAAAGAATTAAGATTACGGCACGATAATTTTCAGGCCGTCATCAAATCCTTGAAGCGACGCCGTAAAGATATTGATGTGCTCACTAAAGAGATGACTAAACTGTGTTTAGCGATTGATACACACTTGGAGAATAGTGGGGGTAACGACAATGATGTCTTTTACCTTGCTGGCGCCTATCAAGCCGCCTTTGGGGAAGAATTTGCAGATGATGATCTTGTGGACGCAAGAGAGGAATAGGAGAAACTAATGCCAAGCTATAATGCGCCAATTCGTGATATGAAATTTGTCCTCCATGAAGTGCTGGACGCCACGTCACAACTTACCAGCCACGAAAAATTCGCAGAAGCCGATCAGGAATTATTTGATGCGATCCTCGAGGAGGGCGGGAAGTTTTGCAGCGAAGTATTAGCACCGCTTAACGCCGTCGGTGATCAACAAGGCTGCACGCGCCACGATGATGGATCTGTCACAACGCCTGATGGCTTTAAAGATGCCTATGACACGATGGTCCAAAATGGCTGGGTTAGCTTGGCCGATCCGGTTGAATATGGCGGACAAGGCATGCCTGGGCTTTTAAATTTAGCGGCCGGGGAAATGCAGTCATCAAGTAATATGGCCTTTGCCATGTATCCCGGTCTGACAAATGGCGCGATTAAGGCCATTTTGATTGGCGGATCGGACGAACAAAAACAAACTTTCCTTCCTAAAATGGTCGAAGGGACATGGACCGGCACCATGAACCTCACAGAGCCACATTGCGGAACTGATTTGGGTTTGCTGAAAACCAAAGCTGTCCCCAATTCTGATGGCAGTTACAAAATTTCAGGCCAGAAGATTTTCATCTCGGCGGGTGAACATGACATGTCAGACAATATCATTCACCTTGTGTTAGCGCGTGTGCAAGATGCGCCAGCAGGTGTGAAAGGTATTTCGCTCTTTATCGTTCCCAAATTTAAGCTTGATAAAGACGGTAATCCCGGAGAGCGCAACGGCGTATCCTGCGGGGCTATTGAACATAAAATGGGCATTCATGGAAACTCCACCTGCGTCATGAATTATGATGAGGCCGAGGGCTATATGATCGGCGAAGAAAATAAGGGCTTACGCGTTATGTTTGTCATGATGAACCGCGCGCGTCTTGATGTCGGCATGCAAGGTATGGCGCAATCCGAAGTCGCCTATCAGAACGCCGTTATATATGCACGTGACCGTATTCAGGGTCGGTCTCTTACAGGTCCTAAAAACGAAAACGGCCCGGCTGATCCTATCATTGTGCACCCGGATGTTCGTCGCATGTTGATGGAAACGAAAGCTTACAATGAGGGTGCTCGCGCTCTTATTTATTGGGCGGCTCTTATGGAAGATCTGGAATCGGTTCATGAAGACGAAAAATTCCGGGAGCGTTGCGATGACTTACTGGGTCTGTTGACGCCTGTCATCAAAGGCTATCTCACCGACAAAGCGATGGAAACGACGATTAACTGTCAGCAGATTTTTGGCGGACATGGCTATATTGAAGAATGGGGAATGAGCCAGTTTGTGCGCGATCAACGTATTGCGATGATTTATGAAGGGGCTAACGGTATTCAGGCGCTTGACCTTGTGGGCCGTAAGCTGGCGCGCAAAGGGGGTCGTGCATTAATGACCTTACAAACCGAAGTCGATGCTTATATTGCTGAGCATGAAGGCAATGAAAAAGTTGCCGACTTTATTGGTGGCCTGAAAGACAGCAAAGCAAAGCTCCAAGAAGGCACGATGTGGCTGATGCAAAACGGCATGAGCAATCCCGATAATGCCGGGGCCGGCAGTGTTGATTATATGCATATGATGGGACTGACTATTTTTGCCTATATGTGGGCGCAAATGGCCGTGGTTGCACAGGCAAAAATCGATGAGGGCAGTAATGATGATTATTACTCAAATAAGGTCATTACGGGTCAATATTTTGTCAAACGCATGCTTCCACAAATGGACGCGCATTTAGCTAAACTTAAAACGGGCGCCGAGCCTGTCATGGCGCTTGACGCGGCGGCATTTTAGTCGTGTCTGCAATTTAGTCGTGTCTGCAATAGATTTTAAAAATCCCGATTGGTATGATGAGGAAGACATTAATATCTTCCGCGAAGCCGTTTACGGATTTTACGACCGAGAAATGGCCCCGCATTCGGAAAGCTTTCGCAAGAACAAAGTTGTTGACCGGAAATATTGGAATATGGCCGGCGAGATGGGTCTTTTGAACTGTGCTATCCCTGAGGAATATGGCGGAGGCGGGGGTGATTACCGACACGAGATGATCATTATGGAAGAGCTTGTTAAGGCTAAAGTCGATGGCTTTGGTCTCTCGCTCCATAATGCGATTGTTGCGCCTTATATTCTGCATTACGGCACGGAAGAGCAAAAGCAAAAATGGCTGCCGAAAATGGCCAGCGGCGAACTTGTTGGCGCGATTGCTATGAGCGAACCTGGCACAGGGTCTGATCTGCAAAATGTGAAAACCAACGCCCAGAAAGATGGTAATGGTTGGGTCATCAATGGCTCTAAAACATTTATTACGAATGGCGGGACGGCGAACCTTATCATTGTCGTGGCCGATACGGGCGGCGAAGGTAAACATTCTAAATCGCTTTTTGTTGTAGAAACAGATGATCTGGAAGGTTTCCGCCGCGGGCGTATTCTCGATAAGGTCGGGATGGACGCGCAAGATACGGCTGAACTTTTCTTTGACGATATGAAAGTTCCTGCCGATGCGCTTTTGGGTGAAGATACGGGTATGGGCTTTATTCAGCTCATGAGCGAGCTTCCGCAAGAACGTCTCAATATAGCCGTTCAATCCGTGGCTCAAATGGAAGCCGCTTTGGAGACAACAATTGAATATGTCAAAGAGCGCAAAGCTTTTGGTAAACGCATTCTTGATTTCCAAAACACACAATTTGAACTCGCAGAATGTAAAACACTGGTCACGATTGCTAAAACATTTGTTTATGACTGCGCTGAGAAACATTTGCGCGGTGAGTTAGATACCGTCACGGCGTCTATGGCGAAATATTGGACGACGGATAAGGAATGCGAAATCATTGACCGATGTCTCCAGCTTCATGGTGGCTATGGCTTTATGAATGAATACCCAATCGCCCGCATGTATCGCGATAGCCGCGTGCAGCGCATTTATGGCGGCACCAATGAAATCATGAAATTGTTGATCGCGAGATCACTTTAAAGGAATAAAATAGGAGATATTTATGGCTGATGCCTATATTTTTGACGCGGTGAGAACACCGCGCGGTAAAGGGAAAAAGAATGGCAGCTTGCATGAGATAACAGCGCTCTCGCTACTCACTCAACAGCTCGAAGCTCTGCGCGACCGTAACGATTTGGATACGAGCAAAGTCGATGATGTTATCATGGGGTGTGTGTCTCCCGTTGCAGGCCAAGGCGCAGATATAGCCCGCGCCGCTGCTATTCAAGCCAATTACAATGAACATGCTGCGGGCGTTACGATTAACCGCTTTTGCGCCTCAGGCCTTGAAGCTGTCAATATGGGTGCGGCCAAGGTTATGTCTGGTATGTCAGAGATGATTGTCGCGGGAGGTATTGAGTCTATGTCCCGCGTGCCAATGGGCAGTGACGGCGGCGCGATGGTTGCTGACCCTAATTTTGCCTATGAACAATATGTTGTGCCTCAAGGTATCTCTGCGGACCTTATCGCCACGCGTTACGGCTTCACCCGTGATGACTGCGATGCCTATGCGGTAGAGAGCCAAAAGCGTTCGGCGCAATCTTGGAAAGAAGGGCGCTTTAAGAAATCAATCGTCCCCGTCAAAGACCAACTTGGCGTCACGATTTTAGACCATGATGAGCATATGCGTCCAACAACCGATATGCAGTCGTTAGGGTCGCTGAACCCAGCCTTCGCATCGCAAGGCCTGATGATGCCAGGATTTGATTATGTCGCCATTCAAAAATATCCAGAGCTTGAAAAAATCAATCACGTTCATCATGCGGGTAATAGCTCGGGTATTGTTGACGGCGCTGGCGCGGTGCTTATCGGCTCCAAAGAAATGGGCGAGGCGCTTGGCCTTAAAGCGCGCGCGCGAATTAAAGCCTTTGGCGAGATCGGTAGTGAGCCGACAATCATGCTGACAGGCCCAGAATTTATCGCCGCTAAAGTGCTGAAAAAAGCAGGCATGGAAGTCAATGATATTGACCTTTATGAACTTAACGAAGCTTTCGCCTCTGTGGTGTTGCGCTTTATGCAGGCTCATAAAATCAACCATGATAAAATCAACGTCAATGGCGGCGCGATTGCGATGGGCCATCCGCTCGGCGCGACAGGGGCCATGATACTTGGCACAATGGTTGATGAGCTAGAACGCTCTGACAAAGAAACCTCGCTTATCACATTATGCGTGGGCGGCGGCATGGGCGCAGCCACCATCATTGAGCGCGTTTAAGACAAGATAGAGACAGAGATAGATATGAAACATTTTACACTAGAAGCCGATAAAGACGGTATTGCTCTCGTAACATTTGATAGCCCAGGTCGTAGCATGAATGTGCTCTCTAATGCGGTGATAGAAGAAATCAACGACATCGTTGAAAAGGTTACAAATGACGAGGCTATTAAAGGCCTTGTTATTACGTCTGGTAAATCAGCCTTTTGCGCGGGAGCTGACCTTGAAGAAATGGGTGGCCACTTAGCCAGCGTTCAGGGCTTGATGAAGAAAGACCCGGAAGCGGCTAAAAAACAGCTCTTCGAAAAAGTCTATAGCCTTAATAAAATCCTTCGCGAAATGGAGACATGCGGTAAGCCTGTGGCTGCCGCTATTAATGGCCTCGCACTCGGCGGCGGGTTTGAGCTTGGTCTCGCCTGTCATGCGCGTTTTCTGGCCAGCGATAATCCGAAACTAAAACTTGGCCTCCCTGAATCTATGATTGGGCTACTGCCGGGCGGCGGGGGCACTCAGCGACTCACCCGTATTCTTGGATTAATGAACGCCGCGCCAATCCTTATCCAAGGCAAGAATCTTGACGCGAAAGCAGCTGTTGCGCAAGGCGTCGCGACAGCCGCAGTTCCGCAAGCCGAGTTGATCGACACTGCTAAGCAATGGGTGAAAGATAACCCGAAAGCCAAGCAGCCATGGGATGAGGCGAAGTTCCGCTATCCGGGCGGCGCGCCTTATACGCCTAAAGGCCTACCAATGTTTGCAGGCTCTAGTGCGATGGTGCGCAAAGAAAGTTTTGGTAATTATCCTGCTATGGGCAATATCTTAAAGGCCGTTTATGAGGGAGCCTTGGTTCCTATGGACGCGGCGCTTCGTATTGAAAGCCGCTATTTCTGTGATCTTCTTTTGCGCCCTGAGAGCCATAATATGGTGCGCTCGCTCTTCCTCTCAAAACAAGCTTTGGAAAAAGGTGAAGCACGTCCTGCAGGTCAAATAAAAGGAGACGTGAATAAAGTCGGCGTTATCGGCGCAGGCTTTATGGGAGCCGGCGTGGCCTATGTATCTGCCTATGCGGGTATGGATGTTGTGTTGATCGACCGTGACCAAGAGGGCGCAGATAAAGGTAAGCAGCATACGATTGATTTGCTGGCCAAGCGCGTCAAGCGCAAAAAAATGAGCCAAGAAAAAGCCGATGGCATTGCGGGTAAAATTGATGCCACGACGGATTATTCCAAGCTCAAAGACGTTGACCTGATCGTCGAAGCTGTTTTCGAAAATTCAGAGCTAAAAGCTAAAATTACTCAACTTGGCGAAGACGAGATTGGCGAAAAGGCTATATTTGGATCCAACACATCAACAATTCCGATTACGGATTTGGCCAAAGCCTCCAAGCGTCCAGAGAATTTTATCGGTATTCACTTCTTTAGCCCCGTGCATAAGATGATGCTTGTCGAGATTATCAAAGGCGAGAAGACATCTGATTACGCGATTTCTCGGGCGATTGATTTTGTGTCCAAGATTCGCAAAGTGCCGATTGTTGTTGAAGATACACGCGGCTTTTATGCCAATCGTTGCGTGATGCGCTATATCAATGAGGGCATGAATATGCTCTCTGAGGGTGTAAAACCTGCTCTGATTGAGAACGCCGCTAAAATGGCAGGCATGCCTGTTGGGCCATTATCGCTTCAAGACGAAGTCGCGATCGACCTCGCCTATAAGGTCATGCAGCAGACTAAGAAGGATTTGGGCAGTCAATATGATGGCGGTAAAATTGAGCCAATCATCAATACAATGTATAGCGCCGAGCGTTTGGGCCGTAAAAACGGAAAAGGCTTCTACGTTTATGAAGGCCGCGAAAAGCACCTCTGGCCAGAGCTGGGACAATTCGCTGTTGATGGTCTGCAAGACCCGCAGCCTGATGTTGCCGAGGTTAAGGACCGCATCATGTACGCTCAAGCGATTGAAGCGGCACGCACAATGGCCGAAGGCATTGTTCATGATCCGCGCGAAGCCGACCTTGGGTCTATTTTCGGTTGGGGCTTTGCGCCTTTCACCGGCGGCGCCATCAGTTTCATTGACACAATTGGCGCGAAGCAATTCGTGGCGCGTGCCGATGAGCTGGCCAAAGCTTACGGCCCGCAATTTGAAGTCCCGAAACTGCTGCGAGAAATGGCAAAGTCTGGCGAGACATTTTATGGCAAATTTGGCCGGAAAAAAGACGGCGGGACTTACACCAAATCGGCCTTAACAAAGATGCTGGAAAAGGACGTTGTCGCTCTTGCCAATAAGATGGGTATCGAAGCTAGCGTTGATGATCTGAAAAAAGATACCATTGCTAAAATTCTTGCCAAGCAGTCTGCCTAATGTCCGCTGTTTCAACGAAAATTGAAAACGGTGTTGCCGTCATCGCAATGGATGACGGCAAGGCGAATGCTTTGTCGACCGCGATGTGGGGCGAGCTCAACGCCGCTATGGACCAAGCTGAGGCAGAAAACGCCATTGTTGTATTAACCGGTCGTGAAGGTATTTTTTCCGGTGGATATGATCTTAAGGAAATGGGCAATGGGCCTCAGGATGCGATGACGCTCACGTCATTAGGGTCCAAATTTGCCCGTCGCATGATGGCCTTTCCTAGACCTGTTATCTTGGCAGCTCCCGGTCACACGATTGCGATGGGTGCGTTTCTGGCCTTGGCGGCGGATTATTCCATGATTATGGACGGCGACTTTAAGATAGGACTTAACGAATCCCTTATTGGTATGACCATGCATAATTTCGGCATTGAAATGGGGCGCTATCATTTGCCCAATTCCTATTTTAATCGCTGTGTTATCAATGGTGAAATATTTAGTCCAAAGGGCGCGATGCATGCAAGCTTTTTTGACCGAGTGGTTCCGGCTGAACAATGGGCTATGGCCTTACCCATGGCGGGGCAAATGTTTGGACAAGTCAATGAGAAAGCCTTTCGGGAAACTAAACTTCGCTCTCGCAAAGATATTTTCGCAATCCTCGATCAAGCCATTGAAGATGATCTCGACCCGGAAAAAATCCACGCGCTATAGCCTTAAAAGATAAAACTATTGACGGTGCATTTATGGCTATAGATCGCCGATATTATGATATGCCGGATGGGCGCATATCGGCCATTCATTTTAATAGCGATAAGGGTGCGCCAAAAATTCTTTTCGCCCATGCCAATGGGTTTAATGCGCAATGTTACCGGGATTTATTCCAATCCTTGCCCTGTCATAGCGTTGTATTGGACTTAAGAGGCCACGGATTTTCTGACCTCCCCATTTTTCCTAAGACAATCCGTAGCTTTAAGCTGTTCTGGCAGGATATCATTTATTTTTCAGAACATTATATGCCTGAGCCTTTTATTATGTCCGGACATTCTTTTGGGGCTATTTGTGCGATGATGGCCTGCGTTAAACTGAAGAAGAAAGTCACACGTTATGTGGGCTTTGATCCTCCGACCTTGCCCCTTTTTCCGCGAGTTTGGCCCTATCTGCCGGGCGGGCTTTCATCACTAAAATATGTATTACCAATCGCTCGCAATGCCGGAAGACGCCGCAAGATTTTTGAATCAAAAGAGGCCGTGTTTAATCGCTATAAAGGCAGAGGCGCATTTAAAAAGTTTTCTGATGACGCGCTATGGGATTATATTCATGGTGGCTTTTTAGAGGATCCAGAGGGGGTTCGCTTGGCGTGTGATCCCGCTTGGGAGCAAGCTATTTTCGTTGCCCAAGGTCAGAATATTTACAAAGTTGCGGCAAACCTACCTGAGAACTCAGCGCTCATTTATGCGGATATTACCCAGGTGTCTTTCCCGTCCACAAGAACGGCTATTTCAAAGCGATTAAACGGGACGGTGACATTGCTCGAAAATACGTCGCATTTATTTCCAATATATGCCCCGGAAATCACAAAGCCCTTCTTTATGGACCCGCTCTCAGATTTCGAAAACAACGCATAGTTTTTTCGCGTCTAGGCGGAACAATCTATGCAGAGGCCGTAATGCTCCATCACGCTATGGCGGATTTTAAACCCTTTGGGGCGTGCATCAATATGTTCAACGACATGTCTTTCTTGAATGCGGTCGCATGTCTCGCAAATAAAAAATTCAGCGGCGCGTCCGTCATGGACATGATCACATGTGATAAACGCATTTAACGCTTCGACCCGGTGCACCAAACCCAGTCGAGCAAAAAAATCCAGAGCCCGATAAACTGTTGGAGGTTTGGGAGAACCTCGCTCCGGTTTTAGGTTGTCTAAAAGGTCATAGGCTTTGATTGGACCATCCGCCTCGATGAGGAGTTCAAATATATGAGCCCGCAAGGGTGTAAACCTCTCGCCATGAGCTTTACATACCTCTCTGGCTTTATTTATCCGTTCTTCTTTTGTCATGATATAACACATAACATATTAAACCCGGTTGTCACCATCTCCTCGTGAATTAGCGTCTAAATAAGAAACTCCCTTAATAAAATTCTTTCATTGCAGTTCCGTCTCATATTCGCTAGGACGCGGCAGAATTTTTAAGCGAGACAATAGGTAAGATAAATGGCCAAGAAACCTAAATCCAAAGCAAGTGATACACCGCAGGCGACCGTAACTGGAAATGTTATGTTTTATGAAAAGCCTGTTCCGCTCAATAAAGACAAACACTCAAAGTTTGGCGTCAAACAAATCGATAAGCCTTTTGAATTTCTACAAAAGCAACATTTCGTACCGATTACGGCGCCTGAATTTGGTGCTGCCGCAGCCTCTTTTCCGGTTATCTTTGCAGGAGAAGAAAAATCACCCTTAGCGGTTATGGGAATCCGGTCTGGCGAAAACCTGTTCGTCAATGATGGCCAATTCCAGCAGGATTTTTATATGCCCGCCTTTGCGCGTCGCTATCCTTTTGTTTTGGCAGGCGATCAAGCCAATGACCGTTTTATCGTTTGTGTGGACGAATCTGCGGAATGTGTAACGGACAAAAAGCCAGCACAGCTTTTCTTTGATGGCGACAATACAAGCCAGTTCACACAAGAGGCTTTCACCTTCCTTCAAAACTTCGAACGTGATCGCCAAGCGACACAAGCCATGATAGAGAAGTTTAAGGAGCTGGATCTTTTTGAACAAAAAGAAATGCATTTTCAGGGACAAAACCCAGATGGATCTCCAGCTGAACGTCAAAAGATTGCAGACTATTTTGCCGTCACAGAAGAAAAAATCAAAAGCCTATCTCAGAAAGCTTTGAAAGAATTTGCAGACAATGGGTATCTCGCTGTTGCGCATGCGCATATGGTGTCGCTGGGTAACTGGCAACGCCTGGTCAACATGACTCTACGTCGTGCCGCCGCCGCTCAAGCCGCTTAATCACCCTGCTCTCACTTCTGTGTGAGAGCGCTATAATTAAATTTAATTATTAATATAGCTGAGCTATAGGCTCGGCTATGCGAATTATATCGTTCATTATAAGCCTATGGATTCTTGCCGCGAGCGCGTTTGCGGCACAGTCTGAAAAAATGGATACGGGTAAGGTATATGCCCAGCTCATGTCCAGCCATGACAGTGTCGCTCCCGGCAGTGATTTCTATGTCGCACTAAGAACGGAATTAGATGATCACTGGCACACCTATTGGCTTAACCCCGGCGATAGTGGCGAGCCGGTACAAATAGATTGGCAATTACCAGACGGCGTTACCGCTGGAGATATTATCTGGCCGCTCCCTAAGCCCATAGCGACGGGCCCTCTCGTAAATTACGGTTTTGAAGGCGCTCCGGTTTTCCCGGTTAAGTTTGCGCTCTCTAACGATGTTAGTCCCGGCACGCGTCTCCAGATAAATGCCGATGTTTATTATCTGGTCTGTTACGATGTATGTATTCCGGAAGATGCGATGCTGTCCTTGGATATTATCGTTGGCGATACTGGAATTGATGTTGTGTCATCCACCTTTATCGAACCCGCATTAGCAGATGCTCCTAAGCTCGGTGATATTCAGGGCAGCGCCATTAAGGACGGGGACAATATTGTCTATAGGTTTTCGGACCTTCCAACACATGTCGCGGCAGATAGTTTATATTTTTTCCCGGATGCCCAAGGCATTATCGATCACGCGGCTCCGCAGGAAGCTCTGACAGGAAAGTCCGGTTTCGAAATCCGTGTTCCGTCTGGTTATCTCTGGGATAACGGCACGCCAGATAATTTAAATGGCGTCCTGGCCTTCTCAGAAGATGGTCAAACTTTTGGACAGCAGGTAGCGGTCTCCACTGAACCCATAGATATTGGTTTGGTGAGTTCTCCTACTGCCTCATCAACCAACATAGCGTCGGCTGATGGACCAGCTTCGGGCTCAACCGGCATTAGCTTATGGGGCGCTATTTTAGGCGCTTTTATCGGAGGTCTTATCCTTAATCTGATGCCGTGCGTGTTTCCCGTTATTTCCCTGAAAGCCTTGAGCATTGCGAAAATGGCCCATGGAGAGCGCGGCGCGATACAGCGCGAAGCCTGGATATATACGGCTGGTGTGATTGCGACCTTTTTATGTCTCACTCTTATTTTGATATTGTTCAAAGAAAGCTGGGGCTTTCAGCTGCAATCTCCACCCGTCGTGGGGGCTTTGGCACTATTACTATTTGTTGTCGGGCTTAATCTTTTAGGTGTTTTCGAAATCGGTGGGCGACTTCAGGGCGTGGGCGGAGATCTTACGCAAAAAGAAGGCGGCCAGGGTTCGTTTTTTACCGGCGCTCTAGCCGTCATTGTTGCGACACCTTGCACAGCCCCGTTTATGGCCGGTGCCATAGGATTTGCGGTCACGGCGTCTGTGCCTGTCACATTGGCGGTTTTTCTGGCGCTGGCGATTGGGTTTGCCTTCCCATTTATTTTAATCACCTATGTACCGGGGCTGTTAAAAGCATTGCCCAAACCTGGGGCCTGGATGGAACGCTTTAAAGAGTTTCTTGCTTTCCCGATGTTTGCAGCTGTTATCTGGCTGGTCTGGGTGTTGACCCTGCAAACTGGTGACCTTGGACTATTACGGATCTTGGGAGCCATGCTGGCTGTCGGGTTTGCTATTTGGTTATTTAAACGCAACCTGTTTATATCCAAAGGCCTCGCCGCTTTTTTGATTTTAGGCGCTGTCGCCACGACCTTTATGTTACATCCAAAGGCTGTGGAATATGCTGGCAAAGAAAGTTGGTCGACAGAAAAAGTCGCGCAACTACGAGCGGACGGACAACCCGTCTTCATAGATTTCACCGCAGCTTGGTGCGTGACCTGTCAGGCGAATAAAAAGGCCGTATTGGATACAAAATATGTTCAAGATATGTTTGCCCAATCCAATACTGCGTTTCTTGTGGCCGATTGGACGAGTAAAGATGACATCATTAAAGCTGAACTGGCGCGTCATGGACGAGCTGGCGTGCCTTTATATTTGCTTTATCCGGCCGGCGATACAGACACGCAGCCGTTGATATTGCCACAAATTCTTACAGCTGATATAGTCGAAGACGCTCTTAAAGATTTATCCGGTAACTAAAGGAGTTATTATGACCTTCAAATCTGCTTTAACTTTAACCGCTGGCGCGGCGCTTCTAGCTCTTGCGGCTCCGGCTCATGCGAAATTTGCGACGGGATCGACTGTTACTGATATGGCGGTTGTTGATTCTAATGGTGAGCTGCATATTATGTCAGACTATGCGGGTAAGACTGTTGTTCTCGAGTGGACCAATCATGGCTGCCCTTATGTGCAAAAGCATTATGACACCAACAATATGCAAAACCTACAAAAATCGGCCGCAGATGATGATGTCGTCTGGCTCTCTATAGTCTCTTCCGCACCTGGCACGCAGGGTTTTGTTTCCGGCGATGAAGCTAATGTTTTAACCGCTAGCCGCGACGCTGCGCCATCCGCTGTCCTTCTGGATCCGGCCGGTAGTGTGGGTCGCACATTTGAAGCGAAAACAACGCCGCATATGTATATTATAGATGCTGACCAAACACTCGTTTACCAAGGCGCGATTGATGATAATCGCAGCGCGCGCACACGCAGTGTTGAAGGCGCTCATAATTATGTCACTGCGGCGCTTGACGCGATGAAGGCCGGCGAGCCTATCGCTGTCGCAGAGACCACTCCATATGGATGTAATGTAAAATATAAATAATCTAATTTCACAGACATGACGGAGCCCTCCTTTATGGAGGGCTTTTTTTATGCCCTATTTTGGATAGAAAATACTCTTACTTCAGCCCTAATCCCGACAAACTCAATTTGCATCTCTTTCGCTCATTTGAATTTTGAGAGGCGTTATGTCTATTCCATCTATATTACCTAAACGCTCATTGGGCCTTAAGTTAATCCTTGTTTGCGGGTTGGTTTTGCTCATGGCAATTCCGGCCATGTTTATCTCTTATATTAGTTTTGAACGTTCAGGCCGCGCTGACACCGTCACGCAGGAAGTCTCGAAACGCTATGGCGGTGAGCAGTATATAGGGGGTCCCGTCTTAGTCGTGCCGTATTTTACTATGGGGTCTGAGAATAAGCATGGAGAGAGCGGTCATTACCTCATATCCCCCGAAGACGGTCTCGCCAGTTTCACAGATATCAAGACGGTGATCAAAAAACGCTCTCTGTTCAAGGTCCCAATTTATACCGCTAAAGGTATGTTGTCCGCGCGGTTCGAGCCCATTGATATGGATCAAATTGGCAAGGGCCGCATATTGGATTGGTCGCAGGCCAAGATCGTAATCAGTTTAACGGATGGTCGCGGTTTAAAAGAAGACATCTATCTCACGGATGATAGGGGACAGAGCTACAAGTTCGAACCTGATACCAAACCGATCGACGTTTCCGTAGCCTTTGAGGCGGTGACGGGCCTGTCTATGACAGGTACAGGGTTTCAACATCATCGCAGTCTGGGTGGACAGATTTTATCTGTCCCCGCGGAAGACTTCATACAATCTGCCGAAGCTTTTGAGGTCCAAGCCGAGTTGGAAATCGGCGGGGCTAGCCGTTTAGGCTTTTACCCTTTTGCGAAATCCACCATTATTAACATAGCGTCTGATTGGGCCTCACCTGGCTTTCAAGGAGGTTTTGCCCCGGTAGAGCAAGACATATCAAAAACTGGGTTTTCTGCCCGCTGGTCGGTGCCTTATCTCGCGCGTGGGATTCAGGCCCAAGGCCCTTCGCATCAATTGGGTTTGTTGAGTAATGTTCAAAAAGCGATGACGGTTCAATTTGTCTCCGAAGTTAATCCTTATCAGACTGTCAATCGCGCCTTGAAATATTCCGTCATGTTTATTGGTCTTGTCTTTGTCACATTCTTTTTGTTTGAAACTTTAATCGGCAAGCCCGTACATGCTGCGCAATATATTCTCATCGGCCTGGCTCAGACGATATTTTATCTTTTGCTTCTGGCTTTCTCTGAACATGTCGGATTTGCGCTTGCGTTTTTCATCGCAGCTTTCGCCACGACTGGTTTAACGGCCGCCTATGCAGGTGCGGTATTTGGTGAACGTCGCTACGCTATTCAAGCAGGCGGGGTGTTTGCGATGACTTATAGTCTTTTATTTGGCCTCATGCGCATGCAGGATTTTGCGCTATTGATTGGCGCACTGGCCAGCTTTGCCGCGGTAGCTCTGACCATGTATTTCACACGTAACGTCGATTGGTATGATGCAAGCCGCTCTGTCAGTAAGTCGCCTAAGGATGTAGGGCCTCAGACTTAACAATCCATGCTAGATTATTTGGCTCTTCGCTACGGCGGAGAGCTTTTTTATTTTGACTCTCGCAAACCTATCTCTATGTTCCCGCGGACTTTAAGGGAGCCGATCGTGAATACAGATAATCTTGCCTCAATTATTGAACAAGCTTGGGAGGACCGCGCAAGTCTGTCTCCCGACACCACCGGCGAGGTTCGGGACGCCGTGACCAAGGCCATAATGGCGTTGGATAGTGGCGAGCTTCGTGTGGCGTCAAAAAGTGGCAATAATGATTGGGTTGTCCATCAATGGCTTAAAAAGGCCGTCCTTTTGGGCTTTCGTCTCAATGATAATGGCTTAATGGCCGGTGGCCCAAACTTTTCGCATTGGTGGGATAAGGTGCCCTCTAAATTCGAAGGCTGGGGTGAACCTGAATTTCGCGAAGCCGGTTTCCGCGCTGTGCCTAACGCTGCCGTTCGCCGAGGGGCTTATATTGCCCCGAGCACGGTTTTAATGCCGTCTTACGTCAATATTGGCGCTTATGTGGATAGTGGCAGCATGGTCGACACATGGGCCACGGTTGGCTCCTGTGCCCAGATCGGGAAGAATGTCCATCTGTCCGGCGGTGTCGGCATTGGTGGTGTGCTTGAACCCCTTCAAGCCAATCCAACTATTATTGAAGATAACTGCTTTATCGGCGCACGTTCAGAAGTGGTTGAAGGTGTGATTATTCGCGAAGGCTCTGTCCTCTCTATGGGGGTTTTCATTGGTCAAAGCACAAAAATTTATAACCGCGCCACTGGCGACATTAGTTACGGTGAAGTCCCGGCTTACTCTGTGGTGGTACCCGGTAGCCTGCCGTCTAAAGACGGGTCTCATAATCTCAACTGTGCCGTTATCGTTAAAACTGTGGACGCCCAGACGCGTTCGAAGACCGGTATTAATGAGCTGCTGCGGGATTAAAGCAAGCTTGCCTTCTCGCCCGAGCGGGGCTTTAAACAGATCATGACTGAAATCGCAAAATCTTCAGCGGTAGCTATTGCTCAAGAATTGATACGCTGCCCGTCGGTCACGCCGATAGATGCGGGGGCTTTGGACGTATTAGAATCCCGCCTAAAGGCGATGGGCTTTGCTTGTACGCGCTACCCTTTTGGCGACGGGGATGAGCGTGTCGATAATCTCTATGCGCGGCTCGGAAACAAAGCTCCCAACTTTTGTTTTGCGGGACATGTGGATGTGGTGCCGGCAGGGGAAGTTGGCGATTGGCAGCAAGACCCATTTTCAGGTGACATAAAAGACGGGAAATTATGGGGCAGGGGGGCCGCTGATATGAAGGGCGCGATTGCCGCCTTTCTCGCTGCAGTCGAGAACTTGCTCAATGGCGATTGGCAGCCTCAAGGCTCGATCAGTTTTCTTATCACGGGTGATGAAGAAGGTATCGCCATCAATGGTACCAAAAAGCTGCTGGAAGCGATTACGAAATCTGGCGAAGTTATTGATGACTGTGTTGTCGGAGAACCGACCAATCCGAAACACATGGGGGAGATGCTTAAAAACGGACGACGTGGGTCGATCAATACCGAAATAACCGTGACGGGAAAACAGGGCCATGTGGCCTATCCGCATCTCGCCAATAATCCTGCGCCCGTTTTGGTCGCGATTTTATCTGAGCTAACGGCGCGTCAGTTGGATGAAGGCACTGAGTTTTTCCAACCGTCTAATCTGGAAATCACGACAATTGATATTGGCAATCCGACAGAAAATATGATCCCGCAAATGGCGCGGGCCCGGGTGAATATCCGCTTTAACACCCACCATAGCGGGTCAGAATTACAAGCTTGGTTTGAAGATACAGCTAAAAAAATAGGTGAAAAATTTGACGGCGACATTGATGTACGTACTCGGATATCCGGTGAATCCTTTATTACCGATCCTTGTCGTTTAACCGATATCGTGCAAGACGCCGCTGAACATGTATTGGGACGTCGTCCTGAGCTATCCACATCAGGCGGAACATCTGATGCGCGCTTTATTACTAATTATGCGCCTGTCGTCGAATTTGGTTTAGTTGGCGCGACGATGCATCAAGTCAATGAACGTGTCGCCGTATCTGATATTGATCAGCTTTACGAAATCTATCGCGATATACTTAAGCGATATTTTGCGTGAGCGGGCCTCAGTGAATTTAGCACAACTTTTATCAGGCTGTTTGAAAGCCTTAGGTAACGCTCAGGATTGGCCGAATTATTTTGATCTCTCAAGGCAGGGTTTTCGCCTGTCTTTTCTGGCCCTGATATTATCTGTGCCATGCTATTATGTCTGTGCCGTGGCCGTGCAAACGGCGAAGGCTAAAATAGACGGGGTGGAAGCCGCTCTGCCGACGACCGCCTTTTTCATGATATTGGCGACTTACGCGCTCATGTTTGTTTTGGTGGCTTATATTTTATCACTCATATTTGATCGAACAGACCGCTTTCGCGCTTGGGCCATCGTGCGGCACTGGTCTGTGTTTTTTGCAAGCTTTCTCGCGGCCTGTCTCTATGGTTTATCCATCGCAGGTATTTTACCATTCCTGATTGCCAGCTATTTGGCGCTAGCGATCTATCTCGGTACACTTGTGATTGATATTCGGCTCGCGCAAAAAATCGCAGGCTTTGAATGGGGCGCGGCGATATTAGCCGGATGTATTATCACCGCTATGGGCCTGACAGTCCTGATGACAGGTGTCGCGCAATTTAGTTAGCTATACGCCACACTGATAAGATATAAACCATCGGACGGGGCGACGGGGCCGCATTTCGTCCGGTCGCGAGCCTCTAGAGCCGCTTGCATATCCTGTTTACCCCATTTGCCGCGTCCAACCTCATTGAGGCAGCCTGCAATTGATCTGACTTGTCGGTGCAGGAAAGATAAGGCTCGCACATGGATATGGACCTCATCGCCTGCACGCAGAACCGTAATTTCATCAATGGTTTTAACGGGAGATTTGGCTTGGCACAGTGTGTCGCGAAAGGTGGTAAAATCATGCTCACCGATTAATATTTGCGCCGCCTCATGCATGGCGTCGGCGTCAATCTTATAGGGCACGCGCCAGACACGGCCCTTATCAAGGGCCAGTGGCGGACGACGATCAATAATCCGATATTGATAGCGTCGCTCACGCGCATTAAAGCGGGCATGAAACTCATCACTCACAGCATCAGCCCGCAAAATGGAAATAGGGTTATCACCCAGATGATAATTAAGCGCGTCTCTGACTTTATCAGAGCGTAAATCTTTCACCAGATCAACATGGGCCACCTGACCTAAAGCATGTACACCGGCATCCGTTCGGCCTGCCCCGTAAACATGAGCCGGCTCACCGTTAAGGCCCTCGACCGCGGCTTCAAGCGCGCCTTGCACGGTCGGGGCATGGTCTTGCCACTGCCAACCCGAATAGGGTCCGCCGTCATATTCTATGGTGAGTTTAAAGCGCGGCATTAGGTTAGTCTTTCCCCGGCTGATATTGGGGTTCCCCGCAAGAAATCTTCGGCTTTCATTTTGGGTTTTCCAGGCGCTTGAAGTTCGGTGATCCTGAGAGCGCCGCGTCCGCACGCAATTAGAAAATTATCATCAAGGATAGTTCCGGGGATGCCTTCACCCGTTTCGATTTTACCAAAATGCACTTTTAGGCGTTTACCGTCATATTCCGTCCACGCGCCGGGAAAGGGGTTTAGCCCTCTTATATGGTGATCAATATTGGCGGCGGGCTTGGTCCAATTAATCCGCGCTTCGTCTTTGGAAATTTTATGGGCATAGGCAGGTTCTCCCTGCTGCGAGGTTGGAACAAGGGCGTCGCGTTCTAATGCGCCTAATACGCGTGGCCACATATTAGCGCCCACGCGGGCCAGACGGTCAAACAGAATGCCGGCCGTATCATTGGGTTTAATATCGACATTTTCCGACAATAAAATATCACCCGTATCTAGCCCTTTGGCCATTTGCATGATTTGACAGGCTGTCGCGTCATCGCCTGCCATGATGGCTCTCTGTACGGGGGCGGCGCCGCGCCAGCGCGGTAAAAGCGAGGCATGTAAATTTAGGCATCCATATTTGGGCGCCTCAAGCGCGCGAATAGGCAGGATTTGACCATAGGCCACCACACAGGCGACATCGACATCCAACTCTTCTAAGCTGTCAATCACGGATGAGCGGCGAAACTTTTCGGGGGATTCGACAGGTACCCCCATAAGCTCGGCAAATTGATGGACGGGACTTTTCGTTAAGCGTTTTCCGCGACCTGCCGGGCGAGGCGGCTGTGTATAGACGCGTGCCACCTGATAGCCGTTGGATAATATTTCAGCCAGCGACGGAACCGCAAATTCCGGCGTGCCCATAAATGCAATACGAAGTGTCATGTGGGCGATGTAGTGCGAGAGTTAAATTCCGTCCAGCCTAAAGCGGTTTAATCTTAGAAATTAGAGCCGTATAGGTTATGAGAAAATATATGAATGTGTTGCAACCTGATATTCGAACCAGCGCCTATCTCTTGGAAATAGAGAATAAGCTTGGGCCCTCGACACAGTCTCTTGAGGAATGGGTAGCTTTATTATCTGATGAGAATTGGGTCACTTTATTATCCGATACTTATATAGAGCTGCCGGAAGATAAATTTTGTGACAGCCTATATGAATTGAAATCCCGCTTTGATTTAATGTGGGCAAAGGCCCGTCTCAACCTCGGATCGGATTTTGCTAGGCTTGGAAAATTACGGAGTGAATTTGCGGCTGCATCCATTGACCTCGTTTTGCGATATGCTTGGAAGATCACCTGTCGGACGCAGAGATTGGCTGAAACTGAATTATCCGGCTTGTTCGTCTTAGGCCTTGGGAAGCTTGGTGGGTTTGATCTAAACTTTTCATCGGATGTAGACCTGATTGCCTATTATGATCCCGATATATTTCCTGTCCCGGAATCAAAAGGCCGCACTTATATTGCCAATAAGCTGTTGCAGACAATGACACGGTTTTTACACCCTAAGTCTGGCGGCCAGATCGTCTGGCGCGTAGATTGGCGCTTGCGTCCTGAAGCTTCCGCGAGTGGGCTGGCTATGCCGAAAGAGGCCGCGCTCAATTTTTATTTTTTCCGCGCGCTGCCTTGGCACAGATTGGCCATGATAAAAGCCCGGGTTGTGGCGGGTGATAAGTCGGTTGGAGATGCATTTTTATCCGAACTTACGCCGTTTTTATGGCGGCGAAACTTGGACTTTAGAGCCATTGAAGAAATTGGTTATCTCAAGAAGCGGATAAATCTCGAACATCCGGGTTTGCAACAGGAGCGCGCCCAAAGCGCCCCTATACTGCCGGAGATCACGGGTTTTAACGTCAAGCTCGGTCGAGGTGGCATAAGAGAAATTGAATTTATTGCAAATGGCTTGCAATTGATTTGGGGTGGCAAAAAGCTGGATTTGAAAAACACGCCTACATTGGAAATCTTAGACCATCTCGCCCACCATAGCTTGCTTCAGCGCGAAGAAGCCGACTTTTTGACAGAGAGCTATATAGTATTGAGGCGGCTAGAGGATGTCATTCAAATGATGGATAACGCCCAGACTCATATCGTCCCGGGCGCAGGTCGTTTAAATCAAATTGTGTCACTCTTAGGCGTCACCCAAAAAGAGCTTTCAGATAATATCTATAATTTACGTTTGGGTGTGAACGCGATTTTTGAATCCTATTTCCATCTGGAAGACAATCAGAAAAATGACGTGTCAGCGAGCCTCGATATTTCCTCGATAAAAACCCAAAAAGGAAAAGACATTGCGCAGAGTTGGCTTGATGGGTTTGACCGGCATGGTTTGAAGTCTAGCGACTTTATTCATTTTCAACCCCTTGGGCGAACCTGTCTCGATTATGTTATAAACCGTGCAAACAATCCGGATGATGCTCTGACAAATATTGATCAATTTCTGCGTCGTAGTTCCAGATCCGGTCAATATTTCAGACTTCTTGAACAAAGAGATGAGCTGTTTGCTGCCATTATGGACCCCCTTCTTTACTCACCGCATATGACGCGACTATTGGAGCAGTCTCCTCATATTATTGACAATTTTCTCGACCCGCAAAGCCCAGCCAATCTGCGAAACAGTGACCTTAACACATATAAGCCCGATACATCTTTTGTTTTAGCAAATTATGATTATGAGGCCCGGCTCGAGTCATTGAGGCGTTTGGTGAATGAAAACCTCTTTGCTTTTTATCATGTCTTTTTAAACGAGGGGCCCGCCGAACAGCTTCAATCCCAATTAACTTTGCTGGCTCAGACTACTTTGGAAACGGCTATGCAGATTGTCGCTGACAATTTGGAGCTTAACGACCTCCCCATGGCCGTGTTAGCATTAGGTAAAATGGGCACAGGTCACATGGCACCCATGTCGGATTTGGACCTGATATTTATTTTTGATGATACAGTCGATGACGCGCTTTCGGCCAAAATAGTCAGACGACTTAAAACGGTCATTACGACACCGCTTCGTGAGGGTATCGCTTATGAATTGGATATGCGGTTAAGGCCTTCAGGACGCAGCGGACCACCGGCTGTTAAATTATCAAGTTTTACGGATTATCACGCAAGCCGAGCAAAGACATGGGAACATTTGGCTCTATGTTCTGCCAAGACAGTCGCGGGTCCAGAAAATTTATGCATGCGTATAGAGCAAGACGTGGCGGCCATTTTGAAGCGACCGCGAGACACATCTCAATGTCTTCAAGATGCTAAGAAAATGTGGTCACTTATTGAAACCCAGCGCATTGAGAAGCTGCCTGATGAAATTATCAACAGCAAGCTCGCGCTTGGAGGTCTTATGCAGGCAGAGTTTGCGCGCGATACTCATAGCCTTTTGGGGCGTCCCTCAGAAGGTCTTAATGAGGCCATCAATTTTTGGAGGGCTATGCAAATTTGGGAGCGACTTTTAGGCCTAACTGGACGCAGCGTTGAAGATATCCCAGATCGATTTAAAGCGTCTGTCTTTAAAAGCTTTGGCGTAAATTCAGCGCCTGAGTTGATTGCTATAATTGGTGAGATACGGTCTGGCGTCCTAGAGGCTTCACAAAACCTATTTTCACAGCTTGAGGTCAATAGTGATGGTGACGATAAACCGATTATTTGGTTGTAACGACGGCCTGCGATGAAAGTGGTGAGCTAATCGTTGCTCTATGCGCATGTGCCTTGTACGCAGCAATCCGACATAGGTCGTGCCTTCACAACTTTTTTGACTTTCTTGACAGCGCGGTCCCGTTTTAATTTGGAGAGATAGTCAATGAAAACCACACCTTTGAGGTGGTCCATTTCGTGTTGAATACAGATGGCATAAAGCCCTTCGGCCCATTCCGTGACACGTTCTCCGTTATAATTTAGATAAGTTATTTTACAGCGCTTCGGACGATCCACCGTGTCAAATATTTCTGGGACAGACAGGCAGCCCTCTTCGTAAGGGAGAAACTCCTCATCGACTTCCAGTATTTCCGGATTGACGAAATATTTTGGTTCCTTGTCCGCACCGTCTTTGGCAAGATCCATTACAATGACATTGATCGGCACACCAATTTGAACAGCAGCGAGGCCAATACCTGGTGCATCATACATGGTGACAAGCATGTCATCCATTAAAGCCCGTGTCTCATCTGTAACCGCCTCAACAGGTTTTGAAATCTTTCGTAAGATGGGATTGGGCACTGTTAATATGGGTCTAATATTAGGCATAAGGGACAGATAGGCATCCAATGTTTTTAGGTCAAGTGTGGGTTGACAGCCAAGCCGTTAAGTCATCGGTTTTGTGATCTATCCACGGCGCATTTGGATCGGGACGTAAATGTTTGCTGTCATAAAACCAATCCGTGTCTGATGTGACCAATACGGTTTTCATACCCATATCCTTGGGCACTTTTAAATTTTTAACGCCGTCTTCAAACATAATAGCTTGCGTTGGATCAATGTTAAAACGTTTGCAAAAAACCTCATATGGATGGGATTGAGGTTTAGGGATATAGTCGCCGTCTTCTATTCCAAACACGCCGTCAAAAAGATCGTAAAGGTTTAAATGCGTTCCCACATTTTTCGCGTGACCTTGTGAGCCGTTGGTGAAAATAAATTTGCGACCCGGCAAAGTTTGAATTTGGCGTCTGAGCTCGGCGTCAGGCGATAGCAGGCTGAGGTCCACATCATGAACATAATACAAAAACTCCGTAGGCTCCATGTCATGGACTTTCATGAGGCCCGACATCGTTGTTCCGTAATCTGCTAGATATTGCTTTTGTAATTTGCGGGCGTCGACGGGATCCAGCGATAAAAACCGAGCGACATATTCCGTCATTTTCTTATCGATTTGGGAGAAAAAATTCTGATCCCCTTTGTACAGGGTATTGTCGAGATCAAAAATCCAATTCTGAAATTCAGTCAGTTTTTTCACTGCCGTAAACCGACAGCGTTTGGTTCGACAAAGTCATTATCCGTCAAGGTGACAGTTACGCCGGTTTTATCAACGGGCAGAGGCCGAAAGTTAGCAGCGTCATAGCCATTATCTAAGCAATGATTCCGGCCAAGAGCTGAGAAACGGGCGTCCGATACGCAAAATTGGCTGGGCGTCGTGGACACAGACCGCAGTAGGCGTTCCGGCGCGTCTTTGTTTTTCTCATTGTCTTGCCGAGCGTAAACGTGAATGTCCTGCTTATTAATGGCTTCCGAAATAGGCTGGATGCAGCTGTCTATATCCACAGGCCACCACCCTTGAGATTTCCAAGTATCTCGATGACGTCTGCCAATTGCCACCCAGATTTTTTGAGAGGATTTGTTGCATGTTGTTAAGCCGACAGTTGGGATATGATTTTTTGCCGCTCTCTCCAGAGCGTCTATTTGTTCCTCAAAAGATAAATTCGTAGCTAGGCCTTTATCGTTCAAAAACTTACGTAGGGTCTGAGTTGTGCGGCGTCCTTCAATACCGTCAATCGTAGACACGTCGTAGCCATTATCTTTCAATAAGCGTTGAATACCCGCTGTAGCGGCGCGGGATCGAAAATTATCCGGCTCTGTCAAAGTTGTGACGATTTGTTCTTTCTGAACGGATAGGAATGACCGGGTTTTAAGATCTTGAAGGGCGCAAGTAACATCTGGGTTCGCAACAAAATCTGTATCGCCAGCACATAAGTCAAGTGAACCTTTCCATTCTCTTATGCCGCCTTGATGAGCTGTGGAGCTTTCTGCAAATATATATCGCGTCGTGTCGACGGGAATATTTAAATCCTGACAGGCTCCGGGTCGTAATGTTTCCCACCCTCTAGCCGCGGGACTGCCATTAACGTCTGTGGCTGTCGCGAGCCTTAAGATGAAGGAGGTTTCATTGCAAACCTGCCAGATGGCCGGAATCGCTAAGACTTCAGTTTCAGCCTTAGTTTCTTGTGCCGATACGGTTTGGAAATTAAACCATATCAAAAATATAATGATGACATATCTCATCGGATTAAGGTCCCCGCGCCGTCATCAGTTAATAGCTCAACCAGAAGACCGTGTGCCCGCCGACCATCCAAAATGACGACTGCCTCTACCCCAGATTTGAGGGCTTTGATGGACGTTTGTAATTTTGGGATCATGCCACCTTTGGCTGTCCCGTCATCGATAAGGGCTTCGGCGTCCTCGCAGGAAAGATTGGTAAGTAAGTTGCCATCTTTGTCCATCACGCCTTCAATATCGGTCATCAATAAAAGGCGGGAGGCTTTTAAAGTTGATGCTAAAATTCCAGCGGCCGCGTCAGCATTAACATTATAGCTCTCGCCATTATCTCCCCCGCTAATTGGAGAAATGACGGGAATGAAGCTGGAGTCGGCGGACGTTAAAGCCGTGATTATATCTGGGTTCACACTTACAGGTTCTCCTGCAAACCCTAAGTCTTCGCGCAATTTTTTGGCTGTAATTAACCCAGCGTCTTTACCCGAAATACCAACCGCATTTGCTCCGGCTTGATTAATAGCTTGAACAAGGCCTTTATTTATGGCGCCGGAAAGCACCATTTCTGCGACTTCCACGGTGGCTATATCTGAGACCCTCTGGCCATCGACAAATTCACTTTTAATATTGAGACGTTCCAGCATACGCCCAATCTGTGGCCCGCCGCCGTGAACAATGACCGGGTTTATACCAACATGTTTAAGAAGCACCATATCTTCGGCAAATGCTTGTGTGAGCTCGGGGCTACCCATAGCATGACCACCAAATTTCACGATAAGTGTCTTGCCAGCATATTGTTGGATAAAGGGAAGAGCCTCTGATAAAATCATGGCACTATTCCAGCCAGTTTCATTTTTGCGGCGTTTTTTCATGAGCGTGGTTATAGACCTATTTACGGGTTCGCCAAGGTGCCAATTTCAGCCCGAATAATTTCCAGCCCTTTTTTTTTGGCTGACGATGTTGAGATGATATCCGGATGAGCTGCTGGACGTTTCGCGATAGCTGTTTGTGTTTTTCGTGTAACTTTTTCGAGCTCATCTTTTTTAAGTTTATCAATCTTTGTGAGAATGATTTGATAAATGACGGCCGTTTCATCAAGCATGGACATAATATCTTTATCGCCGTCTTTTAGCCCATGACGACTATCAATTAACAGAAACACGCGGCGTAACCCCACGCGTCCGGCGAGAAATTCGCGGGTGAGTTTGGTCCAGCGTGCAATATCGGCCTTAGAGGCACGGGCATATCCATATCCAGGGAGGTCCACCAAACGAATACGGTCACTGGCGTTAAAATAATTAAGCTCTCTTGTGCGCCCTGGGGTATTTGAGGCGCGGGCCAAACCTTTTTGATTTGTCAGGGCATTTATGAGGCTGGATTTTCCGACATTAGAGCGTCCGGCAAAACACACCTCTGGCAGATTAGCAGGTGGCAGCTGATCTAAGCTCACTACGCTGAGCATAAATTCGACGGGTCTGGCAAATAAAAGCCGGCCCGTCTCAATATAGTCTTTATATTCAGCTGCGATCACACCTATGACCTTTAGGCGTCTTTCGGGCCGTCCTGCCCTTTAAGCTTCCTGAAGAAGGCATCAACGGGTGTATCGACCTTAAACTTGCGGGTGATGTAATATTGCTGGGCAAATGAGAGAATATTGTTCCAGACCCAGTACACTAATAGTCCTGCCGCAAAAGGTGCCAATACAAACATGAAAATCCAAGGCATCCACTTCATCATTTTCGCCATCATTTCAGCTTGTTCACTTCCGCCGCCAGCCGCCGTTTGAGGCGTGAGTGTATAAATAAGGGACATACTGACACCGTAAAGGATCGCCAGTGGGCCAATAGCGAGGAAGGATAACATTCCGGCTTCAGCGCCTGTGCCCCACGGGAATAATCCAAATCCATTCAAAATAGACAGAGGATCGCGCGCGGATAAGTCCTGTATCCATCCAAAGAAGGGCGCGTGGCGCAATTCAACATTGATAAATACACATTTATAGAGCGAGAAGAAAACGAAAATTGTTGGGATGATGGGCAGGCAGCCAGCCGCGGGATTAACCCCTTCCTTGCGGTATAGGGCCATCATTTCCTGTTGCAGCTTCATGCGATCATCTTTGTAGAGGGTCTGAATTTTTTTAAGTTTGGGTTGAACCTTTTTCATCTTAGCTTGGCTGGCATATTGTTTGTTAAATAAAGGAAACAAGACGATCTTGATAATCAGCGTAAGAAGCATAATGCCGAGGCCAAAATTACCCAACCAATGACCAAATTTTGATAATACCAAAGTCATGGGTTGGGTCAGAAGACGTAAGCGACCATAATCAATCGCCAATTCCATCTGATCAATTCCTATATTATCTTCATAGTCGATCAAGATATTGCGATCTTTCGCTCCCGCAAAAATATGGCCGACCGAGTTAATCGTGGCATTTGGCGTCAGCGTAACGGGATCAAGTGCATAAGAGGCTTCATAAACTTCGACATCATTTAAGAGACGATAGTTAAAGTTAGCCGTCATGGGTTTGCCTTGCGGTGCAATCGCCGCGGATAACCAATATTTATCGGTTAGGGCGACCCAGCCGCCTGCGCCTTGATTAGTGATGGTTTTTTCTTTTCTAAGCTTTTTATATTTCGCGTAATCAAGCTTGCTATCAAGAATGGAAATAGGCCCTTCTTGGAGGATAAAGAAATTCGTTAAATCGTTTGGAAGTCCGTGCTGACGGGACACACCTACTCGTGTAATAGAAATTTCTTGGCTGGAGGTATTTGTTACCTGGTCATCAAGTGTGATGAGAAAGTTTTCATCCACACTGACAGTGCGCGTCACCTTAAATCCGCCTGCATCATACGCCATAACCACAGATTTATCTGGTGTTAGCGTGTCGCCTGATACCAGCTGCCACGGCGTATTGGCGCCGCTACTGCCGATGGACGCTGTCCAGTTGTCAAAAATATAGGCCGCTTTTTCCGCGCCTTGCGGTGTTAGCAACGTCAAATTCGGGCTGTCTTCAGCAAGTGTCTTTTTGTAATTCTTTAGCTGAATGTCATCAAAACGGGATCCTTCGACCAAAAATGATCCGGATAATTGCGGCGTATCAATCTTTACGCGCTGACCGGTACTCACGACAGCTTCCCGGGATTTGAGCGGCTCAGATTCAATGGCCGGCGCTTCGTCGACCGCTGGGGCAGGCGTTAATGCCGGATCGTTGGCTGGATCCACCTTTGGGGCGAAAAAAAGCATATACACCATCATGACCAGGCTTGAGAGCACAATAGCCATTATGAGATTTTTTGAATCATCCATGAGCGTAATCTTGTCCAGTTATTCGTAAGCCCGTCTCTAGTCGGGTTTGTCCAGCCTATCAAGCAAGACTTGATAGGGCTTTTTCCACATCTTTCGTAAGTTTCTCAAACGGTCGCGCGACGGTGCTGTCACGGGCTATGAAGACATAATCATGTCCAGCTTTACCCAGGCTAGGCAAGAGATGACGGGCAATTTCGCGAAGTCGTCTTTTGGCCGTATTTCGGATGACGGCCCCGCCAATTTTCTTTGTCGCGGTAAATCCAACCCGTATTTCTTGTCCAATACTATGATTGGGACGCATCTGTATCACGACGCCGCCAATCGCTTTATATCGACCTTGCCTAACAAATAAAAACTCGGACCGCTTTGTAAGGCGTCCGAGTGTGTGTTCTGTTTTGGACATAATGCCCTGACAGTATAGTCTAGGCAGACAATACTTTGCGGCCCTTGGCACGACGGCGGGCAAGTACTTTACGTCCAGCTTTGGTGGCCATACGTGAGCGAAAGCCGTGACGACGTTTGCGTACCAATTCAGAAGGTTGAAAAGTCCGTTTCATGATAAATCTCCAGCAGAAATGTCTGCGCATAATCTAAGCGGGGCTGATTAGTCATGTAGGGAAATAAAGTCAAGTCACACGTCACGAAAGGCGCACAAACATGTGATAGAGGGTTGAGACCACTTTAACAAAAATTGTAGTACTAAGGTCGCAACAGAAAATTCAACTTTTAGCGAGTAGCAAAATGAAGAAATTTAAATTATCCCTTTTATTTGGCACAACCTGCTTTGCCTTACCTTTAATGGCTTTGGCCGCTCCGATGGCTTCATGTGCACCAGACAATACAAGCGCCCCGGTTCAAACTGTCGAGGTTACTCAGCCTGTTGAAGTTTCCCAACCCGTTATTGTTGCGCAGCCAAGTGTAGCCGTCCAACCTACACAGACTAGTCAAATCGTAGAGGCTCAGACGCCGGTAAGAGTCGCTGCAAGCCAAGCGCCTGTACAAGTCGCCGCGGCTCCAACTCCCACATCTCAATGGAATAATCTGCTAAGTAAATATGTCGCTCCCCTTGATGCCAACGGCATCGCGCGTTTTAATTACGGCGCTT
This sequence comes from uncultured Caulobacterales bacterium, assembly GCA_964587545.1. Lineage (GTDB taxonomy): Bacteria > Pseudomonadota > Alphaproteobacteria > Caulobacterales > Maricaulaceae > JACOMS01. The sequence goes on along the minus strand of CAZPLJ010000017.1, from coordinate 7,189 downwards.
TAAGAGCGAATGCGGCTGATTACCGAGTTTTGACAGACTATATCGCATATCTTGGCCGGATAGATCCAAATGCCCTGTCTGACAGAGAGGCTATCGCCTATTGGGCTAACCTTTATAATGTGGTCACAGTTGATCTTATCGTTCAAAATTATCCCCTGAAGTCCATCAAAAAGGCCAAAACATATAATGGTAGCAAGGTTGGCGGGTTTTTAGGTCCTTGGAAAAAGGTCGAAACGAGAGTTAATGGTCAAACAGTAAAATTAGATGCCATCGAGCATGAGATTTTGCGCGTCAGATACCCCTCTCCGCATGTTCACTATATGGTCAACTGCGCAAGTATTGGCTGTCCGAACCTTAAAGACGGTGTCTGGAGAGCCGAAACTCTTGAACAAGACCGGGAAGCTGCAGCTCGCGCTTTCATCAATTCCCCGCGCGGTGTCAGAATCACACCAAAAGGACTTGTCGTCTCATCCATATTTAACTGGTTTAAAGATGATTTCGGTGGATCAAATGACCGCGTAGTGGCACATCTTCGTCAATTTGCTGGTCCAGAGCTAGCGGCGGCTATCGATGCCGGTGCTCAAATTGTCGGTCATGACTATGACTGGTCTTTAAACGAGTAAAAAAACAGAAACGCTCAATAAAAATTTAATAGAAAATCTACACTTAAGAGAGATTAAACCATGAAAGCTATACAGGATCAAACCATGTCAACACCCCCGTCCCCGACAAGCTCTAAAAACGCTGGATGGAAAAAATTCATACCTTTAGCTGTTTTGCTGGGCGGTTTGGGTGTGGCCTTATCACAAGGTTGGCACACATATCTAACCCCGCAAGCGTTAGGTGAAAATGCCGTCTATCTAAACGGGCTTGTCCAAGAAAACTTTGTATTGGTCTTGTTGGCTTTCATCGCGGTTTACGCGCTCTGCACAGCCTTCATGATCCCGGCAAGTATTTTGACCGTCTCAGGCGGTTTCTTGTTTGGATTGGCTTTCGGAGCCCCTGCTGTGGTTATCGGCGCGACGATTGGCGCTTGCATCTTGTTTGTCGCGGCCAAGACTTCACTGGGTGAGACCTTGAAAGGTATAGCCGGACCGTTTCTCGAAAAAATGGAAAAGGGTTTTAATGAAAACGCATTGTCCTACATGTTCACGCTTCGCCTTATCCCAGTATTCCCGTTCGCCGTGGTTAATATCGCACCAGCCATATTAGGCGCAAAATTCCGCGATTACTTCATCACAACGGCCTTAGGTATCGTTCCAGGAACTGTAGCTTATGCTTGGATTGGGGCTGGTCTACAGGGCACATTACTAGATGCTGCAGCCAAAGGCGAGACAGCGGATGTTGGTGCCCTTGTCAGTGCGGCGGCTCAAAACCTCATCCCGGCATTCTTTGCTTTGGGTGTTGTTGCGATGATCCCAGTGGTCTATAACAAATTCATCAAAAAAAGCGCCTAAGCTAAACAATTTTAATCAGGCCCCGATCGGGGTCTGATGTCCTTCCCCCACCACACAAAATTCCATATAAAGACTAAGAATAGAACAGAAGAGAAGAGATATGGCTACGAATAAAAAACAATATGATGTCGATTTATGCGTCATCGGTGCCGGATCTGGCGGATTATCACTGGCTTGGGTTGCTGCGAATTTAGACTTGAATGTTGTCTTATTTGAAGCCGATAAAATGGGCGGTGATTGCCTTAATCACGGATGTGTACCATCCAAAGCCATGATTGCCGCGGGTAAACATGCGCAGGCTTTCCGTACGGGTGAAAAATTTGGTATTAAAGTCGCCGAGCCAGTTGTTGATTTCGAAACAGTGAAAAGTCACATTGCCGGCGTGATCAAAACAATCGAGCCCGTTGATAGTGTCGAACGTTATGAAAGCTTTGGTACTCAAGTGATTACAGAGCGCGCTCGTTTCAAAGATGCTCGGACCGTTGAATCAGATACAACCGAAGTCCGCGCCAAGCGCTTTGTTATAGCCACAGGGTCTCGTGCTGCGGCTCCGCCCATTCCGGGATTGGATACCGTGCCTTACCTAACCAATGAGAACGTCTTCTCTGTTGAAAAACTCCCTAAACATTTGCTGGTCATCGGATCTGGTCCGATCGGTCTAGAGCTGGGTCAATCTTTCCGCCGTTTTGGTGCAGATGTGACTATTTTCGATATCGCGAAACCTTTGGGACGCAGCGAACCAGAACATGCCGATATTTTGGTTAAAGAGCTGGAGAAAGAAAGCGTTGCCTTTCGCGCGCCGGTCAGCATCAAAGAAATCAAAGGTAAAGAAGGCAACATTTCAATTGTACTAGAAGATGGCGAGACGATTACCGGATCGCATCTCTTGGTAGCTGCTGGTCGCCGCCCTGTTATGGATGGTCTTAATTTGGAAGCGGCGAATATTGAGTATGATCGCCGCGGCATCAAAACAGATGAATATCTACGCACGACCAATAAAAAAGTTTGGGCTATTGGTGATGTGTCTGGACGCGGCGGGTTAACCCATGCGGCCAACTTTCATGCGGGTCAAGTGTCGAAAAACTTCTATTTCACGCCTCCCGGTATGAATGTGAAATGCACGACAGACCGCATGCCGGCTGTCATCTATGCCGAGCCTGAGCTTGCTTCTATTGGGATGACCGAAGCGCAAGCTATTGAAGCCGGAACTTTTGATCGTGCTGTTCACTGGGAAATGGAAGAGAATGACCGTTCAATAGCCGAATTGACCACAACAGGCGCCGTTAAAATTATTTGCGGTAAAAAAGGTAAAATCCTTGGGGCGTCAATTGTTGGACCGCAAGCGGGTGAGTTAATTCACATGGTGTCTGTGGCTATGGCAAACAAAGTCAAAATTAGCGGCCTCTCGCAAATTATTTCCCCTTACCCAACGCGCTCGGAAGCCGTCAAACGCGCGGCGAGTTCATACTATACTGAAATGCTTTTCGGTGAGGGTAGTAAGTTCAAAAAACTCGCCAAACTTTGGACTCGCTTTCACTAGAGCTGCAGCTTAGATATCAGCCATGATTGGCAAAGTGATATCCGGCAGCTTGTCCAGAAAAGTTCTGATCATGGCAATTGGTTTTGTCATGATCGCGGAGATGTTAATTTTCATCCCGTCGGCAGCTTTTCATCGCCAAGAATGGCTAGATGACCGCGCGGCTCAAGCCGGCCATCTCACATTAGCGCTTACGGGCGTCCCTGATTTCAGCGGAAGTGAGATGTTGGCTAAGCAATTTATGAAAGATACGAATATTCTTATGCTTTCGACAAAACGCGAAGGCAGAACCGAATTGATCTTAGGCCTTCCCCCGGATAGCGCCAATTTTGAAATTATTGATATAAGAGAGGCTAAGCGCGTACCGTCATTTCGTGATACGTTTAGCAGTTTTTTTGGATCCTCTGATGGGCATCTTCGTGTCTTGGCTGACCCCTTAATGCCGGAACATGAGTATTTGGAATATATTGTACCTAAGGCCTCATTACAGGCTGAACTCAGAAGTTTTTCCCGGAATATATTACTTTTATCACTGGCCATCGCGATCATTACGGGCTCACTTTTATATTTGGCGCTCTCAATGGTGATCGTTAATCCTGTGGCGCAGCTGGCCGATGCCTTATCCGAGTTTCGGCGTGATCCGGACTCGCGGGCGTCTAATGTCCCGGATTCAGGTCGTAGAGATGAAATTGGTCAGCTCCAGCGTGAGTTTTCTGATATGAAACAAAGCGTTCGGGCCTCTCTGAAACAACAAGACCGCTTGGCCGCTCTGGGCTTAGCTGTGGCGAAAATCAATCATGATTTACGCAATGTCCTGACATCGGCACAACTTGTGTCTGACCGAATTGCGATGGATAAGGATGAGCGTGTCGCCAATATGGGACAGCGTTTGGTCAGGGCGGTTGATCGCGGCGTGAAGCTTTGCGCTGAGGTGTTAAATTTCTCACAAGCCTCTGACGAACCCCCGGAATTACAATTTACGCGTATCAGCCTGTTAATCGGAGAGGCTGCAGGAGATGTATTGGATCAGTTTAGTAACATCCAGTTCAAGAATAACGTACCCAGCCAACTCGCCTTGGATATAGATCCGGATCACACCTATCGGATTTTCCACAATATTTTTAGAAATGCGGCTCAGGCGATGAGCTCCATGTCAGACGATCTTCGCGAACCTATGTTAACGGTTAAAGCAGACATCGTCGACGGGATGCACGAATTTCATATTATTGATAATGGCCCGGGCTTGCCCGAGAAAGCGCGTAATAATCTTTTCAAAGCATTTGCAAGCTCAAGCGGGTCTCAAAAAAGTACGGGCCTAGGTCTGACGATTTCAAAAGAACTGGCTAAAGCTCAGGGCGGTGATTTGCGGCTGTCTAACACAGGGGAAGACGGGACAATATTTACCCTAACCCTTCCCGAGGACGTTGACTCGCAAACTTAAACCGCTAAGAAACTCTCGCGCCGATTTGAGTTACCGCTTGCGGGCGCTCTAAAAAATTCTGCTAAAGAGAGATTAGATGTCCGTTCCCATTCTTGTTATAAATCTTGGAGATTCCGTGCTGAAATCTCTGGCAGATTATACAGAAGCTGCCAGCGAGATTTATCGCCATTATCGACAAGGCAAAAACATTGTTGCGGTGACGTCTGCTCAAAGTGATCAAACGGATATCCTCATGGCAGAAGCCCGCCGAATTGGACCAGACGGAGTGGCCAAAAATCTGCCCGAGCTTGTACATTTGGGCGAGCGTCGCTCAACGGCTTTATTGGCGCTGGCTTTGGAACGTATCGGTGCTCCGGCATTTGTACGTCAGGCGCGTGAGTTGGGCCTTAAAGCGTCCGGACCTCATACGGAAGCGGAGCTTGTAGATCTAAATATGGATCAACTCCAGGAGGACCTCAAAAATCATGATATCGTGGTTATGCCGGGCTTTGTCGGGATCGGTAATAATGACCGACCATCCCTGCTGGGACAAGGCGGCGCGGACCTAACGGCTTTATTTGTGGCTCAAAAGCTAGCCACCCCCGCCTTACTATTAAAGGATATCGACGGGATTTATGAGCAAGACCCTATGACGAATGCGCACGCTAAACGTTATGAGATTATCAGTTGGGACGATGTTCAGGAAAAAGCAGATGTCTTGGTTGAACCCAAAGCTTTAGAGTTTGCTAAAAAACATAGGTTAGAGTTTGACCTTGGCACAATAGGACAGCCAAACTATACCAAAGTCGGCGCCAAGACATCGAAACCCAAAGCGCGTAAAACGCCCCCGAAACTTCGCATTGCTATGATGGGCTGCGGTATCGTGGGGGGTGGTATATATCGACGGATCGACGCGCTACCAGAGCAATTTGAAATTACCAAAATCATGGTACGAAATCGGGACAAATATATCGATCAAGGTTACGCCCCCGATCTTTTAACAACCGACTATCAAGATCTCGTCTCAAGCAATCCGGATATCTTTATCGATGTGTCGGGTCCTATTGAACCGGCGCTTGGCTTTACCAAAGATATGCTCTCGCGCGGTGTTCATGTGGTCAGTGCCAATAAACAAGCCATTGCTGCTGGCGGCCAAAGCCTTATCGATTTTGCAGATAAAAATAATGCTATTCTAGCCTTCTCAAGTGCAGCCGGTGGTGGCATGCCCGTGCTTGAAATGTGCCTAAGAGAACGCGGCCGGATTACACGGGTTGAAGCGCTTCTAAACGGGACAACCAATTATATGCTGGGCGAAATCACCAAAGGCCGAAGCTACGCCGCCGCGCTAAAAGACGCGCAGGATAAAGGTTATGCAGAAGCAGACCCGACATCCGATGTGGGCGGGGCCGATGCGGCAGCGAAAATCAGATTGGTCTCTCTTCTTGGTTTTGGTGAGGAGGTGACACTTGATGAAATCCCGCGTGATACAATAGAGAATTATGAACTCCCAAAAGATGTGAACGGCGCCGTAAAACGCATCGCGAGTTGTTGGCGACATGCGGGCGGTTTTGATACGACCTTGGAGCTTAAAGACTTGCCCATGGATAATTTTATCGCGCAGGCGGACGGCGAAGAGGCTCACGCCATTTTCTATTTTGAAGATGGCGACAGTTATAAAATCCGCGGCAAAGGTGCCGGACGCTGGCCAACAACCGAGTCTGTCATGGCAGACATATACGATATCGCCGCCACTTATTGATCAGAATGGAATAGGCTGTCCGTCCCATGCCAATGTGTAGCCGCTGTCTTCAGACGTGGCCTGATCAATGACGTCCAACAAATATTGCGCACTTTGCTCAGGCTTAAAAAGTTTGCCTTCAGCCACATTACCCTGAAAGGGCTGGGATAAATTTGTGTCAACAGTACCCGGATGTAACCCCAGAATAATGTGATCTTTATGGCGGCGGTTCCATTCAAGAGCGGAGGTTTTCAAGAGCATGTTTAGCGCCGCTTTTGAGGCACGGTAGCTATACCAGCCACCCAAATGATTATCAGAAATTGAGCCCACACGCGCAGATAATGCGGCAAATATAGCTCGGCATTTCGGCCGTAACAGAGGCAGAAAATGTTTCGCGATTAGCATGGGCGCAAAAGCATTGATCCGAAAATTTTTCTCAAGCGTCTCTTGCGTGATCATACTCAGGCTTTTTTCAGGCCCGAAAATATCATTATGCAAAAAGCCTGTCGCGACGATGATCAGATCAAAAGGACCGTGAGATTTTAACCTCTCCGCTTGCCGCGCGATGTGTGCCTCATCCATGATATCCATATCCGCTCGGCTAAGGCCAATAACGCTATCAAAGGCCGGGTTATCTTCAAGCTGACCCATGAGGGCGGCTCCAATGCCGCCTTTTGATCCAATGATGATGGCTTTTTGCATATGTGAAACCTAGCGGTTTCCACGTTCAAATCAATCCTTACCGGATTGGTCAACCGAGCTTTTAAGGAAAGTTCGAAATCAATGGAAAATTGCTCTGCAAAACTTTCTTGGCTCAGATCATACGATTTTAACAAACCTTGCAGAAAGAGAGGTGCAGTTAAATGAAGCTACCTATCAATATTTGAAATCTATTCTTCATGTATTCTTGCCTATACATACAGAGTTTATTGATAGGTTCCTGACCTCTATTAGCCAATAAAAAGCCCGAAGTTAGAAAGCGTGATTATTTTTGCGTGGCCTCAAGCTTTTCCAGTCTGGTTTGAAGTGCTTTATTT
>CAZPLJ010000016.1:29484-44890 GCA_964587545.1 uncultured Caulobacterales bacterium | reverse complement strand
CATCACACCCACCACTTCTCCGGTTTGGCGGTGAAATTGGCGGCTTTTTCTAGCGCGCCAGCACAGGCAAATACGGTGTCTTCGTCGAGCGCCTTACCGATGATCTGTAAACCGAGCGGAAGGCCGTCGGCGTCAAGCCCCGCAGGCACGCTAATCCCCGGAAGACCCGCTAGGTTAGTCGTAACCGTGAAAATATCATTGAGATACATTGTGATCGGATCATTGACCTTTCGACCAATCGCAAATGGCGCGCTTGGGGCGGTCGGCGTTAATAGCGCGTCGCATTTATCCCAGGCATTTTTGAAATCTTCCGCGATACGCGTCCGGACTTTTTGCGCGCGTAAATAATAGGCATCATAATATCCAGCCGACAAAACATATGTCCCGATCATGATTCGGCGCTGAACTTCGGCCCCAAAGCCTGCGGCGCGTGTGCGTTCATAGGTATCGACTAAATCCTTGCCATCGACCCGCGCACCGTAGCGCATACCGTCATAACGTGCGAGGTTTGAGGAGGCCTCAGCCGGAGCCACGATATAATAGGCCGGCAGCGCATATTTGGTATGCGGCAAGGAAACTGGCACGATCTCGGCGCCTGCGTCTTTCATCCACTCTATACCCTCATCCCAAAGTGACTGGATTTCAGGCGGCATATTATCAACCGTGTATTCTTTGGGGATACCAATGCGCATGCCTTTGACGGATTTTTCGCAGGACTTCACCCAATCACCATTATCCACATTGAGCGATGTACTGTCTTTCGGGTCATACCCCGCCATGCTGTCGAGTAAGATCGCGCTATCTTTGACTGTTTTGGCAATCGGCCCCGCCTGATCAAGCGAACTTGCAAAGGCCACAACGCCCCAACGCGAGCACCGCCCATAGGTCGGCTTAATCCCAACGGTTCCTGTGAAGGCCGCCGGTTGTCTGATTGAGCCGCCTGTATCCGTCGCCGTTGCGCCGAGGCACATATCCGCGGCGACCGCCGCAGCCGATCCGCCTGAGGATCCGCCAGGGACCAACTCATCGCCAACTTTCCAAGGATTGACCACATTACCGTAAGCCGAGGTTTCATTGGAGGAGCCCATGGCAAATTCATCGAGATTAAGCTTGCCGAGCATGACCATGCCGTCGGCCTTCATATTGGCCGTGACACTACTTTCATAAGTGGGCGCAAAATCCCCGAGAATATTAGACGCCGCCGTTGTTTTCACGCCTTCGGTACAAAACAGGTCTTTCACGCCAAGCGGTGCGCCTTCAAGCTTACCGACAGTGCCGCTAGCGCGGCGTTTGTCTGAAGCTTTGGCTTGATCCACTGCCAATTCAAATGTGGTGGTGATAAAAGCGTTTAGATCAGCCCCCTGCATACAGCTTTCGATATGCGCTTTGGTCAATTCCTCAGATGAAAAATCGCCAGAGGCCATGCCCGCCAGCGCGGATTCAAGTGTGAGCTTTGTTAAATCTGTCATTCTATCCTCTTAGCTCGTCCTATGGATGAACGCGCGGTATGTCATAAATATCTGTCAAGGCATTCAGGATTTCATCCTTGCCTTTAATAAAGCGAGTATCGCTATATGTCCCAGTTTCGCGGCCAACCAAAACACCTTCACCCAGCACAAGCGTCGGCAATGATTGGTTATTCGAACCCACTAATTCGATCATCACATCTCTAGGGCGCGGGAAAGCTAGGCGCTGCACATCAAGCCCTGCTAATTCATCTGGAAACTTTGCCAACAAGCCCTCCATCAATACGCAAGTCCAGCAGAAGAAACTCTTGTCTGAAATGGCTGGATCATTAAATGGATTATGCAATATGTAGAGCGTGGTATTCATATAGGCTTACTCAACGCTCCTCGGCACGACATAAAAACCATCCTCGGATTTCGGCGCATTGGCCAAGACTTTATCCCGGACATCACCATCTGTAATCTCGTCTGAGCGCAGAGGCGCATCCACATCCACAGCCGACGTCATAGGCGCGACGCCCTCGACATCCACCTCGTTGAGTTGTTCAATCCAGCCCAAAATACCATTGAGCTCTTGAGCCAGCGGCTCAAGGCGGGCTTCCTCCACATGCAGACGCGAGAGGCGCGCAATCTTTTTGACGGTTTCTGCGGTGACAGCATCACTCATGGGAGGCTCCATTATTAGTCCGCGTGGCACTAGCAAGGCATAAGAGATGGGGCAAGAGATGGATTGCTCCAAATTGCTTTTATGCTATGGGGCAGCCATGTCAGATTTACCAAAAGACCAAATTGCCCAGAAAGTCATCACGCCATTTGATGACGTCCCCAATGAAACTATGCCAACAATGGGTAATGGCGTCACCCGCTGGATAGGGCGATCCATTATGAGAATGATGGGTTGGACATTTAAAGGCAAACTTCCAGAGGAAAAAAAGGTCATTTTTATTGGTGCCCCGCATACATCCAATTGGGATCTCATTATTGCGCTCTCTGCTATGATGTCTGTGAGTTTGAAATGTAGTTGGATGATGAAAAAACAGGCCTTTTTCTGGCCATTAGGGGGACTTTGGAAAGCTCTCGGCGGGGTTCCGATTGATCGATCAAGCAAGAATAATATCACTGATCAGATGGTTGATTGGTTTAATAGCAATGAAAAAGCTTGGCTTGGTATAACACCTGAAGGCACACGCTCCAAAGTCGATAGCTATAAACGCGGATATTTACGTATGGCTTATGCCGCCGGGGTTCCCATTTTTATTATCGCCTTAAACGGACCGACCAAAGAAGTTGTTCTGGATAGGCTTTGGAAGCTCACATTTGATACAGATAAGGACAACCGCATGATTAAAGCTCATTATGATAAGAGCTTTAAGGGCGTAAAACCTGAAAACGGTTAAATTCGGCCATAAATATCGCTCATATTTTATACAGCTTCCGCACTAGTTTTTAAGAGGTTTTTCGCCTAAAGGGAATCATGCCTCCTTAAAATCTAAGTGTGGTGGTTTTAAAATATGGTTCGAAGGGGTAAAACTTAATACGGACCCCATAACAAAAAGGAATTGTAATGAGCAAACGAGACGAATTAATCGCAAAATACGCGGACGACCTCAAAAATAAAATTGGTGTAACACCCGACATGGATCTATTGAAGAAAGTTACAATAGGATGTGGTCCGTCAATCTATAATAAAGATGCATCAACTGTCGCCGGATCAGATAAATCTGAATTAGAAACGGTTAAAAATAATTTCCTAATCAAAAAGCTTGGCCTATCCGATGGTCCAGAGCTTGATTCAGCTATTGCCTCCATTATGGAAAAATATGGCAGCTCCAACCCAAGCAAATACCGGGCGGTTGTCTATTATCTTCTGGCTGTACATTTCAAAAAAGAGTCAGTTTACAGCTAGTTTAAAAGCTAAGAATTTTAGGCGTAGCCTTGGCTGCGCCTTTTTTTATGTCTAGAGAACGGCATGCAATCCCCGACACATAGTCTCATCGCCCTAGCGATCCTTGCAAAAAGAGAAAACCCCAAGCAAAATTGGGCGATACTTCTGGGCTCGATCGTTCCGGATGCTTTTATATATGTTTGCTGGGTTTGGCTCACATTCATCAAAGGTCATAGCCAAAGTGAAATTTGGAGAGACATATATTTCAACGACCCCATGCAGCTCACAGGCGCTATTTTTAACTCTGCGCCGATCTATATTGGTTTGGCTTTGTTGGGCTTTTGGCAACGTAAAAAGACATGGGGTAAGCTCCTCTTATTTTTTGCATTGGCTGCGCTGATCCATCTCGCCATGGACCTCCCCGTTCACGCCGATGATGCCCATCGTCATTTCTGGCCTTTGTCAAATTGGCGGTATTATTCGCCTCTATCCTATTGGGATAATGACCATAATGCCCAATGGGTCGGATTGGTCGAAGCCATCATCGCAAGCATTGCCATTTTTGTTTTATGGCGCCGTTTTCCAAAAGTCTGGGTACGGGTTGTGCTTGGACTATTTGCTTTGTTTTACATCGGCAACCAATTCCTTATCTGGCTTGCACCTTGGAGTAGTTAAACCTATCTGACACCTCTCATGCCTATTATCACATTAGATAACCTCAAAGCCAGCACAGGCGCCTTGATGGGTGTTGATCCCGGAACCAAAACATTGGGTCTAGCGATCAGCGACCCAACCCGCCTTATAGCCAGTCCGCTAAAAACCATACAACGGACCAAGTTCAAAACCGACTCAGAGCAGCTCTTTGAACTATATGATGACAATGATATCACATGCCTGATTATAGGTTTGCCGATTAATATGGACGGTAGTCATGGTCCTCGAACCCAATCGGTACGTGACTTTTGTACAAACCTCACAAAGCTGCGGGATATTCCTATTTTTCTATGGGATGAACGTCTCTCGACCATGGCCGTAACACGCACCATGCTAGAAGGGGATATGAGCCGCAAAAAACGCGCGAAAAATGTCGATAAATTAGCAGCCACCTATATCTTACAAGGTGTGCTTGATCGCTTGCGCGCCTAGCGTGTGCAGACAGACGTCGTCCGCATAGATTCCGTCACTTTGCCCGCATCTTCAGTCAGTTGCGACCAGACCCAAGCTCCCGCATAACCATTACGCATCATACGAGGACCCAAGTCTCTGGCCCGCGTCCGGCTAGGGCTATCATCCTGATAAGCATACTCACCGACAACAATAGGGCGATCTAAGCGATAATTGCTGGCGGACATCAAATAGGGATTATAGTCCCCGCCATACCAATGGATTTGGTAGAAATCGAGCGTCCCTTGACGCACCGAAAACGGATGGCTCAGCAATGCCCTATTCGTGTAATCTTTTAGGTGAGACGGATTGCCGACACTTGTCGTCACGTTTACATTGGGATCAATTTCTTTAATACGGGCCGCCGTATGATTGACGAAACGCTGCAATACCCATTTGGGCATTTCTACACCCGTCCGGCAAGGCTCCATGCCCGAGCTTGGATCACCATAAAAACTTGAGCCCTCAGTCATACCTTCGGCCTCGTTAAAGACTTCCCAAGCAAATAGCGCAGGATGACCTCGCAAACCCAACACCATCGGCGTGAGTGCATTATTGATATAGCTCATATGATGGCGTTTAAGCATTTTCTCATAAGCATATGGATTATAGTCGCCACACATCATATTAAACGAAAATAGGGTTATATTGACAACAATGCCATGCTGATGCGCGATATCCAGAACCTGACGTATCTGGGCAATCACCTGCTCATTACTATGCCGATTTGATAATCCAGTGACGATGCCGTCCGCCTTGACGTTCGGAGTAACTGTCCCGTTCGTATGTAACCACCAGCGCGCCGAATTCCCACCCGCCGCTTTTATCTGAGCAAAATGTCGCCGGAAAGCCGCCACCTCAATCGCACCATCCCCCACATCACGCGCAAATCGTGGATGGGTGCTCCACGCTATGTTGGCTCCGTTTAAGCGGATTGGACGGCCTTGGTGTGTCAGCGTATTCGTTGCATTCGGAGTGCCACAAACCTGTTGATGTTGCGCAAAATTTGGCTGTGCTTGCGGCGGCACAGCAGGCCGTCCCGGCCAAAATTGTGAGGCCAACATTGTCGAAATCGCGGCGGTCGCTAGTAAAGCAAGTTTCCAAATCATAGTACTTTTTAACATGCAAATATGATGCAAGACTTAATAATCATGCACGGCTTAATTACCTAACGAATACCATTTTCCCAGATGCGGAACGATAATTACCTAGCCAATATAGGTGATTTGCGAGAAACTTTGCGAGAAACAAGGGCTCTAACATTAAATGATGCGCCCCGTCTGGCGGTCGGTTGAGAAACCGGCGGCCTAACTTGCGATGAAGCTGTATTTAGCTTCGGAATATACCCTATTTTGTCAAACAGCTCGACTTCTTGATCACTTAACTCACGCATAATGTCCTCACATATGTTGAACAAACTATAGGCAAAATCGTTTAAAAACATGTGTGTGAGCATGCTGAAAAATGAGCTAAAAATAATAGTAAACAGACTGTTCCGAACGCGTAAAAGGTGAACTGGCACAATACTTGCTTTTACATCCACAACTAAGAGATTGAGGGTTCACTGTGCTACGTAATTCTACTTTAGCCGCAATTGCGGTAACGGCTTTAACTTTATCAGGGTGCCAGTCATTATGTGATCGTTTTCTAAACAAGGGACATGCATCCGCACCAGCGCCTATTGCTACCTCAACATATTCAACGGGATCGACCTATGGCTATCAACCGGCCGCAACGGGATATTCGGCGCCTACAACAGTGAGTCATGGAACAACCTCAACTTATAGCACCGGCTCAACATATAGTGGACATTCAACATATACTGGGTCTTCAACGGCGGCTTGCCCAGATGGGTCATATCTCACAGGTGATGGATCATGCAGAATTTACGACGATTCCTTCGGATCAAGCTCATCATTAGGAACTTCTAGCTATACAAGTTCATCGTCAGCTTACACGACGCCCTTAAGCGGTAGTTCATCAGTCGTATCTTCAGGATATAGTAGCGCGTCATCGTCTTACACAACTCCGCTAAGAAGCAGCTACTCTTCATCATATTCGCCCGCATCATATTCAAGCTCATCACACTCAACGTCGACTTATAGCGGATCAACAGGCATAACATTCTATGATAAGCCCAGTGTGAAGGCCCGGTTTGGTACATGTCCTCAAGGGTATGAAATATTGGACGACAATAGCTGCTTATATATGGGCGAATTTTTTACACCCAATCCAAATTTGACGAATTAGAGCTTTCCCTTTGACTCTCTGGCGGCTTAGCCTTAAAGCGGCCAAAATCCAGTAGAGGGCATATGGTCGCCAGCCATGGTTATCCGTTTGAGAAGCAGCACTGCCTCTCCATCGCCGATTTTCATCGGCCAGACATAGACTCTCTTTTATCGCTCGGTGAACATTATCTGGACTTATCCGTTCAGAAAGCGCCAGATCTCGATATTTTGGCTGGCAAAACTCTTATCAATCTGTTTTTCGAAAACTCAACGCGGACCGAAAAAAGCTTTGAGCTTGCGGGTAGACGGCTTGGCGCCGATGTCATCAATATGGCGGTGGCGCAGTCGTCTGTAAAAAAGGGAGAAACCCTGCTGGACACCGCCGCCACGCTTAATGCAATGAACCCGGATATATTGGTCGTACGACATAGCGCCTCGGGTGCTCCGGCTCTGCTGGCTCAAAAAGTGTCCGGATCGGTGATTAATGCCGGCGACGGCATGCATGAACACCCAACCCAGGCTTTATTGGACGCGCTAACTTTACGGCGCAGTTTCGGTAAAGATTTGGGCGGTCTTCGCATAGCCATTTGTGGTGATATTGTACACTCGCGTGTCGCACGCTCAGATATTCAACTTTTTAATATGCTAGGCTGCGATGTTAGATTGATCGGGCCACCTACATTAATCCCATCTCATGCGGACCGCTGGGGGGCGGAAGTTTTTCATGACATGAAAACTGGCCTGAAAGGCTGTGATGTGATCATGATGTTGCGCCTACAACTTGAACGTATGAGCGGAGCTTTCGTGCCGTCCAAACGTGAATATTTTCATTTTTACGGGCTAGACCGCGCCAAGCTTAACTATGCCAAACCCGATGTGAAGGTTATGCATCCGGGTCCGATGAATAGAGGCGTTGAGATCAGCTCAGATGTAGCCGACGATCCAAACATCAGTCTTATCACGCAACAGGTCGAATCCGGCGTCGCTATGCGTATGGGTATTTTACATGCCTTATCCCATGCACAGGATAAAGCCAAATGAAGTCGCTCTCTATCATAAATGCCCGCATCATTGACCCAGCCAGCGATTATGATGAAATCGGAACCGTCACCATGATTGATGGTCAGATCGCCGATATTGGCCCGAAAGCCCGCGTCATGGAAGATATGATTGATGCCCAAGGCCTGATCGCTGCCCCAGGCCTAATTGATATGCGGGTCATGACGGGTGAACCTGGCGCGGAAAATAAAGAAACCATCGAAACAGCCGCGAGAGCCGCGGCGGCCGGGGGTGTCACATCATTTGTTGTCATGCCGGACACCCACCCTGTGATCGATGATATGTCTCTGGTGGATTTCATTAAGCGTCGAGGTATAGATACGCCCGTCAACGTCTATGCAGCAGGCGCGCTAACAAAAGGCCTCGACGGAGAAACGCTCACAGAGCTTGGCCTTATGAGCGAAGCCGGTGCAGTGATGTTTTCAAGCGGGCACACACCCATCGCGAACAGCCTTATTATGAGACGGCTTTTATCTTATTCGGCGACCTTCGATACATTGATTGCTAATCGACCAAAGGACGCCGCTTTGACAGATGGGACCTGTGCCCATGAAAGTGATTTCTCCGCGCGCCTCGGCCTAAGCTCCACACCGTCTATTGCCGAGCGTATTATGGTAGAGCGCGATGTAGCCTTGGCGGAACTAACCGGCGGCAGATGTTTGATCGACATGATTTCGGCTAAAGGATCTGTTGACGTGATTAAGCGGGCTAAGAAAGCAAAATTGAATATTGCAGCATCTGTCAGCATTAATCACCTCGCTCTTAATGAAATTGATATTGGTGATTACCGCACCTTCGCCAAATTAGATCCACCGTTACGTGATGAAAAAGACCGGCTAGCTTTATTAAAAGGTGTAAATGACGGAAGCATTGATGTGATTGTCTCCGGGCATGACCCCCGCCCCGCAGGTGAGAAACGCCTTCCCTTTGCAGAAAGCTCTCCCGGTGCCGTTGGGCTGGAGTTACTGCTAGCCGCTGGACTATCCCAAGTCGCAGACGAAAAGCTGGATCTGATGGCTTTTCTGAAAGCGGTCACGATTAACCCAGCGACACTTTTGGGACTGCCGTCTGGGCGCATTGAGGTCGGCGCACCAGCCGATATTGTGTTGATTGATCCCAATCGTCCTTGGGTATGTGAAAGCGAAAATCTTCTATCAAAATCTAAAAACACCCCGCTTGATGGGCGCCGCCTAACGGGACGAGCCGTTAAAACCATTTGTGGCGGCGATGTTGTTTTTGAGCTTCTGTAGGCTTTGACTCCTTAAGCTATTTCCCGCAAATAACGTCTATGGATATTTCAATAATCATCGCGCTCATCGGCGGCTACCTGCTTGGGTCTATTCCGTTTGGCCTGTTAATCGCGAAAGCTGCCGGACAGGGTGATATCCGCGATATCGGCTCGGGGAATATTGGCGCCACCAACGTCTTACGGACGGGGCGTAAAGATTTGGCAGCGCTGACATTATTATTGGATGCCGGCAAAGCCGGGATAGCCGCCTTGATTATCAATTATATTCTGGGATTTCCCTACGGATTATTCGCGGGAGCCGCCGCGCTTCTCGGACACTGTTTTCCAATTTGGTTAGGCTTTAAAGGCGGCAAAGGTGTCGCTACATTTTTTGGCTGCCTTCTCGCCACCGCATGGCCTGTTGGGCTGGCCGGGATGGCGGTTTGGCTCGCGACAGCTTTCATTTTTAAAATGTCTTCATTAGCCGCCTTGGTCGCCGCGGCGACTGCGCCGATTATTGCCTATCTGATAGGATATAAAGAAGTCGCGCTGATGGCCGCATTTTTAGCCGTGCTGATTTACATACGTCATAAGGCCAATATTGGACGCATTCTATCAGGCACAGAATCCAAGATTGGGCAAAAAGGCTAATGGAAGAGCGGGCCCTTAGCTGGGATGAACGAATTGCATGGCTAAGACTGATTCGCACACCAACCATTGGCCCCGTCGCTTTTCGAGATTTACTCCGCCTTTATAAAAATGCTGAGGCCGCGCTTGATGCCGTGCCGTCACTGGCGCGCAAAAAATCCGTTCAAATACCGAGCAAAGACATCATTGAAGCGGAGCTTAACCGATTTGAGGATATGGGTGGAAAAATCGTTGCGAGCTGCGAAGCTGATTACCCGACCTATCTGAAAGCGCTGGACCCACCTCCTCCCGTCATTAGCCTTTTAGGCAAAAGACCGGACATCTTAAACACCCCCAGCGTCGCTATCGTTGGATCACGTAATGCCTCTGCTATCGGTCAGAGATTTGCCGCTCAGATAGCCACCGAATTGGGAGAGGCTGGTTATACGATCATATCCGGCTTGGCGCGCGGGATAGATGCCGCCGCCCATCGTGGAAGCCTTAATAGTGGTACGGCGGCCGTTCTTGGTGGGGGCCCTGATCATATCTATCCGCGGGATAATACCGATTTGTATAATGATATTCTTCAGAACGGCGTGCTCGTCTCCGAAAGCCCACTTGGATATCGCGCGACAGCCAGAGACTTTCCACGGCGAAACAGAATTATTTCCGGATTATCTCTGGGCGTGGTTGTGATTGAAGCCGCTGAACGTTCGGGCACTTTGATTACGGCAAGATATGCGCTTGAGCAAAATCGCGAGGTTATGGCCGCCCCCGGGTCACCGCTCGACCCGCGTACCAAAGGATGTAACCGCCTCATCCGACAAGGTGCGGCTTTAATCGAAAGTTCGCAAGATGTTATCGATATTCTGTCAGATGTGCGTCCGCCCGAACCGCAATATAAATTCAATCTGGAAGAAACACGGGAAAATTGGAGCTCACCCCAACCGGATATGAAAAAGGCGCGTGAAACAATATCCACTTTAATATCGCCCACACCCACTATACGTGATGACATTATCCGAATGAGCGGGTTGCCAACATCCCTAGCCATTGCCGTTTTACTTGAAATGGAGCTTTGCGGCGAAACAATCACTGAAGTGGATGGTCGGATCGCAAAAGCATATTAATTGCCTATTGTAAGGTCAGTTCCATCTCACGTAGCAAACTTGCCGCTTCAACAAGCTTGGATGCCTCCGCCATATCTGCCAGCTGCACGAGCATGTCGGATATATATGTTTTGGCCGCATCTCGTGTGAGTGGCTTGGGTGAATTCTCTTCAGCTTTGATTTTCTCTACATTGATTTTTGATTTGGCTAATCCCATAAATACCTCACATTCTACCTTGGATTGTATATATACTTTAGGTTGATGTAAAGTCTTTAAGGCAACAAATTTTATCCTTAGGTTGACAATCTAAAACTCATCGCCCAAATGTTCGCGCGATTTAGATCGGTCTTCCCCTACTCTGGATAGTTTATGAACGTCGTTATCGTTGAAAGCCCGGCGAAAGCCAAAACCATCGAAAAATATCTCGGTAAAGATTATAAGGTGCTCGCAAGCTTCGGACATGTCCGTGATTTGCCATCTAAAAACGGATCTGTTGATCCAGAAGCTGACTTCTCGATGAAGTGGAATGTCGATACAAAATCCAAGACACGCATTAAAGACATTGAATCGGCATTAAAAGGCGCGGACAAACTCATCCTCGCGACTGACCCGGACCGAGAAGGCGAAGCCATTAGCTGGCACCTGCTTGAAGTGCTCAATAAAAAGAAGGCCTTAAAAGACAAAGAAGTCGAACGTGTTGTCTTTAATGCCATTACAAAAAAATCTGTCACAGATGCGATTGCGAAACCGCGTCAGCTCGATATGGAATTGGTCGAAGCCTATCTCGCCCGCCGCGCGCTTGATTATCTTGTGGGCTTCACACTTTCTCCTGTGCTTTGGAGAAAACTTCCCGGAGCAAGGTCGGCCGGACGCGTACAATCCGTAGCCCTACGTCTTATCTGTGAGCGAGAAAATGAGATCGAACAGTTTAAGCCTCGCGAATATTGGTCATTGGAAAGTTTGATCGAAACCGAAAAAGGCACCTCCTTCCCGGCTCGGCTCGTCTCTCTAAAAGGCGAAAAGCTTGATAAGTTTTCACTCGCAAATGAAGATGATGCTAAAGCTGCCAAAGCCGCCGTAGATGCCGCCAGCCTAAAGATTGCTACCGTGGAAGCCAAGCCTGTCAAACGCAGACCTTATGCGCCATTTACAACATCCACGCTGCAACAGGATGCATCACGAAGATTAGGATTTTCCGCCTCGCGGACCATGCAAACGGCACAGAAACTTTATGAGGGCGTGAGCGTAGAAGGCGAGACGGTTGGACTGATTACCTATATGCGAACCGATTCTATTTCTATGGTGGGTGAAGCGGTTAATGATGCCCGCGCAACTATCCTAGCCGTATATGGGGATAATTATTGTCCGGACAAACCTCGTGTCTTCAAAAGCAAATCCAAAAACGCTCAGGAAGCTCACGAAGCTATCCGCCCCACAAGTTTCATGCGTCACCCCGGCAAGCTGGGCCTCAAAGGCGATCAACAAAAATTATATGACCTGATCTGGAAGCGCGCTATGGCCAGTCAAATGGCGGACGCACAGATGGAGCGCACAACGATTGAGGTTGCCGATAATGACAATACGGTTGGTTTACGCGCAACAGGTACGGTCATTAAATTTGACGGCTTTTTGAAGCTTTATACGGAAAGCAAACCCACAGGTGAAAAAGAAGACAATGACGAGAAAGTCCTGCCACCTGTTTATGCAGGCGATAAATCTGAGGCCAAAGACGTCAATATAGAGCAACACTTCACGCAACCACCGCCACGTTTCTCAGAAGCTAGCCTTGTCAAAAAAATGGAAGAACTGGGCATTGGTCGTCCGTCGACATATGCCTCAACGCTAAAAACTCTCCAGACCCGAGAATATGTCACGCTTGAAAAACGCCGTTTCACACCGGCTGATAAAGGGCGGCTGGTAACAGCATTCCTCGAGAATTTTTTCGCCAAATATGTTCAATATGACTATACGGCCGAGCTGGAAGAGCGCTTGGATAAAGTTTCTAACGGTGATCTCGACTGGAAAAAGCTCCTACAAGATTTCTGGGACTTATTTTCCGCCCATGTCGACCAAACCAAAGAGCTGCGGGTCACAAATGTTTTGGATGCTCTCAACGAGTCGCTGCGTCCTTTAGTATTCCCCGATAAAGAAGACGGATCAGACCCCCGCGCTTGTACAGCCTGTAATGATGGTGAACTGAGCTTGAAAGTCGGCAAATTTGGCGCGTTTATTGGCTGTTCCAACTATCCGGATTGCAAATTCACACGACCTTTTGCGCAAACCGAGCAGGCCGCAAATGATACGGGCGAAGACCGTATGCTGGGCCAGGACCCCGAAACGGGCATGGATGTATTTCTTAAAAATGGACGTTTCGGCCCTTATGTGCAGTTGGGTGAAGAGAAAAAACCCAAACGCACAGGTCTTCCGAAAGAATGGCCCTTTGCTGAGATTGACCTGGAAAAAGCACTAAGGCTCCTCAGCCTCCCCCGTGACATTGGCGAACATCCCGATGAGGGCGGCATGATTACAGGAGCATTAGGTCGTTATGGTCCATATATTTTACATAATGGAACCTATGCCAACCTGCCAACCGCCGATGAGATGTTTGAGGTGGGCCTTAACCGCGCCGTGACATTAATCGCGGAGAAACGCGCCAACCCCGGTCGCGGACGTCGCGGTGGCACAGTCCTTAAAGATTTGGGCAAACATCCCGAAACAGAAAAACCCGTCAAGATCATGGATGGTCGTTACGGCCCCTATGTAAAGTATGAAAAAATCAATGCGACCATCCCTAAAGGCACCAAGCCCGAGGATGTCAATATTGATATGGCGCTTGAGTATATAGCCGAAAAAGAAGCCAAAGGCGGCAAGAAAAAGAAAAAGACGACAAAAAAGAAAAAAGCTAGCTAACTGAATTGGCATAATTGCGTAAATTCGTCGAAGTCTCCAAAAAATAATCAGAACGCTCCTGATGGTGGAGACACAATTGCGATATTCACAACTGTTTCGTGACCAATCACGTTGGAGATAAGATTACCTGAACGTAACTTAAATTTCAGCCTCACGACGGGTTCAGACCGGCTTTGCTAAACCTTAATCATCGGAACAGGAATTAGCCTTTCCGTGTCTAAGGAGTAAATCCCATGAAACTGCTATCCCGCACCAAAACCCTGGCCGCTGCTGCTCTGGCTGCGGCGACTTTCGCTACCCCAAGCTTAGCACAGGCCAATACAAATTACCAAAAGACAAGTCGTACTCATGACGCTTGCGTCAATGCTGATACAAACAACCGTGTCGTCGGTGGACTCATCGGAGCCGTTGCCGGTGGCGTCGCAGGCTCGCAATTGGCTGCCCGCGGTGTACGCACTGAAGGCTCAGCCCTCGGCGCCGTTATCGGAGCTGTTGCAGGCTCTGAGCTCGCCGGAGCACGTGTAGATTGCCGAAATTTGGCCGCACGACCTGCGAACGTTAATATAAACACGACACGCACAGCCTATAATACGGGTTACAACACCAACAACAATACTGGCTATAGCAACGCAGGATATAACAATCGTGGTTACACCAATACGAGCTATAATAACGTCAGTCGGTTTGATAGCCGCTACGCCCGTTACTCGCTCTATGACATAGAGTGTCAACTAGATGAGCTTCATTTAGAAGGACGTCGTTTAAAAGACAGAGCCAGATATAATAATAGTTACAGATTGGAACGCCGCATTGATGAAATTCGCGCAGAGATCAGATATCTCAAAGATAGACGCGACATTTTGAGAAAGCGTGTAAAAAACAATAATCGTCGGTCAGCTTACGCTTACTAAGATTAGCTCAAATCTCTAAATTTTGCTGCCCAGCCTACCGGTTGGGCATCTTTTTTGGTGTAATGTCAGCTTTAACCTCCCCTTAAGGTTGAATGTTCGCTTTATATTCATGTTAATCGAGTAGCTTGGCGTTAATCTTGCAGAAAAGGCAGGCAATATGCCCGTGGTGGGGCCTCTCAAGGAGTTAATAATGAGAATTTTAACCTTAACGACGGCGATTGCGGCATTAGCCGTACTTCCGGCAACCGCAAGCGCTCAGCTTCTTGGCGGTTTTGACAATAATACACTTCTCGGCGGCACAATTGGTGCAGGCCTCGGCGGGGTAATTGGATCTAATTTAGCCGGTAGCGGCGTCCAAGACGAAGGCACGGCCATTGGCGCCGTTGTTGGCGGCTTGGCAGGAGCATCTCTTGCCAATCGTCGAAGCAATTTTGGTGGAAACCAGTTTGCAGGTTCGTTCAATCCAGGATTTAGTGGATCTAACTTAGCTGGTACAGCTATCGGTGCCGGTCTTGGCGGCGTGCTTGGTTCAAACCTAGCTGGTTCTGGTGTACGTCAAGAAGGTACAGCCATTGGTGCGGCTTTGGGTGGCATCGCAGGTTATGCCGTATCAAACCGTGGCTCGTCACGTTATGCGTCTGGACCTGCAAGCTACAGCTATGGCGCCCCAGTAATCAACCGCGGTGCGCCTGTCTATAGAACAGGTGCTCCTGTGATTAGAAGAGGCGCTCCTGTCATTAGAAGAGGTGGATTTGTACAGAGTGGCGGGTTTGCCGTACCGGCGGCACGTTACGGTGGCACATATTCAAGACGTGTTC
>CAZPLJ010000016.1:5264-29384 GCA_964587545.1 uncultured Caulobacterales bacterium | reverse complement strand
TATGTCGATAGCGGTGCTTATGCAGCCCCAGTCGCACCAGTTTACGCGGATACACAAGCTTGGACGGCTTATGAAAGTGCTCCATGCGGAACGTCTTCTTGCGGCACATCAGCTTGCGCCGGTTCAGCAAGTGACGCCGTCTATTGCTATAGCGGAAGTTCAAATCAATATGATCGCTTTGGCGGCTTAATCAAATAAAGTTCAAACTAAACATTAGTTTCAAGAGCGGCCTTTAGGCCGCTTTTTTTTTGCAACTGTGTCTAGTCTTTGATTTTTGGTTAAACTTATGCCAAGATATTACCATCGGGGGAACTCAACGCATGGGGATGCGCGTTTTCAAAAAACTGAAAACAGGAGAACAGATATATGAAGTTCAAATTTGGAATGGCTATTGTTGCTGTAGCTACGCTTAGTATGGCACCGAGTATCGCGAGCGCGCATGGCCTTAACTATCAACACTCGCATACCAACAATAACTCAAATAACGGCCTTGCTGGAGCCGCTATAGGAGCTATCGCAGGCGGTGTTTTAGGATCACAAGTTGCAGCCGTCGGCGCAAGATCTGAAGGGTCGGCGCTTGGCGCTGTCGTTGGCGGACTCGCCGGTTATGCTATCGGGAACAGCCGTAATAACAGTCGCGGCTTTAATAACGGCAGCTATTATAATGGTGGAAGCTATGGAGGCTCTAACTACGGATACAGCCAACCTTATTATAGTAGCTCCTATTATAGCCGCCCAGTCTATTCGAATTCTTATAACTCGAGACCTTATTACAGCTCCTCCTATTATGGTCGCCCGTCAACATCGATAAATTTATCATTTGGCACCGGCGGATTATTTGGTGGAAACCGCTTTATTGGCGGAAGTCGTTTTAATAACCGCCGCTTTGTTAATAATCGTGGTAGTTTTCGCGGTCGAAACTTTAGACGCGGATATTAAAGTTATCGAAAAACCCCGCCAAGCGGGGTTTTTTATGCCCGCATATCTTTCGGGGAATCCAAGCTGTCGCAGATTTCCGATCCCGTCATTTTGAATATGCCGCAAGCTATATAAATAAACAAAATGGCAACGCCAGAGGCAATGATACGGATGTTGGAACCGGCGGCACGCCTTTTATGAAATACCTTAAAAAACATAGAGACGAAACAGAAGCCAGATTGCTTTAGTCAAGAGCCAAAAAAATAAGTCCCGCAAAGCGAGACTTTTAAGCTAAACCTTTTAGGTTTTTATATGTAAAGCTAATCCTTAGGATCCATAGCTTCCACTCGTGGCAGCGCTTGGGATAGTCCTATCGTATTGAGATCTTGCCGCGCGTTCCGCAGCCTCTTGTTTAGCTAAAGCGTTTAGAGCTGCTGTTCTTTGGGGCGAAGCTAAATAAGCCTGAAATTCTGTTGCACTCAGTTTGGCATCAGAATTTGTATCAAAAGCAGAAACAGACTGCACAGTTCCAACCTTATCTGCTGAAGCCACGTCCGCAATTTTCGCAAAGCCATCAGCATCTTTATCAAGCGCGTCAAATGTCAAACCTGTTGTCGCGCAGCCTGTTAAAAGCACGGCGCCAAATGTTGCTGCAATCATTGTTGTAAGTTTCATAATTGTCTCCTCAAAAAAAATAATAATATAAAATATGACGAAGACCCTTTAGCGGAATGATGAGTAACATGGACATCACATTCGCGCGAGATACGGAGTTGTGAACAATGTGTGATAAAGACCTAAAGTTTCATAACATTAATTAGATACTCAATATTCCCGTCACCCCCTTTTATGGGCGATGTCCCTGACGCGATAACTGTCCAACCTTGTCTGGATATCCAATCTTGAAATTTTGTGAAAACTTGTTGGATAGCGCCCCCATGTTTTACGATACCTCCCTTGCCGATATTCTTCCGTCCCACTTCAAATTGCGGTTTGAATAAAAGAATGGCCTCCGAGCCTGATTGCATGAGCGATAACGGGCGCTCAATGACTTTGGCGAGCGATATAAAGCTGGCATCACAGACCAATATATCCGGCAAGGGGTCAAACATATCGGCAGTGAGTTTTCGCGCATCTTGGCTTTCCATAGAGACGACACGGTCATCTGTTCGTAATTTAGAATGCAATTGATCTCGTCCAACGTCCACCGCATAAACTTTAAGCGCGCCTCTCGAAAGCAGCACGTCTGTGAACCCACCCGTCGATGATCCGATATCCAGACAGACCCTATCTTTAACCGATATATCAAATGTTTTGAGCGCGCCCACAAGTTTGAGCCCACCTCGAGACACCCAGGGATGTTCTGCTTCTGCTTTGACGGTCGCGTTTTGCGAAATCGTTTGCGAGGGCTTTGTGATAGCTACACCATCAACACTTACCTTACCCGCTTTTATCGCCGCTTGAGCCTTAGACCGGCTTTCAAAATAGCCGTTTTGGACGAGGAATTGATCGGCGCGCAATTTACGCCAAAGCACCCTGTCGGGCAGCCTGCGTGCCGATCACCTCAAAGACTTTTTCGACAATGCTATCGGCGTCAAGCTTGGCCTGCTGATACAACACCTCCGGCTTGTCCTGATCAATGAAACGATCCGGCAATGTCATGGTTCGGATTTTAACACCGTGATCCAAGCGTCCCGAGCGGGAAAGCTCATGCAGGACAAAGGCTCCAAATCCGCCAACGCTGCCTTCTTCGATGGTGATCAACACTTCATGCTCATCAGCGAGACGATTAACAAGGTCCGTATCAAGAGGTTTGGCAAAACGCGCATCGGCTACGGTTGTTGACAAGCCAAATGGTTCTAGCTGTTCGGCCGCCTTTAAGGCTTCTTCTAAACGTGTTCCATATGATAATAGCGCGACACGCGTCCCTTCGCGAAGGATACGTCCCTTGCCTATTTCTAATATTTCAGGATTTTCGGGAATTTCAATCCCTGTCGCTTCGCCTCTGGCATAACGAAACCCGATAGGGCCTTCATCATAGGCGGTGGCGGTTGCCACCATATGGGCAAGCTCGGCTTCATCCGCCGCTGCCATCAAAACGAAATTAGGAAGACATCCCAGATAGGCAATGTCAAAGGCGCCTGCATGAGTTGGGCCGTCCGCGCCAACGAGACCTGCCCGGTCCATGGCGAAACGTACGGGCAGATTTTGGATCGCTACATCATGTACGACCTGATCATAACCGCGCTGCAGGAATGTTGAATAAATCGCCGCAAAAGGCTTATAGCCGTCCGCTGCTAGCCCAGCCGCAAATGTCACGGCATGTTGCTCGGCAATACCCACGTCAAACATACGGTCCGGAAAGCGTTCGGCAAATAATTTTAGGCCTGTTCCACCCGGCATAGCCGCAGTGATACCGACGACTTTATCGTCCTTTTCTGCCTGTTTGATAAGCTGCTGGGCAAAGACGGTCGTGTATTTGGGTGCATTGGCCGTGGATTTAGTTTGCTCACCCGTGATGACATTAAACTTAGAGACACCGTGATATTTATCTTTGGAATTTTCAGCGGGCGCGTAGCCTTTCCCTTTTTGGGTCACCACATGCACGAGGACTGGGCCGTTTTTCATGTTTTTGACATTTTCAAGCACCGGAATAAGCGCGTCGAGATCATGACCATCTACTGGCCCGACATAATAAAAACCCAGCTCTTCAAACCATGTGCCGCCAGTAAACATACCGCGTGTATATTCCTCGGCATTGCGAGCTATGTTTTTAATCGGACGCGGCGCATCTTTGACTAGCGCCTTGGCCGCGCCTCGTAGAGCCTGATAGCCACCGCTTGAAACTGTGCGCGATAAGAGATGGCTCATCGCGCCAACAGGCGGAGCAATAGACATATCATTATCATTTAGGATCACGATCATGCGGCTATCACTATCACCGGCATTATTCATCGCCTCATAAGCCATACCAGCTGTGATGGACCCGTCGCCAATCACGCTAATAATGTGATTATCACGGCCATCTAGATCACGAGCGGTCGCGTAACCTAAACCAGCTGAAATAGATGTCGAGGAATGCGCGGCTCCAAAGGGGTCATATTCGCTCTCCGCCAATTTGGTAAATCCGGATAAGCCCCCACCTTGGCGAAGTGTACGGATACGGTCACGGCGACCCGTTAGAACTTTGTGGGGATAGCATTGATGCCCGACATCCCAGATAAGCTTATCATCAGGCGTATTAAAGAGATAATGAATAGCCACCGTGAGTTCGACGACGCCTAATCCCGCGCCCAGATGTCCCCCGGTGACGGACACCGCGTCAATCACCTCGCTACGTAACTCATCAGCTAATTGCTTGAGCTCGTCACGCGAAAAGTCACGCATATCCGCGGGATATTTAACCTGATCAAGTAGCGGGGTATCCAGCATAATTATTCTTTCGTTTTCACCCGCCCCTTAATGAGAACGGTTTAGCACAAAATCCACCGTATCACAGAGAATTTTGGATTTTTCTCCAAAGGGTTCAAGATGACTTTTTGACCTTTCGCCCATCTCAGCAGCGCGTTTTTTCGCACCTTCTAAACCTAAAATTGACACAAATGTGGCCCTTCCAAGATTTTCATCCTTTCCAACCGTTTTGCCAATTAGATTTTGATCCCCCTCGACATCAAGAATGTCATCCTTAATCTGAAAGGCGAGCCCCATATCATCTGCATAATCGGTTAAAGCTTTAAGCTCAGAGTCTGAGGCGCCTGCTATGATCGCACCCGCCCTTACGGCATAAGTAATCAAAGCCCCGGTTTTGAGTTCCTGCAATTGGGTAATGATGGCTTCGTTGCGTTGTTCTTCGGTCACCTTGATATCCATGACCTGCCCGCCAATCATACCGTGCACACCCGAGGCACGCGCGAGGTCAGTAATCAAACGTATGCGTGTATCAGACGGGGCATCACATTGCGCAATCAGTTCAAAGGCGACCGTCTCTAATGCATCACCTGCCAGCACAGCTATGGCCTCATCAAAAGCCACATGACAGGTTGGTTTTCCGCGTCTGAGATCATCGTCATCCATGCAAGGTAGATCATCATGAATAAGCGAGAATACATGTATGCATTCCAAGGCCGCAGCTACGTACCACAGGGCTTCGGTTTCGAAATCAAAAAGACCCGCTGTCTCAACCATTAAAAAGGGGCGCAAGCGTTTGCCACCGCCCATAGCCGAATAGCGCATAGCGTCCATGATGACGGCCTGATGTCCCTCTGGTTTTGGCAACACATTATCTAGGACCGTCTCCATATGCGAGGCAACGGCACTTAAGCGCGTTCGGAAATTCGGGGATTTTAAATCTTTTATCTTAGTCAGCATCGAAAGCTTCTGTCGTTGCGGCCCCGCTAGATTTTAAAACAATTTTCTCTACTTTGAGCTGGGCCGCCTTAAGCTTGCCTTCGCAATGGGCTTTAAGCTCAGCCCCGCGCTGATAGATTTTAATACTGTCATCTAGAGAGGTATCGCCTCGCTCCAGACGATTGACAATATCTTCAAGCTCGGTGAGAGCATCCTCAAAATTCAAATCTTTGACTGGCTTATCTGCCATAATCTACCCTTCACCCGTATCTTTTTCAAAACGCCGATAGCTCCAATGGAGATCGCCATTTTGAAAGACACATTTCCAGCCCTGATTCTTGAGCTGCCCTTTGAGCATACGGTTATACCATCCATGCGCTGTCACAAAGACCATTTTTCCGTCGGACGCATGTTGTTCTAATTTTTTTGCCATACGTGTGGCACGGATTTTAGCATCGTGATGTGACTCCATACCGTCTGACCAGCCACACCACCAACAAATACGGGAAAAAGTGCCCCAGGTTTTGGGACGAAATTTTAAAGGCCCAAGATGGGGTGGCGGTAAAGCGGCCTCAATAAGGTCTTCATCCGTGATATCCGGCTCCGATCCACGAGCCAAAACGGCGCTCTCAACGGCACGTCTTAGCGGGCTGGAAATCACCACATCTGCAAATTTGGCATATTCTCCCACTTTTTGAGGTATTTTTTGTTTATCCGCGAGACCCCCGGCATCATATTTCTGCCACCACTCACGATAGTCCCGCCATGTCAGCTGTATTTTGCGTGACAATGCCGGCTTACCATGCCTAACGATTATGATGACATCATTCCCCATTCGCAGCGGTTGAAGCGCAAAATGACTTTCAAGTCGAGTCTAGATTATAGCTTTTTGAAAAAACGCCGCGGCGGGCAATAAATGCCATCTTCATCCGGACATTTTTTAAACGAAAACAACATGCGATCGGCACGTCCGATCAAATATTCGACGGGGACATAACCAGGCCCACCGGGCGCACGACTATCCAGCGAACGATCTCGATTATCTCCCATGAAAAATATATGTCCCTCGGGTACTGTAAACTTTTTTGTTCCGGGCTGATCTGAGATTTCATAAATCATATGCGGGCTGTCTTCATCCGGCCATTGCTCCCAATAAGAGGCGCTATATTGGACATGGCCCCATCTCTCATAATGTCGTTGAGTGCCCTGTATCATTCGAATATAAGTTCTTGGATTAATCCAATATAGGAGACCACGCGGCTGGTTTTCTGTCCGATATTGCAACTCTTCTATTTTTTTACGCTCGATCAATTGTCCGTTCAGAAAAGCACGCCCGTCGCGCATCATGATTTGATCGCCGGGAAGACCTACGACGCGTTTAATCATGACAATACCGCTTATGGGATTACGAAATACGGCGACATCTCCGCGTTTTGGAAGGCGTGAAAATATTTGCCCGTCAAAAGGAAAATGATTGTGCAAGCCCAGCGGAACGGAGTGTTTCGAATAACCATACGCAAGTTTCGATACATAAAGATGATCACCGACTTCTAATGTCGGCTGCATGCTTTCGCTGGGAATTTTGTAATGTCCAAAAACGAAGGTATAAAAAAACATCAATATGGCAAATAACTTGAGGAAGAAGGACACTTCTTCAAGAATCACATCCTTAGCGGATTTTTTTTCCACTTCGTCTTCATCTGTAACTTTATCTTCATCGACGATGTTTTCAGCGCTATCAGCCATTTCCCCTCATTGAATAGTGAGACAAAAATAATCAAGCCGTTTATGCGTTACACAGATTAAATTTCGACAAGTTACAAATTCATTGTCTATAAGGACAGTAATGAGACATTATATATTACCCATAATTTTTTTAACAAGCTGCGCAACTACGCCCGTTTTAGACTTACCTTCAGATGTTACGGGTAATTACAAACTCGACCCCCAACATGTGAGTGTCATATGGTCTCTCAGCCATGCGGGGCTTTCAAATTACACAGCACGCTTTGATGATATTTCGGGAACACTGGATTTTAATGCCGATGACCCGTCGCAAAGTCGTGTCGATATTCGCATTCAGGCCGATAGCATCAATACGGGCATTCCCGACTTTGATACAAAAATCGCAAACAGCGATGATGGCCTCGACAGCATCGATCATCCGGAAATCCGTTTTGTCTCGACATCGATCAATGTCACGGGCGAACAAACCGGAACCATCACCGGAGATCTCACCTTGCGGGGGGAAAACAGGCCAGTCATTCTGGACGTGATTTTTAACGGGGCTGGCAAGACAGTGGGCAAACCTGGTGACACGCTGGGCTTCTCCGCCACAACCAAGATTGATCGTACCGATTGGGGTGTCAGCAAATGGAGCAATTTCGGCATCGGCACAAATGTCACTTTGCGTATCGAGACAGAATTTAACGAAGTTCAGTAATGCGACTATCTGAAATTTCTACCATAGATCAAACGCTAACACTGGGCGGTGTCTGTATTCTTCCCACTGAGACCGTCTATGGTCTGGCGGGGTTTGCGCAAAGCAGTGAAGCGATTGATAAAATTTACCAGATTAAAGGACGAGATTTCGATAAGCCCCTCGCCTTATGTGTCCGCGATACAGCCATGATGTATCAATATACGTCGGAGATTGGTGTCGCGAGTGTGCTTGCGGCTGAGTTTTGGCCCGGGCCTTTGTCGCTCGTCCTTGAGGCCGATCTAGATTGTCGTTCTATTGATAGACGGCTTTTGGGAAAAAATGAAAGCGGCAAAACGACGATTTCATTTAGGTGTCCCGACGCGGAATGGCGCAAGAAAATTTCAATTATGCCACTGGCGCTTACCAGCGCAAATCGCTCCGGCGGAACGGATACCCACACGGCTCAAGACGCACAGGCAACAATCGGCGAATATGTTGACTATATTTTGCAAGGTCCTGACTGCGAAATCGGTATGGCATCAACTATATTAGCGGTTAAAGGTAACACGGCCAAAGTCTTACGCGAGGGTAGCCTGGGGCCGCAGGCATTCGCCCACTATGATATAGATTGGGTAACATGACAGACGGGCTAAACATCCTCAAATCCGCCCTGCCCGCGAAAAGTTGGACTGATGACCCCGACACAATTGCGCCGTGGCTCACCGAGTGGCGGGATAAATATCAGGGTCATACGCCGCTCATGTTGATGCCCGGTTCAACCGAAGAGGTCGCCACCGTCGTTAAAATATGTGCCGAGCATAACATAAAAATCGTCCCTCAGGGCGGCAATACCGGCCTTGTCGGCGGACAAACGCCGCAAGGAGAAGTGCTGCTCTCAACGCGTCGCCTCAATAAGGTCCGCAATGTCAATCCGGTGACCAATGCGATGGTTGTGGAAGCCGGTGTGAATTTGCAAGCGGTGCAAGACGCCGCTGACAGTCAGGACCGGAAATTTCCATTATCGCTGGCCTCACAAGGCAGCTGCACTATTGGCGGCAATCTCTCGACCAATGCGGGCGGCGTGCATGTGCTAAAATATGGCACGACCAAAGAGCTCGTCTTTGGTGTGGAAGCCGTATTGCCCAATGGCGAAATTTACAATGGCCTGACCTCTCTTCGCAAAGACAATACGGGCTATGATCTCTCACGCCTATTTCTCGGCGCGGAAGGCACATTGGGTATCATCACAGCGGCAAGCTTAAAGCTATTCCCAAAACCAGGATATATTCAGCGCGCTTTGCTGGGCGTGAATACCGCAGCCGATGCGGTCACCCTGCTTGATCTCATGCGGGCTGGCGATAGCCTTGCCATGTTTGAAGTGATCCCACGTATCGGCATAGAATTAGTGACCACATATATTCCCAATCAGCGTGATCCGTTCGAGATCCCGCATAATTGGTATGTTGTCGTCGACTGGGAAACCGATACCGCTGAGCAAGGGGTAAACATAGCCGAAAGCAAATTGACTAAGGTTCTGAATAGCGGGCTGATACAAGATGCCGTAATTGCACAAAATGAAACACAAGCCGCGGAACTTTTGGCATTGCGTGAAAACATGTCAGCCGCCCAAAAACCCTATGGCGGATCGGTGAAACTCGACATCACTGTGCCGATTGATAAAATAGCTGAATTCCTATCTCGCGCTGATGCGGAGACACAAAAAATCGTCCCTGATTGTCGGCCAGTTTCCTTTGGGCATTTTGGAGATGGCAATATTCACTATAATATCGCTCAACCGGCGGACATGGATAGAGAGACTTATTTGAGCCAATATTGGAACGACTTATCCAATTGTGTGTTCGATATTGTCGATCAGCTTGGTGGGTCTATCTCGGCAGAGCACGGCATCGGCATTATGAAAAAAGACGATCTCGCCGCGCGGGCTGACCCCGCTAAGGTGGCGATGCTCAAATCCATCAAACAGACCCTAGATCCCCAGAACATCATGAACCCCCGGGTTTTGGTTTAGTCATCATTCAATTCGGGTTTTGAATTTAGCCTGCAATATTTTTCTGTCCGAGCAAGAGTACGGCGATATTTATCGCAGCGCGCAGCATCATTTTTCTTTTGCGCCCATTCAAGACCAAGCCGCGCGGCATAATGTAATCCCTCACGTGGGCACACTTCTTGCGCGCCAAGAGAGAGGGCCTGCTCCCGGCGATCTTGGGGAATATCATAATGAGGGTAGCTGGCTTTGGGCGGAGCTTGGAACCAACGGCGCTCCATGCCTATTTTGTCCGCCATGGCATGAAGCTCGTCCAAATTATCCGCCGTCATATGGCACATCACATAACCTTTAAATGGGTGGCGCGCTGTATCGACGTAAACAGTCATAGGCAAGGTTTACGAAGAGGGCGCGAGATTTGCAATAGCTCTAACTGATCCAGACGTCGTCTAGCCGATTTGAATTTTTGAAATATGGTCTGGCATTTCTACACCGTCCAGATTTTTTGGGTCGGGTTGCGGCGTACCTAAGACTTGCGTGATCGGTATAATACCCGCCCAGATCGGAAGTGCGTAATCCTCTTCGTCATCTTTGACACCCTCGGCACGAATTTTGGCCGAAGCCTCGTCGATGGGTAGGGACAAAACCGTTGTCGCTTTGATTTCCTTGGCCGTCATGGGGCGTAATATCTTGGATCTCCCCGGGTAGATATGATCAACAAAATTATCCAGCAAAGCAGCCTTTTTGTCGACATCCTCGACTTTGGTTGCGCGGCCAAAAATCATGGCGGAGCGATAATTAGCAGAATGATGAAAACCAGAACGCGCCAAAACCAGACCATCGAGCAAAGACACTGTCAGGCAAACATCAAGATCTTCAGATTTGCGTAAGGCTCGACTGGCGCTTGAGCCATGCCAATAGACATGATCACCTTCGCGCCATTGCAATGTCGGCGTCACGGCCGGCTTACCCTCAATCACATATCCCACATGGCACAGAGGCGTCGCGTCCAAAATTGCATTAATAACCTCCCGGTCATATGATCCACGTTTATGAACCCGGCGAACTTTCGTCAGCTCAGTTGGTATTAACTGTGTCATATCTGCCTCCATCAGTACATGACATAGGCCCCATTATGGCGCTATGAGGGCGATATGGTTATTCTTATTGGGATAGTTTTACTAGTTTTTCTTTTGGCCCTCTCATGGATTGACATCAAAACTTACCGTCTGCCCAACCCGCTGACATTCTCGCTCATCGCCTTGGGCATGCTGCAGGGATGGATGATCGGCGATTGGCAGGCCAGTCTTATTGGCACCGTAGTGGGCTACACGGCCTTTGTCGCGATTGAGCTAACTTTTAAAAAACTACGTGGAGTAGACGGGCTGGGGCGCGGAGATGCCAAGCTCCTGGCTGCCGGCGGAGCCTGGTGCGGTTGGATGGGATTGCCGTTTATTATCTTGATCGCCAGTGGATCAGCCCTTGTCGCGATGCTTTTTCCTTCGTTTAAGAGGCGATTAGTTGACAAAAAAATCCCTTTTGGCCCGTTTCTTGCTTTTGGAATAGCACTGGTTTGGATGGCTGGCGTGTCTGTCACCTCTTAAAACCTAAACTGTTTTTTAAAGAGGTCTATCATGAATCCTTGGATAAAATTTTCGTTCAAAGTCGCCTATGTCGTTCTTCTAGTTTGGGTGCTCTATAGATTTGGTGGCGACCAAGTCAGAATCATGTTGGATTTAGGATTGCAACAAATTAAATTGCTGATGCATGAGGTTGTCGGCTTCGTTCAGCGTGTTGTTTATAAATTTTCCTGATTAAAGACAGGCTGACAATCCGACAACAGGTTTGATTTCATCCCATCCCTCTGGGGTCGTCTCTGTAAGTGTGCCGGATTTATACCGTGTTCCGCGCGTAATGGACTGCGCGCGGTGCAGCGACAAAGATAAACGTTTGCCGCTTGACGTCGTATAAACTGTTTCGGGATATTGTCCCTGCGTTGGCACACCATCCGTCGCAATGAGCGTTAATCTCTCCTCACCATTTTCTGACACCCACGCCCCCTCATTATTTCGACTGTTCGAAAAGAGAATAAAATTACGCGCAAAATCTCCACTCCACACAAAAAGACCACACTCACCAACTGAGAGCTGACGCGGGGCAAGATCGCCTTTCAGCGTTGTACTAGCCGAAGGGAGAAACTGCGTGCGGCCGTCGGGGTCATCCAAAGACGCACAGCCCGTGAGAATAGCCATACTTATCAAAGCTAGCAGACGCATATTATCTCCACTTCCCGGCTTCAGATAATCGGAAACCACCACCTGCGGCCTCAAATCCATAAACTGGGAGAACAAGTGAGGCCCGTTGATCGGCGGTTTTAATATCAACCGTTAAACGGTAGTTTCCGTCAAGTGCGAGACGCAGATCAGAATTAAAGTCCTGACCAGACTCAGAGCCCGTCATTTTAATGACAATCTGACCATTTTCGCAACGAATAGGACCCGACAATTTCGGCCCGCGCCACTGCCAGTTGGCATGATTACGCGCCAAAATATCAGTCGATACAGACCCCTCACCTCTTTCACAGACCTCGCCAATTTTCATGTCAGAGATAACCAAATTATAATCGCCCTCTAGCCCGCTTAACCGATTTTCAATTTTTGAAAGCGCGGCCATATTTCCTCTTACCTTTATATTTACAGCTTGAGACAGGGAGGCATCTCCAGAAAATGTTAGGCCCGGCGAGCTTGATGAAAAAGTTAAAGCCTTACCTCCGATCAGCTTGAGAGCTTCTGTTTTAAATTTGACGGGGGCAACGCCGGGTATATCCGTGACAGCCCCTTTCCATATGGTTCCGAGATATTGCGGGTTAACCGCCGGAGGTGTCTGAATGTGTGACCCAACCCATGCCAAAGGAATACGAGATATAGCCGCGAAAACAAAAGCCGCGAGCCCTAGAGCTATAAACCATCTCATAGCGGTGCCAGAGTTATCTGGGAGGACACCAAGCCATCATCCCGGCGGGTAATTTGAGCCCGGTCAATGGTGACATTATATTTTGCCGTGAGCTGCGAGAGAAACCCATAAAATTTCGGTGCGCTCGTATCTTCAAACCAGACCTGCAAAGCGCCTTCCGCTCCAGGTTGCATCCGCGTCACATCTACACCGACCTGTCGGGCGATTTGATTGACGGCTCCGGAATTAAAGGCCGCTTTGTTGGTCGCGCTTTGGGGGCGTAATTTTGGCAGTCCTATGCGCACAATATCATAGTCTCTTATCGCAGCAGCTTGAGCCGTTCTGGAATTTGCCCGCATATCCAAAACGGGCTTGATCGCAAATTGCCAGCCTATGAAAATTATAAGCATGCTCCCCATGATTAAAACAAGCCAACGCTCACGAGGCGTACGGGTCATAAGCCAATTCATGAACCGCCTCCCAATGATAACGCCGCTGTTCCAATTAAGCGACCACCCTGCTCTCTGACACCGCCGGGCTGAAACACGCCACCGGATTGAGACACGCTGCGTTCCATTTCACCGGCTGCTTCAAAACTGGGATAAATCAAACGCAAGCTGAGCTGGCCTCTATTTTTATCATATTGCACGCTTTGCACAGCCACGCCTTCAAGTCGCGCAACAGATGTAAACAATATATCAGAAAGCTCAAGAAATCCGGCAGGCTGTTGAGTACCTTGTCTTTTGATGGCGCGGGTTACGGATTGTGCTGGGCGGGCCGGCGCATTTTCGCCGGTAAATTCTGTATAAAGACGCGCTGTCTCATCTTTGGTGAATGTGGCTTGCGCATGCGTGGCCCGGCTTTCAGCAAAAATCAAAGTCAGGCCAGCAATCCCTGCGACAGCTAATAGAGCTGCGGCCCTGTAAAGATAGCTGAAATCAATCGAACCACGTTTGCGCGTCGCAAATTTTCCTGACAGAAAATTAAGAGCCGTGCTCGTTTCGGCTTCAGCCAGAGCTGCCGGCAGTTCCGCAGTTAAGCCCGGCATTTCCGTCCACTCTGCATCCTGCGTATACCCAAGAGGTCCGGGGGTGATGACCCTGTCGCCAATTTTAAAAGTTTGATCCGCGCTAAAAATTTCAAAATCCGCCATCGCGCGATTAGGCTTTAAACCAAACTTACTTAATGCTTGAGTCACCGCATCCAATTTTTCAGACGCCATAACCCCGACACGATTATCATCTGCCACGCCTAACGTCATATGTTGACCCGATAAGACGCCAGCGATTTTATCTTCAATAAAAAAGCCCGCTGCCGAGATACGTTCATTGTCGCGCATCTTAGGGAGATCATGTTCAAACACTCTGACCCATTGCCCCGGCAAGATGATGTCCAAATTGTCAAATTTTTGATCAGATAGGCTGGTCTTATCAGTATCACTCACGGCGGTTCCCATCCTGCCATCGCTATGATGCCAAGGCCATGCCCCGTCGAGAGGGTCAGATAACCATATGCGTAAAATGGTCATGGAGTTTCGCTCGTAATTATGGGCCGTAAGGCCTCTTCACCTAATCCGCGATATAGGCGGGTTAGTTGATCATTTTCAATGGAAAATTCAAAAGCCGCAATACGCGTAGCCGACAGATAATCTATCCGCGCCTCAACCCAGAAATATTGCGGTTCAAAAGTCAGATAGTCCAGAAAATTGCCGCTGCTATTTTCGTCTTGAATATCGATCACGATTGGCGATGCCCGAAGACTCTCAGATGTGTAGCCTTCCGACGGGCGATCCAAAATAAGTTGCTCGGCCTGCTGGAGATAATTCACACCACCTAAAATGGCCGCAAGTAACGGTGCCTGAGCGGGCGTTAATGTGTTGATATTAATCTCGCTCCCGGCGGTTCCACTCGTCTCGTCTCCTTCGGGTATCTCTCTCACACAGGCAAAAGGTCTGATTGATCGATATCGCTCTTCAGACATACCCTCCAGCAATCGCAACTCGGTAAAGCTTGTAAAGGGCGCGTTTGGTGTGCGGTAGGCCGGATCACGTCCCAGATAGGTAAAGTCCTCCGCGCCACCCGGCAAGACTTGCGTCCCCTCATCCACCCAGTCTTGAATGATAGGCATGATCTGGGCGGCATCAACGGGGCTCCACCCTATCGTCTCAAACAATTGTCTAAGCAAACCGGCCTGTCCCCGAATAACAGAATTTAGCGAAACACATTGGCCACCGTCTCTTACAAATAATGAGATAGTTCCCCCGTCAATTGGCAGGATAGCAGGAATACCGCTTTGCAAAGCCAGATTGCGGGCCGGCCCATCAAATTCACCTAATTGCTCCGATAGATATTGCTCGGCGAAATCCTCAGCCCCCTTAAGATACCAATCAGCTTGCGCGAAGTCTTGGACATTACCGGCGCGTTTTACCGCAAAGCGTATCTGGTCTATCAAAGCCACCGATACAGCGGCCATAACCGCCATGACAAGCAAAGTCGTCAGCAAGACAACGCCTTTATCTTTAGTATCATCGCTCACAAGTTTAGCTCAAAATATTGCGTGAGAGCTGTGTCATTGGCGAAAGTGATTTCAAGCGAGACCAAGCCTTTGGACTGATAGCTGGCAATTTCAGACCCAACTATTTGGATCTGGTCTTGGAAATTGCGCCTGCCGGATGAGACAATTTCAACACCGCCAAGCGACGAGCGCCGTAGTTCAAACGTCATATCCGCTTCAATAAGATTATCGAAAAGTATGCGGTCGCGGGTTTCGGTTTGCGGTGCGGGGTTTTCATGGTCCAATACTCGACGGATCAGCGCGTCACTTTCAAACACATAGGCCACACGTTGAAGTTCACTACGCAACTCAAGCCCCGCCGGATTAGGCACGCCGTTTCGGGTAAACGCAATTAGATTATCAATGCCACCGGATAAAACATAAAGCTCCTCCCCGCCGAGCGCGTCGCGCCCCTGACGTAAAATGAGATTTTCAAAATCCGATTTAATGATAGCACGTGCGGCTTCAAATTGTTGGATTTGCTCAAGCTTCGTCTCCATTTGTGCTTTACCACGCAAGGCCGTTGTTAAGGCTGTCATGGTTCCCACCGAGATCAGCGAGAAAATAAAGACGGCAATCAGAACCTCCACCAAGGTGAAGCCCTGATCGGATTTATGACGAGGATCGCCCAGCATTAGTTTTGCCTAAACGCTGTACGCGTTATCAAAATTTGTTCGCTATCTTCAGGTGTCACGCGCACAATTAAGCGATAGAAATTTTCAACCTCTGTCTCAGCTGTTTCAACTTCAAACTCGAAGTTTCTAGACATGACGGTTTCTTCGCCGCGCTTTGTACCTGTCTCCAAACGGTCCAATCGTGATAGGATAAGCTGGTTATCGGCAACGACGCTTGCGAGCATCTTGCCCTCTATCACAAATATGGCGCGCGCGCCTTCACTACCCGCTTTGGTTAAGCCAATAATTGCGATTGAAAAAATCAAAAGCGAGGCCAAAACCTCAATCAGTGTAAATCCTGAATCTGATTTCATTGGTCGCGTTCCAACATGATGCGACCGTCACCCTGACTGACCAGTCGGATATCTTGATCTTGATTAATCAAATTGAGCTCAAACGCCGTGTTTTCACCCGTCGGGCTTAAAAGAATTAGCGGTACTAAATCTTCTGATAAATCAATGTCGCGTTCATCTTTTTGAAAATTCACCCGTGTGAAGTCGGGCCATTCACGTTCATTTAATAAGATCCACTCGCCATCAGTATAATGCATGACAGCATACCCATCTTCAGACAGACCGATAGCCGAGCTTACCCCTGTCAAAATGCTTTGTTGGGAGGCCGCATTAAACTCTTGGACCAATGTCTCCGAATAATCATGTGATGACCCATCAGACGGACCGAGCGACATCACAACAGCACTGGCCATCAATGCCATAATCACCAGCACAGCCAACAGCTCGACGAGCGTAAAACCAGCATCAGATTGAGGGGCTGGTTTCAGCTGACTATTCCCAGCTAACGACATCCGCATTTAATCCTTCTCCGCCCGGTTCTCCGTCCGCGCCATAAGAGATAATGTCATATTCCCCATTTTCTCCGGGATAGACATAAATATAAGGATTGCCCCACGGATCAGCTTCCAATTTACGGATAAAACCTCCAGGCGGGTAAAGCGTGGGATCCGCAAGGCTCGCCGGCGGTGTTACCAAA
Organism: uncultured Caulobacterales bacterium; assembly: GCA_964587545.1. Taxonomy (GTDB): domain Bacteria; phylum Pseudomonadota; class Alphaproteobacteria; order Caulobacterales; family Maricaulaceae; genus JACOMS01. The sequence goes on along the minus strand of CAZPLJ010000016.1, from coordinate 12,523 downwards.
GCTTCAAGCCCGTCTTCTTCTTCTGGCAATACGCCCAAATTTAAACGGTAAAGCTCAAGATTATTTTGATAATTGGTGATATGACCTTTGGCCGTTGTGACTTTGGCCTTACCGATATTTGGCAGCACATTCAAAACAACAAATGTGGTCATGAGGCCGATGATGACCATCACGACCATGACCTCAACAAGGGTAAATCCTTCGTCTTTTTGGGTCTTACCTTTTTGATTTTCTGTTTTAGTTTCCATATTCATCTCCACTAATAGACGAAAGAATTAAGTTGTAAGATCGGCAAAAATATCGCGCCGATGATCACCAAGACCATTATACTCATGATGATTATAATCAAAGGTTCCAACAGGTTCAAGAATATGGCTGTGGCAGCCTCAAACTCACCTTCGAGATAATCTGCCGATTTCCCGAACATTTTCCCGACATTACCGCTGGCTTCACCCCCGGCAACCATTTGCACCATAAGAGGTGGAAACACCTCCGTGGACTTAAGCGCCCGGCTCATGGCTGAGCCTTCGCGCACTTTGGTGGCGGCCGTTTTCACAGCGTCCCGCATGATGCTATTTTTGAGCGTATGTTTGGCCGTTTCCATGGCCACCAAAGATTGGGTCCCACTATCAATCAGGCCAGCCATCGTCCGCGAAAAACGCGCCGCATTAATGTTACGCGCCAATGAGCCAATCAAAGGAATTTTGAGAATAAAGCTATGCCATCGCCGTTTGATATTGTCGTTTTTCAAGGCTTGGAAAAACCCAAATCCGGCCAGTATGATAAAAAGCAATAAAATAAAGCCGTATTTTTGTAGCCAAGCCGACAAAGCAATTACAAAAATCGTAAGCCCCGGAAGCTCTTGCCCAAAGCTATCAAATTGCTCGACAACTTTTGGAACCACGACCACCATCAAGATTGTGGAGACAATCACCGCCAGTAATGTCAGCACCATCGGATAGGCCGTCGCCGACAATATTTTTCGTCTTATGCGTTGCGCGGCCTCAAGATCAGAGGCGAGCCTTTCAAGAACGGCCGGAAGGCGTCCTGATGTTTCACCAGAGGCCACCATCGCCGTAAAAAGGTCTGAGAATGTTTTAGGGTGACGCTTAAGCCCGTCTGATAAGCGCTCCCCTTCCATGACCCGCGACCGCACATCCAATAATATCGCGCGCATTGGCGATCGCTCATATTGTGTCGCCGTCACTTTAAGCGCCTCTTCAACGGGTGTTGCTGCATCAATCAGAATAGCGAGTTGTCTGGTGGATTGGGTCAGGTCTCTGTGAGACGGCTTTTTCTCATAAGAAAATATTTGCGACGCTTTGGATTTGGCGGCTTTAAGCTCAATCGGCGTTAGCGCTTGAGCGCGTAATATATCCCGGGCTTCGCGCGCCGTCTGCGCCGTGACGGATCCGTTTAAACGCTGACCAGCCCGGTCGATGGCGGCATAGTCAAAAGTTTCCATCAGTCTGTCTCAGCCTTGGCACGGCACACGCGCAAAACATCTTCCGCGCTGGTACTACCTGCCAGAATATGATCCACACCACTTTGCAACAGAGTTTTACGTTTTTGGAACGCATGCGCGGCCATATCGCTTTCGCGCTCGCCGTCATGGATCATGGCACGTAAACGATCATCCATCACGACAATTTCATAAAGTCCCAGTCGTCCTACGTAGCCAATATGATGACACTCCTCACAGCCTTTCGGTCTATATAAGGTTATGTTTTGTCCGGCCTTAAGTCCTAAATCTTCTAGCTCAGTATCTGTCGGATGATACGCTTCCTTACAATGTTCACATAAGCGGCGAACAAGACGTTGGGCGACAATAGATGTGACGGTAGACGCCAGAAGAAAAGGTTCAACCCCCATATCTCGCAAACGCGTAATCGCTGCGACAGCCGAATTGGTATGCACAGTCGATAAAACCAGGTGCCCTGTCAAAGATGCCTGCACGGCAATATCGGATGTTTCGGGATCACGAATTTCGCCGACCATCACAACATCAGGGTCTTGGCGCAAAATGGCTCTTAATCCGGTCGCAAATGTCATGCCGACCTGATTATTAACCTGTGTTTGTCCGATACCGTCCAGCGCATATTCTACCGGGTCTTCCACGGTGAGAATATTTCGCGAGCCATCATTGAGATTTGATAGCGATGCGTAAAGGGTCGTGGTTTTACCAGAGCCCGTTGGCCCGGTCACAAGAATAATTCCGTTGGGTTTTTTCAAGGCCTTTTCAAACGCTCCAAGCTCGGACTCCGACATGCCCAATTCGGTCAGACTTAAAAGTTGCGCGGTTTTTTCCAAGAGGCGCATCACCACCCGCTCGCCATATTGCGACGGCAAGGTAGACACGCGTACATCAACAGCCCGCTCGCCTAGATTGAGCGAAAAGCGACCATCCTGCGGAATACGTTTTTTGGCAATATCAAGCTGCGCCATGACCTTCACACGACTGGCTAAAACCGATGACAAACGCGAAGAGAGATTAAGCATATCCCTCAAGGCCCCATCGATACGAAAGCGCACGGCCAAACGGCTTTCATAAGGCTCAATGTGAATGTCTGAGGCGCGCGTGCGAATGGCTTCCTGCAATATGCCGTTAATCAGGCGAATGACAGGCGCATCATCATCGCTATCGAGCAAATCCGATGTACGCGGCAGATTATCCGCCAAGGCGTTTAAATCTTCTGGACTCCCAAGCGCCGTCTCCGCCGTTTCAGATAAATCATTTTGCGCGTAGGTTTGCGCGAGCAAAGTTTCAAACTCAGAGGGTGTGACTTCACGAACAGTTAAGGGCCGATCCGCAATACGGCGGGCTTCAAGTAAAGCCTCGAGACGGGTGCCTGGCTTTTTTATTATGAGAGCCTGACCACCCTCCATATGTGTTAGCACACCATTTTGACGCGCATAGCCATAAGAGAGCTTGGCGAGCTTTATGACCGCCGCGTCACTCAATTAGTTGCCACCCTGGTAATTTCCGCCCTGATAATTTCCACCTGAGAAATCATTCACGAAGGGGTCAATTTTTGAAATATTCCGGCCTGTAAAGTTGAGGTCTTCTTGGCGGATATAATTAAGGCGATCATTTGTGACCGTGCGGGCATCTGCGGCGCTTCGAATGATTGTCGGGCGCATAAATACCATCAGATTGGTCCTTACCCGAGAATCACCTTTGTTGCGGAACAGATTACCGATGACAGGCACATCCCCCAAAACAGGCACTTTATCGACCGTGATTTGTTCATCGTCTTGGATTAGCCCTCCAAGCACAATAATCTCTTTATCATCGGCCAAAACAACCGTTTCAATCTCACGCTTATTAAGGACAAAGTCCGAACTTAACGTCGATAAAGCTCCGGCAATTGAAGAGACTTCTTGTTTAATATCCAAACGGATGACATCACCCTCGCTAATTTGCGGAAGGACTTCGAGCTTAATGCCGACCTCTTCACGATCAAAAGTTCGAAACGGGTTTGTTAGATCAGAGCCTAAACTCTCACCCGTTGTGATCGGAATTTCCTGACCAACGAGAAAAGTCGCCGGCTCATTATCAATCGTGGTCACAAATGGCGTCGAGAGAATATTGGAGTTTTCATCGGTTTCAAGCGCGTTGACGATACCGGCAAAGAGCGTATTGCCATCACGTCCTGCCCCGCCAATCGCCACGCCTTCAATGCCCAACAGGGAATTCACAGCAGCCGTTTGTAAATTTGTTTGGCTAGCTTCTGGTAAACCAAAATCATTTCCGGCAACCGCACCCGCTAAACCTAAAACACTCGTCGCCGATTGTGAAAAATTTGTCCCGATAAAAGGAATGGCGCTGCCATCAAGTCCGCTAATGGCGAATTGCACACCCAGTTCTTTAGCTGCGGTATCGGATATTTCGACAATAATCGCTTCAACCAAAACCTGCGGACGGCGCACATCAAGCTGTCTGATAATTCCTTCCATCGCGGATTGCGTATCGGGTGAGGCGCTGATGATGATTGTATTGCTATCAGGTTCATAGGCCACAGTCGGAGCTGGCTCACCGTCTTTTTGATAAGCCGGAAGCAGCGCGCCTAAAATTGCAGCTATCCCTTCGCCGTCCGCAAAGCGTAGAGGCACAACCGTCACGGTCCCCTTCTTTGTGTTATCGGCTCTATCCATTTGCAACAACATCGGGCGGATACGCGCAATTTCAGCCGGATCACCATCCAAAATCACACTATTGCTTCCCGGCAGAGCGACAACTTTTAAACTTGCGCGCACGCCTTGCGTGGAACCAAGCTGATTTAAAACCCCTTCGGCATCGAGAGCAGACATATTACTCAGCGTGATCGTCTCAAGGCTACTATTACTTGCATCCATGGCGGCCACTATATCGCGGGCCTTGCGTAGATTTTCCGGGTAATCTGTAATGACGAGCACTTTGCCGCCGGGATTGGCCGTTAGAATACCTTGGGAATGCATGAGGGGTTTAATAAGCTTGGCCGCATCTGAGGCGTCTGCATGTTGGAGCTTAACCACGGTTGTTGAAAATTGGCTTTCAAGACCAAAGCGGTCCACAAGTGGTGCGTCTTGGGCCGCACCTTGAATAAGGGATATCCGGTATTGGCCACCGCCTGTGCGGGTGACTGTGTAGCCATGAACCCGCATCACATTCTTAAACACATCAAATACTTCGTTCGGGTTAAGCGACTGTTCTGAGGATATGGTCACTTTGCCTTGTACACGCGGATCGACAATAAAGGTGCGCCCCGTGACCATAGACACATCATTGATAAAGGCGCGGATATCGGCCTGCTCCATCGTGATAATATGCTCGCCCTGCTGAGCATAGGTCGGAACAGCGCCGGCTAGCGTCGCTGCTAATAGGCCGCCCATGAATAATTTTCTGATCATAATTTTATCCGAACCCGTGTTTCCTTGCCATTTCTAAGCACAGTCGCATCGATTTCATTATTTTGGGTAAAGATGTCATTTGCATCCTGCATGATTGACTGAAGAGTGGTAATGTCTCCAGTTAATTCTCTGTCACCTATTTTGGTCACGACATCGCCATTTCTTAATCCAAAGCGGCCAAGATTAAAGTTGGCACCTTTTGATGAGATACGTAACCCCTTGATATTGGTTCCGTCACGTACCGGTAGAATACTGACGGATTTCAGGAAATTTTCCACCGTGAGAGCACCATTCTGACGGGTTTGAGATGCCCTTTGTGTCTCGGATGGTTGGGTGAGTTTTGTACGATCATCTTTATCAAAAGTCAGCCGTTCCAACGTCCCACCTCTGGAAATAACAACATAATCAGGATGGACAGATTTCAAGATAACACCATTGATGATCTCGTCATCCACATAATAATTCCTTTGTTTGCCGTCCGGGGTTTCAATGATGACGCCCGGGGAATCGCCAGAACGCCGGCCTCTTAATTTCAAATTTAACGAGGTTTCCGGCGCATCAAGACCCTCGATAAACGCTTGAACATTGAGCTCGTCTTGATCTGAGCTAGCGCGATTAAAAGCGTCAAAACTAAAGTCATAGGTTTTCTTGCCTGAGACTGTGCCATTTGTTGTTATAGGCGCATTTAATCCTTTATCTGTCCAAACAGATTTGGGTTCCAGAAATGTTATGACGGCCCGTCCGAGCCAGAAACAGGCCAAAACAACGAGCGCAATTTCCAGAGCCCAAATGGCTCCGCGCGCTATCTTTGATATGTTGGCTGCTTGCGCCATATACCTCACCAATTTTACGGCCTATGATCATTACATAACCTCGGCCTAGGGTCAGCCTGGAAACTTATAGAGGAAATGCAACAAACTCAATAGATTGTCTGTTATCTATTATGTCGTGAAGTTAGCGTAAAGGTTCAAAAGAATAGCGTTTACGATGTGGCTTTTCGGTGTCGACGTGAACGCTCAAAACAACCACGCTATCGGCGCGAATGTTAGATTTTAGCGGCACCTGAACAATGGTTTGCTCGCCTGTCTCCAAAATCACGACCGCATTTATATAGGCGCCGCCAATAACATTGGAATTTGACATCAAGGTTTTGACCCGCGCGGTCACTTCGCCGCCGTCACCCCAATCCCCTTGATAAGGCCGTATCATCAAGGCCCAAATCACAAACACGCTTCCGGCTAAAATAACAGCGGTCGTGAGTATGTCTCTCACTTTCCACATAACTCTCTCCTTTAGAAGAGAGGTGGGGAGTCCCAAGCTCAAATCAAGAGGATAAAACCTCATCCACCCAAGCAGGGACTAGCTCCCCGGCTTTGCCAAGGCGTGTTTCGTCGAAAAAATGCGAACCTTCGCTACGTTCGAGGTTAATCTCCAATGTGGCCTTATCAAGTGCCCGTGCCATTTGCACATAACCTGCCGCCGGATAGACGGCGCCGCTCGTCCCGATAGACACAAAGAGATCGCAGTTGAGGATGGTCGTCTCAATCGTGTCCATGCGGTAGGGCATCTCGCCAAACCAGACAATATCCGGACGAACCTTGCCGACGGTTTCACATTTCGGGCAGACGCTCTCAAGCGACGTCTCCGCCTCGCTCGGCCAACGCGACCCGCATTTCGCGCAAAGATGTGAGCGCAATTCGCCGTGCATATGGATGACAGTGTCCGCCCCGCCCCGCTCATGCAGATCATCTACATTTTGCGTCACAATCGTGAGATAACCCCCGCGCTCAATCAAACCCTTTTCCAGACGCGCCAGTGCGATATGCGCCGCATTTGGCTCAACGGTTGAGAGCTGCGCGCGGCGTTGATTGTAAAAACGATGTACGAGCGCCGGATCAGCGGCGTAACCCTGCGGCGTCGCGACTTGTTCGATGGGGTAGTCCTCCCATAGCCCGCCCGTATCCCGAAACGTCCGAATACCGCTCTCGGCGGATATGCCGGCACCGGTCAGGACGACTATGTTTTTGTTATCGGTCATAAGGCCTTCGTAGTGATTGGCGGGCGATTTGGCTACCCATTTGGCTTAGCCTAAGGAACCCCACTGCGGCTCTAAATTGATTGCTCTGGAAAATTGCTCTATTGTTTAAAGATGCGCCTAATAAAACTTTCTATCTATGTGGGCTTAGCATTGTCGCTTTTATCGGCCCCCAGCTATGCATGTAGTTGGATATGGCCTATTGGGATGGTCAGTGATTGGGTTGACGATAAAGTTGTTTTTTGGGGACGCCCTCTCCGCTCAGATGAGCATGGATATACCTATTTTGAGGTCATGCGACCCCTGAAAGATGACTTACCCAGCGAACTCAAAG
>CAZPLJ010000016.1:0-5164 GCA_964587545.1 uncultured Caulobacterales bacterium | reverse complement strand
CCACTTCGCTTCAAGCGTCTTACGGGCGGGCGGATGCATATTGATCTTGGATAAATCACCTCCAGCCCACGCAACCACTTTCTTATCCATGACCTTAAACCAAAGTGCCGGAATAAAGGCCATGGCGAAACAGCCTCCATAACCCGTGGGCAGGCTCGGCACATCCTTATAGTCGCGTAACACCTGATAGGGTCTTTGCGGATAGGCATGATGGTCAGAATGGCGCTGCAAGTGAAACGACAAAAGGTTGGAATAGCTATGGTTGGTGTTCCAGCTATGATGGGGTTGGCAGCGTTCATATTTCCCGCTCTCGAGTTTTTGGCGCATGAGGCCGTAATGCTCGACATAATTGGCCTGTGTGAGCGCAAGCCACGCCAGAAAATGATGCGGGATTAAAAACCATAATATGGAGGGCCCGAAAATGACGGCAAACATCACGAGCATGGCGAGTGTCACGGCATAGACCTGCAAGACCTCGTTATGGATCGACCAAAATCCGCGTCCCTGTTTTTCCAACCGCGCTGTCTCATAGCTTATGCCGCGCTTGAACGTTCCTGAAAGCTCTCGGATCATGAAAGCATAAAAGCTCTCGCCCAGACGCGCACTGGCCGGGTCTTCGGGCGTCGCGACCCATGTATGATGGCCTTTATTATGTTCGATATTAAAATGCCCATAGCCCATAATCATATTGCCGATTTTGGCTGACAACCGATCAAGCTTATTGGATTTATGCCCCAGCTCATGCGTCATGGTCATCACCCCGCCACTATTGGCTCCGACCCCGAAAATCAGCGCGATGATCGCCCACCAAGGCAAATCCTGCGTACCCACAAAAACCACAAATGACAGAAACAGCGCAAACGCCACATAGACGAGGCTATGCACAGTGACCCGGTAATAATTATCCGCCGCCATCGCATTAACCACTTCCTCAGGTGGATTATGCGGGTCTTCTCCGATTATAGCGTCCATAATCGGGGTGCAGATATAGAAAAATAATGCGGGGATTAATGTGACAATCGGGTTGTTCCCAAGTGCGAAATAAAGCCATATCGACAAGAGCGAGACCGTCGGCCCGATTAATATACACCAATATAAGTGCCGTTTATGATCCGTATAGATCACCTCTTGGCCGTCAGCTGTTATCCCGGAAAATTCAGTCATGCCGCGTCCCCGGTTTTCATCTTTTCAAAGGGAATACACAGCTCCGCCATGGGCTGTAGGCTGTCTAATATAAGCTCGACCTTTTGCACCACATAAGGCCCGTCAATATCATACATCATATGACGCCCGGACTTGTGGGATTTGACGATACCCGCCTCTTCCAAGGTCTTGAGATGGCGCGAAATAACGGAGCGGTCCTGAGACAGACCATGCTTTACCGTTGAGATATCACACGCCCCCAAGAGGATAAGCCGTTTGATAATGCTTACCCGCGTCGGATCGGTGAGAGCTTTCAAAAAACGCGTATCAAGTACCGCAATCGCGGCCTCCGCCATGGCCCGATATTCGGGATCATTGTGTTGGTTATCATTCTTCATATAAGCATATGTGCACACATATGCACATATTGCAAGATTGAAATCCGGTCATCATGCTTTAAAACGGCGACATGATCAATCTTATGTATTTTCAGGATTTCCGTGTTTGACTTGGCTGACACGGAGTTAATCATTTTTGATTGTGACGGGGTTTTGGTCGACACCGAACCGCTAGCTAACGAGGTATTATCTCAACATGCCAGCGCGATGGGTTGGACCATGGATGGACCGACATCAATGATCATATTTCGCGGCATGACGATGAGCCAAGTTCATGCCCGCATAGAAAATGAACTCGGGCAAAACTTAAGCGAAGCTTGGATTGACCAATATTACGATGAGTGTTTTGAGATCTTCAAGACGGAACTCACAGCCGTGGATGGTGCCACTGAACTTGTAAAACAAGCCATATCTTTGGGACGAAAAATTTGCGTCGCATCGCAGGGACCTCATAGGAAAATGCAGTTAACTTTGGCGGTCACTGGTTTAAGGGAGTATTTTGACGGTCACATTTTTTCGGCTCATGACGTCGCCCGACCCAAACCTTTTCCGGACTTGTTTTTACATGCTGCGCACATGATGAAGACGCGCCCCGATCGTTGTTGTGTTATCGAAGATAGCCTGACAGGTGTGCGGGCCGCATTGGCTGCAAATATGAAAATTATTCATCTCACTACAGATAAGATATTAAATGCGGATAACATTGATTCCACCGATGAGGTGGCGAGAGTATCACATTTAAACCAAATTAAGGCGCGTCTTTCCTCTCCCGACCCAGCCATAAAATAGTCAGTGCCACCATCCATGAGCCCCATTTTTCGATGACGTCGGCATAGGCCCCGGATTGTAGCGCAAAGGTCACCGCGATCAAAAAACCGGTAATAATCGCGACCAGAATAAACGGGGCTTTGACGCGCCAGCCCAGACAGCGCGTGAGCGCCGTTGGCCCAAAGGCGGCACCCACCGGCACCCAAGCAAATAGTGCGCGATTAAATATATCCTCGGTCCAGACAATCGTGACCCAGACAGCAAGGAGCGCGATGACCACCATAGCGATGCGCCCAAAGAGCAAAGCTTGCTCAGGGCTTTTATATTTAACCCCAATATCATGAGACACGGCGGAGGCGGCGGCCAGTAAAAGACTATCGACCGTGGACATGATGGCCGAGAGAACGGCGGCTGTCACAACGCCTGCCAAGACGGCTGGCAGATAGGCGTTAGCGGCGGCAAAAATCAGACCTTCATTCCCCGTTTCCAAAGCCAGCGCCCGCCCCGACAAAGCCATGCAGCTAAGCCCTGCGTAAATAATTATACCCCAGCCAATGGTGATCGAGGCGGCCTTGAGGCGCTCACTTTGGGATTTCACCGCCATGATGCGGTTGACCAGCTGCGGTTGGCCCATCGCGCCAAACCCGTTACCAAACAAACCCATCGCAAACCCCACACCGGCCATGCCGATCGCCTGCCCTGTCACCATAAGATAATGCGGGGGTTCATTGGCCCGCAATAGGGTAAATGTCTCCCCCAGACCGCCTGCCGCTTGCACAGTGACAATCGGCACAATGATACAGGCCAGCATCATGATAATGGCTTGGAAGGCGTCCGTAATACTGGCGGCTAAAAACCCGCCAAAGAAACAATAGATAATCACAATGGCGGCCCCCACAAGTATCGCCTCAGTCGTGCCGATATTGAAGTTTTCCGTGAGCGCCGTGCCCGCCGCTTGGAGTTGGCTTGAAATATAAAATGTAAAACTAAAGAGGATAATGATGGCGCTGATGATCCCGATCCAGCGCGCCCACCTCCCGGTCTTTCCCTCAGATATAAAATCAATAATGGTGATATGGCCTTTATCGCGGGTTTCATCATTAAGCTTTGGTCCCATGACAAACCAGGTCATGAAATAGCCAAAAAATATCCCCGGTATGAGCCACAGCCCGACAAGCCCTTGCGCGTAAACCAATCCCGTAAATCCCAACAAAACCCAAGCTGAGCTGGTCGAGGCGGCGTAAGACAATCCCGCCGTCCAGGCCCCTAAACCTTGGCCCGCGAGAAAATAATCGCTCTCAGACTTAACCCGGCTCTTGGCCCAAAAGCCAACAGCTAGCAAAGCTATTTTATAAACAATCAAGGTGATAAGAATGATTTTTGAACTATCCATTCGGGACGAATAAACTAAAGACACACCTTATGAAACATAAAGTCTTATTTGTTTGCCTAGGGAATATTTGCCGCTCACCCACGGCTGAGGCCGTCTTTCGGGCACGCGCTGCCGGGGCGGGACTTGATATCGAAATAGACAGCGCCGGCACAGGCGCCTGGCATACGGGTGAGAGCCCTGACCCGCGCAGCATGGAAGCCGGAGAAAAACGCGGCTATAGTTTCTCTGGTCAATCGGCCCGCGCCGTGAACAATACGGATTTTGCGATCTTTGATTATATACTGGCTATGGATGGCAAAAACCTCGCTCATCTTCAGGACATGTGTCCGCCAAAATTTAGTGGGCATTTGGGTTTATTTTTAGATTTTGCGAAAAACAGCTCTGTCGCTGAAGTCCCGGATCCCTATTATGGAGGCGAGTCTGGGTTTGAACATGTGTTGGATTTGATCGAGGCCGCCTGTGACGGGCTCATCAAGGAGATAAAGGATAAATAATGTCGGATACGGAATATGTCGCGCTTACGGGATATGAAAATTTAGACCCGCAGGAAATGCAGGCCCGCGCTGAGGCGGTTTATAAGACCTTATCCAAGCGCCGCTCTATTCGCGACTTTGCGACTGATCCCGTCCCGCGTGACGTGATTGAGACCTGTATTAAAGCGGCAGGTACTGCGCCCAGCGGGGCCAACCACCAGCCTTGGTATTTTGTGGCCATTTCTGATCCCGAGACGAAACGTCAAATAAGGCTGGCAGCAGAAGAAGAAGAGCGTGAATTTTACGGAGGCCGGGCCAGCGAAGAATGGCTCGACGCCCTCGCCCCCTTAGGCACGGATGATCAAAAACCTTTTCTCGAAACCGCGCCTTGGCTGATCGCCGTCTTTGCCCAGCGCCGCGGCGGTGAAGTCTCCGGACAAGACAAGAAAAATTATTATGTGACAGAATCTGTCGGTCTCGCCACAGGCATGCTGATCACGGCGCTGCATTCCGCGGGGCTTGGCACCCTCACCCATACGCCCGCGCCGATGAAGTTTCTCAATCAGATTTGCGAAAGACCGGATACGGAAAAACCTTTTGTCCTCATGGTGGTCGGCAAACCGGGCAAAGATTGTCAGGTGCCCAAACACGCACTGATCAAAAAGGACTTAGACGATATCAGCCGCTTTATTTGAGATTTCATTGTAGCGTGAAAATATGTTACTTTAGACTTTTTGCGAGATTTAAAATTGACTGATACAACTCTTACCGACGTGTTAGACACTGCAGTTAAGGTTGGTTTGGGTGCTATAATAGGTTTCGGGGGAACGTTGATATTAGAGTGGGTTAGGTCAAAAAGAGAAAAAGCGAACAGCTCAATTGAAACCAAAAGAAATCTGCTTACAAAAACTGCTGACTATTTGGACAATGGTATGAACTCTGCAGCTTTTTGCTCCCAAGCATTTACAGAAAGATTGAAATCCAGCGAA
>CAZPLJ010000015.1:0-46246 GCA_964587545.1 uncultured Caulobacterales bacterium | reverse complement strand
CTGGATCGATTACGGACGTTATGCGCCTCATCCGACGCTACGCGCCACCTTCTCCCCACGGGAGAAGGGTTTCACACCGCCCGGAACAAACAGGAAGATTAATGTGCTGACAACCAGGTCATATAAAAGAAGTAACGCGATGCGTCTTTGTACATAAGCCTATGTCCAAAACGACACTTCACCTATATCAGTCCTCACTTTATGCAGCCCTCAAGGAGCTTAGATATTCATGAATTTATGGCGCACCCCGCTTATAGGCCCAACAGTGTTTTACCTCTGGAAGCTAGATGCGCGTCGCAAGCTTGGATGGATTAAGGACTGGATCGATATCGGCGATAGGCTCGTTGAGATTGGATCGGGGCCGGGTTCAACACTCAGTGTGATGCGCGAGGCGGGTTATAATATTGAGGGTCTGGATATCCAAGATAGTAGCTACCGACCCGCGCTAAAAGCCCAGCTCTATCCGGGGGAAGTTTTTCCGTATGAAGATAAGCAATTTGATACGGCCTTATTATTGACCATGCTGCATCACACACCGGAGCCGGATCACATCATATTGGAAGCGGCGAGGGTGGCAAGGCGCCTGATTATCATTGAAGACGTCTATGATAACGCCTTTCAGGCTTGGTATACGAAACGGACCGATAGCCTCACCAATTTTGAATTTATCGGGCACCCTCATAGTAACCGGTCTCATGCAGAGTGGCTCAAGACGTTTGAGAGCCTCAGCCTTGTGCTACGATATGCTAAGGTGCATCCGCTGGCGCTCATCTATCAGCAGGCCGTCTACGTCGTGGATAGCTCAACTCATGACAGTGCTTGAATTTTATAGATTTACGTTTACACAAAAAAGACGCGACTCACGGGGACCACTTAAGGGGACAGCATGACAGCACTTTTAATAATTTTAGGCATAATCGTTGCCTTGGCGGCTCTGTTTATCGGGATTTACAACCGATTGGTGGCTTTACGACAAACCTGTAATCAGGCCTGGTCAGATATCGAAGTACAGCTCAAACAGCGCCAAGATCTCGTCCCGCAGCTCGTCAACACGGTCAAAGGGTATGCCGCCCATGAAAAAGATACGTTCAATGAGGTTATTCAAGCGCGTAACGCGGCCGTCGGCGCGGGGTCTGTGCAAGGTCAAGCGGCGGCTGAAGGTATGCTTTCCGCGGCCCTAGGTAAGCTATTTGCGCTAGCTGAAGATTATCCGGATTTAAAAGCCAATGAAAATTTCCTTCAGCTTCAAGATCAGCTAGCCGATATTGAAAATAAAATTGCGGCCGCGCGTCGTTTCTATAACAATGCCGTTCAGGAGTATAATACGGGCCGCGAGCAATTCCCAGCTGTCTTGATTGCGGGGCCGTTTAATTTCAACGAGCGCGAATTCTTCGAAGCTCCTGAAGGAAGAGAGCTCCTTCAGACCCCTCCGGAAGTTGATTTTAGTTCATAGAATAGGTCTCCTGCCATGATGCAGGCTTACGGTCTTAAGACCCATATCTGGAATAATAACCTTCGCTGCATTATATTATTGGCGCTGTTTCCGGTGTTATTATTAGGTCTCGCTTTTGCGCTTATTTTAATATGGTCAGGATTTACATCTAGCATGAGCGCCGATCAGGGTTTGGTTTTTGCCGCCCAATCCATGCCATCGGCTGCACCCGTCGCCTTAGGCGTCGCGGGAGGGTGGTTTGCCGTCGCTTTTCTTGGTCATAACACTATGATCAATATGGCGTCCAAATCCAAATCTGTCACGATTTCCGAGGAACCCCGCGCTTTTCGATTGCTGGAAAATCTCTGTATATCCCGCGGGATTATCATGCCCAAATTACGGGTGATCGAGACGCATGTCATGAATGCCTTTGCTAGCGGTATCCAAACCAGCAATTACACGATTACGCTAACCCGTGGCCTCATGGAAAGCCTGGATGATGAAGAGTTGGAGGCGGTAATCGCGCATGAGCTCTCCCATGTAAAAAATCATGATGTGAGGTTGCTAATTATTGCCGTTATATTTGTCGGGATATTTTCATTTTTCGGCGAGGGTATGGTGCGGTCGATTATGCGCACAAACCTACCCCGGAGTGATCATCATCGGCGTAGTGGCGGTGGTAATAGTGGTGCGCTGATTGTGTTTGGGATGATCATTATATTTGTCGCCTATATGTTGGCAATCTTGATTCGTTTCGCTCTGTCACGCAAACGAGAGTATATGGCCGATGCGGGGGCCGTTGAGCTCACGAAAAATCCCGATGCTATGATCCGAGCGCTGCAAAAAATTTCTGGCAAAGCAAATTTAGAACATGTGCCGGCCGAGATTAGGGAAATGGCGTTTGAAAATCCGCGTATTGGCTTTGCCGGTATATTTGCGACCCACCCACCAATTGAAAAACGTATTGCAGCGCTGCAGCAATATGCTGGTGGTCGGATTGGAACGTTGAGCCGGCCTCAAAGGCGTCGGCCACAAGACGATGACGAGCCTGAGGTTGAAGAAACGAGAAACAAGATGAGGCGCTTATGGCCTTGGGGGCGCTAAAGGTATAAAAAAACCCGGACAATGCCGGGCTTGTTAGACTTATTTGGCGGCGAACTCTGCCGCGATGAGATCGACGGCGTTTTGGAGCTCCGCGCCTTTATATTGACATTGTCCACTTGCCGTTTCTTGAAACCCTTCAGGACAGGCGGTCGCCGTATCAAATGTCGGTGTCGATTGAACCGGAGTCGTTTGCGTGACAATCGGCGTGACAACATCAGTGCCAACCGGAGGATCTTGAGCAAAATCAAATGTATCAGTCTCGAGTGAGCGACATTCGTTCTCACCGGCTAGATATGTTCCTTCTGGACAGGGAATAGGGGATGTATCAACGAAAACAGGTTCTTGATTAAGAGGTCCAAGATCATAATCCTCGGTGTCAAAAAACATACAAGAATTATCCTCAGTTAGGTAGGTTCCGTCAGGACAGCCGGGCTGAGACGTATCGAATGCCGCTGTCTCCGTTATCGGGTTTAAAAGGCTTGTATTATTAACACTTGCGTCGAATGTGACACTTTCTGAATCAAAGAACATACAGGCATTTTCTTCTGTAAGAAAAGTCCCTTCGGGGCATCCAGGCTGAGACGTATCGAAAGCCGCTGTCTCCGTTGTCGTGTTAAAGAAGTTAGCATCGTTAGCATTTGCGTCGAATGTGACACTTTCCGAATCTAAGAACATGCACGCATTGTCTTCGGTGAGGTAAGTCCCGTCCGGGCATCCAGGTAATGAATTGTCAAACGACACTGCATCTACTGGCTGTGTTTGCGTTGGAAGGTTTGTTCCCTTAGCAATAGGAGGTGAAAAACGACCAAGTGACGTTTCAGCAATATAAGTT
This sequence comes from uncultured Caulobacterales bacterium, assembly GCA_964587545.1. Classification (GTDB taxonomy): domain Bacteria; phylum Pseudomonadota; class Alphaproteobacteria; order Caulobacterales; family Maricaulaceae; genus JACOMS01. The sequence goes on along the minus strand of CAZPLJ010000015.1, from coordinate 42,878 downwards.
GCTCCAACGTCTTGAGGAATGTCTGCTTCAGCAAAGCTATGAACGCCAACATCTACACCAGCCAGCCGTGCAATTTCGGATTTAGGTCTAAAGTCAAAAAATCCGCGTAAAAATGAGGTGTTCGTCTTTTCTGTTTTGGCTTCAGCCCTATCACCAACACTATCCCAAACTGAAGAACACCCAGATAATCCAATTGATGACGCAAGTAACGCCGTAATGATCAATGAATTTCGTGACATAAGAAACCTCCAACATAAATCCCATGCTTCTATCCTATTCTGTATATCTAGTTATGGTTGATATCCCGTTAATATGAATGTATTGCCAAAAATGGCCCGCTCGTTGGGTCATTCTAAGCTTGCAGAAGTTTCACAAATCGGCTAATGCGCGCGCAAACTAATCGGTCCGACTTTGTTTCGGGCCATTTTTTATCACTTAAGGAGCCGCAAATGGCAGTCCCAAAGAGTAAAATTTCAAATTCACGTCGTGGCATGCGCCGCTCGCATGATAAATTATCTGCTGTCAACTATGTCGAAGATAAAGACAGCGGCGAGTTACGTCGCCAGCACCATATTGATCTTAAGACCGGCATGTATAAAGGCCGTCAGGTACTCGAACCTAAAGAATAACTATTCAAAATAACGGAGCCTCCCATGGTAGAAATTGAAACTATTTTCGCCAGGGAAATCCTGGACAGTCGTGGTAATCCCACTCTCGAAGTTGACGTCTCCCTATCTGACGGATCATTCGGTCGCGCGGCGGTACCAAGTGGCGCGTCCACAGGCGCTTACGAAGCTGTTGAGCTTCGCGATGGTGATAAGAAGCGCTACGGTGGAAAAGGCGTGCTTAAGGCCGTCTCCAACGTCAATACGGAAATCGCAGATACATTATATGGTCTAGACGCTGAAAATCAGCGCGGTATCGACCAGATCCTCATCGATTTAGATGGAACGGAAAATAAAGGCCGGCTTGGAGCCAATGCGATGTTGGGTGTGTCTCTGGCTGTGGCACGGGCGTCTGCCAATTCGCAACAAACTCCGCTTTACCGCTATGTAGGTGGAACTCACGCCCATGTCTTGCCCGTACCGATGATGAATATCATTAATGGCGGCGAGCATGCTGATAATCCGATCGATGTTCAGGAATTTATGATTATGCCAGTTGGCGCAGATCGCTTTTCCGAAGGGCTTCGTATGGGAGCCGAGATATTTCATGCGCTGAAAGCTAAATTAAAATCAGACGGACATAATACGAATGTAGGAGATGAGGGTGGTTTCGCGCCTGCGCTGTCTTCGTCAGTTGCTGCACTTGATTACATTATGAGTGCGATAGAAGACACGGGATATAAAGCAGGTAAAGATATTTATTTAGCGCTAGATGTTGCCTCAACAGAGTTTCACAGAGACGGTAAATATCATCTAGCCGGCGAAGGCAAAACTTTAAGCTCTGGCGAATTTGTCGACTATTTCAAAAACCTTGTCGATAATTATCCGATTGTTTCTATTGAAGATGGGATGGACGAGGATGATTGGGACGGATGGCAAGCCTTGACGTCTGCGATAGGCAATCAGTGCCAGCTTGTCGGAGATGATTTGTTCGTAACCAATCCTAAAAGGCTCACAACAGGTATAGAAAAGGCAGCCGCCAATTCAATATTAGTAAAAGTCAATCAAATCGGGACTTTGTCAGAGACGCTTGACGCGGTTGATTTGGCCCATCGAGCCGGATTTACGGCTGTGATGTCGCATAGATCTGGCGAAACTGCAGATACAACAATAGCCGACCTTGCTGTTGCCACAAATTGCGGTCAGATCAAAACGGGCTCATTAGCACGATCAGATCGGCTTGCTAAATATAATCGTCTATTGCGAATTGAAGAAGAGTTGGGCGATATGGCGTCATATGCGGGACTAGCCGTCCTGCCGTAAAGATTAGCGATTTGTTAACCAAAATATTTAGGCCCGACGAAACCATAAAGTCTAAGCCGATTTAAACTCCGGTCTGATTTAATCCCCCGGTAGCAATCATTGCTGCGATTTTCTGATTGTCTTTACCGAGACATCAGTGAAAAATTGGGGATAAAATTGGGAAACAGTCAGGTCATAAATCTGACTGAGCAGGGTCGTTTACGTCAAAATTATTTTGACTATTTACGCGATGCTGCCAGTGAATTTGATACTGCCATAGAGCAGTTATTGGATGGGCCGAGTGTCCAGGCCTATCCGTACCATATTGCCGATTTAGCTCATCGCATTAAAGGCAATGCCGCCATGTATGGCTACTCCCATCTTGGTGACTTAGCTAAGCATGCTGAAGCCTTCTTAAAAGCTCCCTACAATACGAATACATTTTCCGACGCCATGATTTCTGTCATGGATCTTGTCGAAACTATCAAAGAAATTTGCTGCGGTAACAGCAAATATGAGCCTGGTACCGGGCTCAAATCTACTCTTGCAGCTCAGGCTTATGATAATATCTCTTATCCCCGAGACATATCATTAGGCCTGGGTCGCAAGAGTATACTTATCGTTTATAAAGATCGAAATATTCGAGAACTCATGGCCAGCATATTAGGAGAGGAATTTGAAGTTTATCAAAGCTCAAACTTAGGACAGGCGCGATCAACCCTGGAAGCCGTTGAGCCTGATTTAGTAATCATGGAGCAGGACTTAAACGGCGAAACCGGATTGCAATTTGTGAAAGAGCTGAAATCCGGAGCTGCTTTTCGGTCTGTGCCGGTTTTTCTAGCATTTGAAGTCAATGATTTTGACGCCATGGCGGAGGCCGTATCCTTGGGTGTGGAAGAGCTATGTGAAGATCCACGAGACGTATTGGAAATATCCCAAAAAGCCCGCAGTTATCTGGATAAACCTGCTCAAACTATACTTATAGTAGACGATGATCCTGCGGTTCAAGATCTTTTGAAACATATTCTGTCAGTACAAGGGTTTGTCGTTGATTTGGTATCTGATGGGATTGAAGCTTTGACTTACCTTTCAGAGATGACTCCTGATTTGATCATTCTTGATCGGTTTATGCCACGCCTAGGCGGGGATACTGTTCTTTATGAAATTCGCAGCAAAATTAACCTAAAATCCATTCCTGTTCTTGTACTAACAGCCATGGTCAATGCAGGCGAGGCGCAAAGCTGGCTTGAGAAAGGTGCGGCCGATTTCATTCCTAAGCCTTTTGATCCTGAAGAGGTGGCCATGCGAGTCCTAAAGCAATTGGACAGGAAGAAAAGATGGTAAGCTTCTGTAAAATAATAAAAAAATACATTTTTACTGTGCTCGTTGCTTTGTTTTTAAGTTCAACAGCGACAGCATCTGAAATTTCAAGCCGAGCAATGGACTTAGCCGGCGTGCAAAAGTTTGAACAAGCGTTAGAATTACTGTCGACTGCCTCTCTGGAGACAAAAAATGGCTATGATCACAGATTTCTAAAAGCGCGCATCCTGTCATGGGCAGGTAAATACGTAGAAGCAGAAACTGAGCTTAATTCACTTATGCAGGAGTTTCCACAAAATGCTGATCTTTTATTAGCTGCTGCAAATCTTGAATATTATCAGGGTAATTTAAATGCAGCTAAAAAGAACTATCAATCCGTTCTATCCATTGCACCTGGATATACAGATGCTCAACTAGGGTTGGAAAATGTTCTTACCGCTAAAAGCGAGGGCACGAATTGGCGGATTGATGGCGGTTCAAATAGTTATGGATTTGATACAGATGACGTTGAAAATTGGAATGATCAATATCTCAGCGCAGAATATACAAACAATAACGTCACTTATCTGGCCTCTTTTCAGCATTATGAAAGATTTGGGTCACGTGATGTGCAATTCACGACGAATATTGCGGACGCACAACGTGGCGGATGGGACTGGGGAGTAACGGCTGGTGTTACGCCAGACGCCGATTTTAGACCCGACATTTCAGCGGGAGCCAATATCGGCAGGTCCATAGATCCAAATGGATCCGTCGTCATATATCCAAGTGTAAGTTACAAATTTGATCAATATGAGACCGGAAATGTCCACACCTATCAGCCAGATGTAACGGCTTATTTTAAAAATGGCGCGATAGTTTCAACCAGATTGATTGGTACCGTCCAAGAAAATGGCGGGAATGATCTCGGGTGGTTAATCCAAGGTCGTCTACCTCTTAGCGACCGTATCGAAGTCAATGCAGGTTATGCAAAAGCCCCAGAGACAATTGATGGGATAGCAATCCAAACAGGGAGTTTGTTTGGAGGTGTTTCTTATGAGGTCGTTGACGGATTGCAAATACATCTGAACATGTCCGAGCATAAGCGTGAGAATAGTTTTACCAGAGATAGTTTAAATGTCGGTTTTACACGAAAATTCTGACGTAAGCCTACTTGCCGTATTTTGGGGTATATCGGCTATTTTTTTCTTTGCCGCCGTTTTTATATGCGCTGTCATTGTTGTGAGACGATATGTTAGAAATCGTCATTTTCTCAAGCGACAGAGACGTAAAGATCGCTATCACGACTTCATCATGAAAGCTCTTAAGGGAGAGATTGATCCAGAAGAGACTCCGCTGACATGTGACATACGTGATATGGCTGAAGTGTTGCTTCACTATTTTAGAACGTTAAAGGGAGTAAAACATCATAAATTACAATCGCTTATTTCACGCAATGAAAGTGAAGGCAGATTAATTGAAGCTACAAGAGATGGTATAAGCGGCACGCGTATGAGTGCCATGAAAGTCCTAAGTTATATTGACACTCAGGAAAGCCTGAATGCAATACATGCAGGACTTACGTCAGATAATAAATATATAAGGCTTACAGCTGCCAGATCACTGGCGAGGCGCAAAGCCTTTATGTTTCTTGATGATATTTATGAGAGCCTCGAAGAAGCCTTTTGGAATGCCCCCCAGATCTTAGCGGATATATTAGCTCGATTAGGAGACAAAGCCGTTCCATTCCTTGAGAATGTCGTAAAGTCTCATCGTTCTGATTATCAAGTAATAGCGTCGCTAAGAGCGTTAAAGTTACTCATGCCCCCGGATACACGTCTGGATATCGATCAGCTAATAAATTCCGATAATCCTCAAATTATCTCAGCAGCCTTAGCGCTATCAACTGTATCGCGATATCAGACTGATATAGATGCGCTCGCTTTAGGCCTTGAAAGTGAATCAACTCATGTCAAAATCAATGCGGCGAAACTTGCCGTAGAAGTTCGCAGAAGTGATCTTGTCCCTCAACTTTACAAATTATCGAACGATCCACTTAACTGGGTGCAATATTGGGCTTTGAAAGCTATCTGGAATACGGGTAATTCAGGACGACAATTTATAGAAAATTTGGCACGCGAAAACAAAATGGCAGCAGATGTTGCTCTAGAAATTAAGTCCGGATATGTTTGAGTGGGCGGCTGATATCGGGAGCTATCCAGAGTTTCGTAGCTTCATCTTTTGGGTTTGCCTGTTTGTTGTTCTAACGGGTTTGATACAAAATATTGTTTATGCATGGTCTATTCCTCATGCTTGGATAGAGCTCAACAAACGTACCCAACGCGAGGATGATCATGCGGGGTGGGACACACTTCGTTCCCGCGCCGCACTGCCCATATCCGTTATTGTTCCTGCCTATAATGAGGAAGCGACCATTCGAGAGAGTGTGATGGCTTTGCTTAGTCTGCGCTATCCTCATCTAAGAATTATCGTTGTTAATGATGGATCCAAAGACAGCACGGCGGAAACCATGATTGCCCAGTTTGATATGACGGAAACATATCTGGTGCGTGATTCTGAAACAATTACGCATAAACCTATCCGCCAAATTTATCGATCTGACCGATACCCGGCTTTACTGTTCATTGATAAAGAAAATGGGAAAAAAGCAGACGCTATAAATGTTGGGCTCACATGTGTGAGAACACCGCTTTTTTGCGTGATAGATGCTGACTCTTTATTAGAGTCGAATGCGCTCCTGAAAGCTGTTCGCCCTTTTACCGAGACTTCAGACAATGTGATTGCGGTTGGAGGAACCGTCGGTATCGTGAATGGGTGTAAAATCGAAAACGGGCAAGTGGTTGAATACGGCCTTCCTAAAAACTTTCTCGCTCGGTTACAGGTGGTAGAATATATTCGCGCCTTTTTAATGGCGCGGCTGGCGGCCAGTCGAAAAGGTAGCCTTGCAATTATTTCCGGAGCGTTTGGTATTTTCAGGCGTGAAATTGCTGTTGCCGTCGGAGGTTATGACACGACCACGGTTGGCGAGGATATGGAACTCGTTTTGAAGATGCATCGTTATATGATGGATCAAGATAAGCCATATGCTGTGAGATATGTCCCAGAACCCGTTTGTTGGACAGAGGCGCCGGAAAGTTTCAAGTTTCTGTCTAATCAACGTACGCGCTGGCAGCGCGGCGCCTTGGAATGTCTCAGTCGTCATAGAAGCATGCTATTTAATCCCAAATATGGTCGCATGGGTAAGATTACTTTACCGACATTCCTCATTGTCGATTTGGTGAGCCCTATAGCGGAGATATTGGGGTATCTCCTTATGCTGATTTTTGTCTTGTTGGGTTGGATGGATGTCCGTTACTTTGTGGCACTTACAGCTTTGATTTTTAGTTTCGGCGTATTGATTACGGCCTTATCACTTGCAATAGAACAGGATGAAATCGAACGCTTTTCACGTAGCAGCGATATTTGGAAGGTCTTGCTAACGGCTATGGCGGAAAATTTTGGCTATCGTCAAATCTGCTCCTTTTGGCGGGTGAGGGGACTTATTCAGCATATGCGGGGAAGGAAACCAAGTTGGGGCAGCATGGAGCGCCGCGGCTTTAATGTTGAACCTTCAAAAACTCAATAGAAGTGAGTCTAATAGTTCTGCTAGGGCAAATGAGTAGTCATTGAGTAAAACGATCTGATGCGTCATACGGCAATGATGCAATCACGAGACGTAAAAGATAAATTACCCCTATCCACGTGGGAATTTGTAGCCCTTATGGCGGCCTTAATGTCTCTCAATGCCTTAGCGATAGATTCTATGTTGCCGGCGTTAGGTAGAATTCAAGAAAGCTACCAGCTACAAAGAGCGAATGATCAACAGCTTGTCTTATATGTTTATGTGATCGGGCTAGGGGCACCGCAGTTAATTTTTGGGCCGTTATCAGACAGCCTTGGGCGACGGGCCATCTTAATACCGTGTTTGTTAGCCTACACGGCGTTAAGTTTTGCCTGCATGATAGCGACAAGTTTCTCTGTTTTACTATTGCTAAGGTTTCTTCAAGGCATGGCGGCGTCCGGTGTGAGAGTTGTTGTGGTATCAGTTGTTAGAGATTTGGTGGCGGGTCGTGCGATGGCGCGTATTATGTCGCTCATCTTTACGGTTTTCATGATTGTACCTTTGATTGCGCCTGCCATAGGGCAAGGGATAATGACATTTGCGTCCTGGCAGTGGACCTTCGGCTTTTTAGGTATTTGCGGCATTATCATCTCCGGTTGGGCGTTTTTTAGATTGCCTGAAACACACCCTGAGGACCGCCGACAAGCACTCAACCTGTCTCAAGCGTTTTGGGCCTATCGTGAGGTTGTAAAAGTACGGGAGACTTTGGGGTATGTTGCGGCTGGCGGGGTTATTTTCGGGACGCTATTTGCCTTTATTAGTTCGTCCGAACAAATCTTCTCGGATGTGTTTAATCAAGGGCACCGCTTTGCGCTTTTGTTTGCCATTATTGCCGGCTGCATAGCGATTGGTAACCTAGTGAATGCGAGTCTTGTTGAGCGTTATGGTATGCGTCGAATTAGCCATATCGTTCTTATTTTCTTCATCAGCGCATCAGTACTTAACTTGTCCGTCACAATATTATTTGGGACGAGACTTGAAATATTCTTGCCACTTTTCTCAATAACCATAGGCTGTTTTGGTATGATGGGATCCAACTTTAACGCCATCGCCATGGAACCTCAGGGCAAAAATACCGCATCCGCCAGCGCGGCCTATGGGTTTGCAAGCACATTGATCGCATCTATATTGGGATGGATGGTCTCCAGTAGTTATAATGAGACCCTCGAGCCTATTCTTTTAGGATATATGTGTCTTGGGGCTTTAACTCTTGTGATTATCCTAATCACTGAAAAGGGACGCTTATTCGGAAGAAAATCTTAACTATAAATCTTTGTGCTTTATTAACCATAAAAAACAATTCCCAAGTTCTCCTCTTCTCCTCGTACCGTCTGGCTTAGTTTTTGCGACGTTTGGCGCAATTGTATCATTGTGATGCAGCATATTTTCAAAGGAGAAATTTATATGCTTGGAGTTGATGGATTAGCAAATGGCGTTTTAGGGTCAAATGACACAAACGACAATTTAGTAGGTACCGCTGCGGATAACGTGTTTTTCGTTGGTCGCGGGGTTGATTTTATTGATGGAGCAGGCGGAACAGACGAATTAAGAGTCGACGGCGCTCTTAACGAATGGACAATTGTCATGCAAGCTGATGGTTCGGTTCTTGCGACACATGCAACTTGGGGTGCCAATACGCTTGTAAATGTGGAAACAATTTCTTTCGCTCGTACTGGTGAGACTTTGAGCGTCGCGGACGCAGTTGCTCAAACTCCCAATGCGCCCACACAATTGTTAGATGATGACAATGTCATAAATGGAACCAATGGTGACGATACTTTAACAGCTGTTGATGGCATTCAAGGCCTTTATGGCGGTGTCGGAAATGACACATATATTGGTCAAACAGCCGGATCTCAGATCAATTATGATGGACTACGTTCCGAATATGCAATCGTACAAAATGGCGACGGCAGTATAACTGTTGCACACGATATTTGGGGTACAGACACCTTGATTAATATTGATCAGCTTATCTTTACAGGCAGCGAACCAGGCGCCGACGGCGCACAGTTAGGTGCATTCGAATTTATAGCGACTAATAACATTGTATTCGATGCGGCTCTTCCAGCGCCAGCTCCAGTACCGGAGCCTGCGCCTACACCGGAGCCTGTGCCTACACCGGAGCCTTTACCTACACCGGAGCCTGTGAATGGCAATGAAATAGACGGTAGCAATGGTGCCGATGTCATAGATGGCACAAACCAAGCTGACCTAATCAGAAGCTTCAACGGTAATGATGATATTGATGCCGGTGCTGGGAATGACGAAATTCATGGCGGCAATGGTGACGATTTTATCGCTGGCGGTAACGGTAATGACGCGATTTATGGCGGAGCCGGTAACGATCTTCTCTTCGGAGATGCTGGAGCCGATACGTTCGCCTTCAACGAAGCCGGGCATGATCGGATTGCCGACTTTGAAATCGGGAGAGACCATGTTGATCTATCAGCCTTCGATATTGATAGTTTTGATGATCTTAATCTGGTTAACCATGACGGATCGACTGCCATTTACATCAATGAAAATACCAGTGTTGTATTAGATGGTATTAGTGTCGGATCACTTTCCAATGATGACTTCATCTTAGGTGATGCACCAGTAACACCAGAGCCAGCTCCAACACCTGAGCCTTCGCCTACACCTGAGCCTTCGCCTACACCTGAGCCTTCGCCTACACCAGGTGTCGACACCCATGAAGTGCTTGGCACGAGTGGCGCAGATGTATTGGACGGCACAAATGGTGCTGACTTCCTTCGCGGTTTCCAAGGTAACGATGATATCTATGGTGGTGATGGTGCTGATGAGATACTCGGCAATTTAGGCGAAGATTTTCTTAACGGTGCCAACGGTGCGGATACCATCAATGGTGGTGCCGGAAATGACTACCTAATTGGTGGAAATGGAGCCGATACGTTCATCATTCAAACGAATAGTGACTATGATGCAATCGCCGATTTTGGGACAGGCAATGACCGTATTGATCTTAGCGCATTTGATTATGACAACTTTAATCAACTCAATCTTGTTGAAGATCACGGATCAACATTCATCTATATTGATGGGGAAACCAGTGTTGAGCTGCAAGGTGTCGATATTGATGACCTTTCAGCGGATGATTTCATCCTGTAATTAAAACCAATAATTTAAATTATATGGCGAGGTCTATGACCTCGCTTTTCTGTTGCTACTTTTAAGATCACTTTTAATAGCTATCGCATCCATTTTTTGAATGAACTGATTTAGTGTCTTTGAAAAATTTTCTAATTTTCCTACATCCGTAAAACCATCTATGAGGATTTCGTTTAGTTTGGCGGCAATCGCTGCGTAAATTTTGAGACCTCGCCCGGATGAGCTTGGCGATAAATGGCAGGGCAATACAATCGACCTTCCGCTTTTGGTGGACTATAACGGCGACGCTTTTGGGAAGGCCAATGTCAAAACAGACATGACGTTTAATATGGCCGAACTTGTCGCTCATGCCGCTAAAACTCGTTATCTCTGTGCCGGGTCCATAATTGGTTCTGGGACGGTCTCCAATAAGTTTGAAGGCGGTGAGGGTAAAAAAATCAAAGACGGTGGTGTCGGCTATAGTTGCATCGCTGAAATTCGCATGCTTGAAAAAATACAGACTGGAAAGTTCATCACACCTTTTATGTCCTTTGGTGACAGTGTCGGGATTGAAATGAATGATGCGAAAGGTAAGTCCATATTTGGCCGCATTGAAAACCATGTCGTAAAACCCTCATAGTTTTGATGAAGCTTTACGGATATTGGCGGTCTTCTCTGAGTTTATAGAGTCCGAATAGCCTTGGCTCTAAAAGGCATAGAGGTCGAGCATATTCCGGTTAACTTAAAGACGGGTGAGCATCTAGACCCTAATTTTACGCAATATAACCCGCGCGTTTATATTTAGGACTCATCAGTTTATGATAATCGACCAAAGTCTAGCAATGTCCATGTTGACTTTATTATTCTGTATCACGATAGTCTTATTATGAAATCTCATCTTTTCATAGCGTCAGGGCTGCTTTTCGCAGCGATATTTTTCATCCGTGGTCTTGAAGCATTGAGCGAACCTGGATTGGGTCTACACGAAGTTTATATTCTTGGTGGCTTTCTCATTGCTGGCTTTCTTATCCGTGCTGGATGGAAAGAACGAAAAGCCGACTAGCTATCTAAGACTAAAGTCTGCCTACCCTTTATTTTAAAATTGTTCGACATTTATCGTCGGGGATATCCCGACTAAATTACGCCAATACACGAAAAAACACAGGGGAGGTAGATTTGGCAACAGAAAATAAACAAGACCCGGAAGGATATTGGAAAGCCACAATTCGGCTAACGATATCACTTTTGGTGATTTGGTTTCTTGTCTCTTATGGAGCAGGGATCCTATTTAGAGAGGCACTGGATAATCTATCTATCGGTGGCGCACCGCTTGGTTTTTGGTTTGCTCAAAACGGAGCGATCTATGTCTTTTTGGCACTCATCGTCGTCTATTGCAGAAAGATGACCCAGTATGAGAAAAAATTCGGAATTAAGGGGTAAATCATGGTCGATCCTTGGACAATTTTTTGGGTCGTTCTGACCTTCGGTATCTATATAGGTATCGCGATTTGGGCCAAAGCTGGCACAACTGAAGACTTCTACGTCGCGGGACATGACGTTCACCCTACAGTCAATGGTATGGCCACAGCGGCTGACTGGATGTCGGCGGCCTCATTCCTATCTATGGCCGGTCTCATTGCCTTTTTGGGCTATGGCGGCTCGGTTTACCTTATGGGATGGACAGGCGGCTATGTGCTCCTAGCGCTATTATTGGCACCGTTCTTGCGGGAATTTGGTAAGTTTACCGTGCCCGACTTTGTGGGTGATCGATATTATTCCAAAGTCGCGCGTGTTATTGCCGTTGTCTGTGCTCTTTTTGTTTCCTTTACCTATATTGCGGGACAAATGAAGGGTGTCGGCGTGGCCTTTTCAGGCTTCCTTGGCGTTCCCTTTAATGTGGGTATTCTTATCGGCATGGCGATTGTTTTCGTGTATGCTGTTATGGGCGGCATGAAAGGCATTACTTATACGCAGGTTGCGCAATATGTGGTCCTAATTTTTGCTTACACAGTGCCCGCGATCTTCATATCATTGACGATTACAGGCAATCCTATTCCACAACTTGGCTTTATAGGTAATGCGGCTGGTACAGATGTCAGCATGCTAGCAAAGTTGAATTCAGTTGTTACAGAACTAGGCTTCACGGAATATACGCAGACGACAAAATCGAAAATGGATGTCTTTTGTATTACGGCTGCCTTGATGTTTGGTACAGCGGGCTTACCGCATGTTATCATCCGCTTCTTCACAGTGAGTTCAGCGCAAGCCGCACGTAAATCAGCAGGTTGGGCGCTTATGTTCATCGCCTGTCTTTATACTGTTGCTCCAGCTGTTGGCGCTTTTGCCCGGATGAACTTCATCGATACAGTCAATGAAGCCACATATATCGCGGACACGGAGAACTATGAACAGCGTGCTGCACAGATTACGGCGAGCGGCGGGAAACCTGTTCCTGAGTGGTATAAAACTTGGGAGAGAACAGGGCTATTAGCTTATGACGATATTAATGGTGATGGTATCATGCAGTATCGTGGTCCAGCTGCACCTGATGGAATCAAGAACGAAGTTGTACCTAACCGTGACATATTCGTTTTGGCTAATCCGCAAATCGCGAAGCTGCCAGGATGGGTAGTTGGTCTTGTTGTGGCAGGTGGCTTAGCGGCAGCCCTGTCTACGGCGGCTGGATTATTGATGGTGATAAGTTCCGCTGTATCGCATGACTTACTCAAACGCACATTTAAACCAGACATGACAGAGAAACAGGAAATGTTTGCAGCTCGATGTGCTGCGGCTGCAGCGGTTGTTTGCGCCGGACTACTCGGAATATTCGCGACCCAGCTTCCATTTGTGGCTCAAGTTGTGGCCTTTGCCTTCGGCTTAGCGGCAGCGTCCTTATTCCCGGTTATCTTCCTGGGAATTTTCTGGAAGCGTATGAATAAGGAAGGTGCGATCTCAGCGATGTCAGTCGGTCTTGTGACGACATTCAGCTATATCTACTACTTCAAATTCGGTGGTGGTACAGCTGACCAATGGTTCATGGGCGTGTCCCCTGAAGGTATTGGATTTATCTTTATGTGGCTCGCTGTCGCCGTAGGTGTGGTCGTGTCTATTATGACACCCGCTCCGCCACAAGAAATCCAAAATCTGGTTCAAGATATTCGTATCCCCGGACAGCGGACATCACACGGAATGGCTGAAGGCGGTATGGCCCCAGCAGAATAGGCGTCCTTCCAACGCATTTTAACTAGCCGCATTCAATGCGGCTTTTTTTATGACCCCATACTTTTGGCTATGTTGCCAAGCGCGTTTGATTTGATCATAATAGGCGAGAAGGGGAAGAATATGCCAGTATGGCTGATCATAGCTGTAACGACCCTATATGTATTAGGGCTTTTTTATATCGCCTGGAGAGGTGATAAGGCGGCGCAAAACAATGACGACCTCGGTCCCTTTAGTGGTGTTGGTTACGCGTTAGCCCTTGCAGTATATTGTACCTCTTGGACGTATTTTGGGGCCGTCGGAACCGCCGCGTCTGCGGGTTGGGATTATATCTGGATTTACGCAGGTCCGGCTTTGGTATTTTTCGCCTTTCCGCGAGTTATCACAAGGATTGGCGATATTGCGCAGAGAGAGAGTATTACATCCCTTTCGGATTTTTTATCAGCCCGTTATGGGAAAAGCCGTGGTGTCGCGATGTTGGCGACTGTGGCAGCGGTGATGGGAAGCCTACCTTATATTGCACTGCAACTAAAATCAGTGGGCTCGAGCTTAAGTGCTATGGCTGGTGACACAGGGCCATCAAATGAGAGCGTGTTGTTAACGGCTATCGCCATGGCCGCTTTTGCTATCTTTTTCGGGGCGCGCCAATCTGATGTTACACAGCATAATCGCGGTTTGATGCAAGTGCTTGGGTTTGAGGCCGTGATAAAATTATTAGCCCTAATGATGGTATGCGCCTTATCTATTACTGTTGTTGAAGGCGGCATTCCAGTTATCATAAATGATGCGCAATCTCATTTCGGAGATTACACGCTTTCAGGTCGAGCAGTAGCCATCTTGCTGCTCTCCATGGCGGCGGCGATTTGTTTGCCGAGGCAGTTTCATGTAGCTATTATTGAACGCCGACATTCTTCAGAAGTTAATTGGGCCCGTTGGGTATTTCCACTTTATCTCCTTTTAACAAGCCTTGTTGTCGTTCCGATTACCATGGCTGGGTTGTCGAAATTTCCGACAGGGGTTTCACCAGACTTATTTGTCCTAAAACTTCCTCTTACTCAGGGAGATGGGTTACTTGCTATGTTCGTATTTTTAGGCGGGTTCTCAGCTGCGACGGGCATGGTTATCGTGTCAACGATTGCTCTTTCTACCATGGTCACCAACGATATTATTGTACCCAATTTTATTAAGCGCGGAAGACTTACGGATGAACAGGGGGATGAAGGTGCCAAACTTATCCTATTGAGACGAATGGTCATCGTTGGATTGATATTCTTGGCTTATGGCTATTATCGTATTGCTGCCGATAGTGGAGCCTTAGCTCAAATTGGATTACTTTCATTTGCTGCTGCAGCACAATTTGGGCCTTCGCTTATTGGGTCTATTTACTGGCGCCATGGTAAGAAGCGTGGTGTTATCTGCGGATTGGCACTTGGTATATTGATTTGGGGGTACACCTTATTTTTGCCCGCCGTATTTGGTATAACTGCTATGGCTTCAGTTATGCCTCCTGCGTTAAATCCGCATGAGCTTTTCGGGTTTGGTCTTGGAGATAGTTTAACTCACGGAGTATTTTGGAGCCTAAGTGCCAATTTGCTGGGGTTCATCTTGGTGTCTCTATTATCAACTGAGCGCTTAAGAGATAGAGTACAAGCTGTGGCGTTTACAGCGCCTGGAATTGAAAAAATCACGAGCGGTGTTAATCCTAACACACAAATTACATCTATATCGCCGGATGGTCTCGTTGTTCTCGCTGCGCGGTTTTTAGACACTGAGGCTGTCGCACATTCCTTTGAAAAATTCGGACAAGATAATAATGCCGTCATTAAAGGCTCAGGTCCAGCCGATTGGCAATTAGTTCAACATACGGAAAAACTTCTTGCCAGAGCTATTGGAGCTTCGTCTGCTCGGGTGATAATGTCTTCAGTCTTAGCCGGCGTCAACGTCGAGCTTGATGACATACTGACCATTTTTGATCAAACGAGTAATTCTGAGCGTTTTGATCAGCATATGGTCCAATCAACCTTAGAAAATGTGTCTCAAGGCATTAGTGTCGTTGATAAGGATCAAAATTTGATTGCATGGAATGGTGCTTATATCGAACTATTCAATTATCCGACCGAATTGCTCCATGTAGGAGCACCGGTCAGGAGGCTTATTGAGTACAATATTTCGACCGGTTGGATAACTGCGGAAGGTGCGTCAGGTCAGGCTCTCAAGCGGATCAATCATATGCGTGCAGGCAAAGCCCATATTTATGAACGGCAAAATCCAGATGGCCGTTTCATTCGAATTTCTGGAAATCCGATGCCAGGCGGTGGCTATGTGACGACCTTCACGGATATTACAGATGATAAATTACGGGAGCGGGCTCTCATTGAAGCCAACGAAACTCTCGAAGCTCGTGTTAAAATGAGAACAGAAGAGCTAGAAGCTCTTACCTTGGATCTTGATAATGCCAGAAAGGAAGCGGTTGGAGCCAATGCATCCAAAACGAGGTTTTTGGCAGCCGCAAGCCATGACTTACTACAACCTCTCAACGCGGCTCGTTTGTTTTTAGGCGCGGTTAAATCAGACGGTGAGACGCAATTAATTCTCGATAAAGCTGATCAAGCGATCCAGTCAGCGGATCAGCTATTAATAGGTCTGTTGGATATTTCGCGCCTTGATCACTCTAATATTCAGCCGCAAATGACCGACGTTGTTCTTGGTAAGCTGTTTCAGGATCTCGTTAATGAAGCTAAACCAATGGCAGAGAAAGCAGGATTGGATTTACGCTTTGTGCCGACACGTCTCAGCGTTCATGCTGATCCTGATTTTCTACAAAGTATCCTACGCAATTTTCTATCTAATGCACGGCGTTATACGCAGCTGGGCGGGATAGTTATGGGAGCACGACGCCAAGGTAGTAAGGTATGTATTCAGGTTTGGGATAGCGGACCAGGTATTTCTCAAGACAAACAAAGTCTGATTTTTGATGAATTTCAGCGTCTTGAAGATGTTGACAATTTGGGAATACGTGGAGCTGGATTAGGGCTCTCAGTAGCAAAACGGATGGCAGAACTCATGTCGGCCGAAATAGGGTTTCGATCAATTCTTGGTAAAGGCAGTATGTTCTCCGTTTCATTAGACCGCGCTGCGTATTTATCCAAACAAGAAAAAGCTATTCCGAAGTCTACCGAGTACGTTAGCGCTGAACTTAAAGGCCTGACGGTGTTGTGTATCGATGATGAGGTGACTATTTTGGATGGAATGAATACTCTATTGTCACGGTGGGAATGCGATGTTTTAACCTGTACGAATGGTGAAGAAGCTCTTGAGTTGGTTTGTGACCACGACGTCAAAGCAATTATCGCAGACTTTCAATTAGGTCATAATGAGAATGGGCTTGAGGTAATTTCACATTTAAGATCACATCTAAGTTCACCTGAAAATGTATGTATTTTGTCAGCGCGTAAAACCAAAGATATCCGCCGTCACTCTGCAAACGATAATGTCAGGGTTTTAAGTAAACCCGCCA
Source organism: uncultured Caulobacterales bacterium (assembly GCA_964587545.1). GTDB lineage: Bacteria > Pseudomonadota > Alphaproteobacteria > Caulobacterales > Maricaulaceae > JACOMS01. The sequence goes on along the minus strand of CAZPLJ010000015.1, from coordinate 26,143 downwards.
ACCCATCTGATATAAGACGATTTCTTTTAAGCTGTATTTCTCCGCAAGTTGCCGAATAGAAATTAAACAGTAAGCCTCGTCGCATTTCTGAAAACGAGCAAGGCCTGTGTGCGGTTGTTTGCGCCTAATTTTCTAAATATTGCAGTCATATGGGCTTTTACTGTCGCCTCCGAGATACCCATCTCAAAAGCAATTTGTTTGTTGAGTAGCCCGTCGGATAGGAAGCTCATAACTCGATGTTGTGCCGGTGTCAGACTGTGTAGCTTTTCTGCTGCTCGTGTGTCAGTCTTCTCTGTTTCTGACATATTCTTTGGGAAGGATTGTCTGCCAGATAATACGGTCTCGACAGCCTCGGTAATATGCTCAAGAGAACTACTTTTTGGAATATAGCCAGCAGCTCCCAATGATTTAGCTGTTTGATAAGCTTCGTTTGCTTCGGTTGCGGAAACGATGACAATAGGGACTGATTGATGTGAAGCCCGTAATTTTGAAAGCCCTTCAAAACCCTGAGCGTCGGAAAGGTTCAAATCGAGTAATACCAACGAGTAATTATCATCATTTAGAGCCTTCAGACCCTCTGAGATACAACTATGGCTCAGTATGTTTTTAGCAGAGATATTTGATTTTATTAGCGCGAGTTCAAGCGCTCCACGAAATAATGGATGATCGTCAATGACCAGTACTTTCAGAGCCTCGGCCAATATTCTTCCCTCTTATCGGTCTAAACCGAAATTTTTATATTTAGCGCCCGCATATAAACTTCTGCGACTTTAGTATATACGACCTTAGTCTTAGCACCAATGGCTAATGGCGCAAAGCCAATCTTTAAGAGACAAGGATTGAATATACAGGGGAGAAACTCATGAAAAATGGTCTTAAAATATTACTTCTAGCATCTGTTGCTACAGCCTATGCACCTATGGCGTCTGCTCAAAGCTCATCAACCGAAGCGCGGTTGCAAGCTCTAGAGGCTATGGTCTCACAATTAAGAGCTGAGTTGGCGGCAGAAAGGGCCCAAACAGATTCTGATATCATCACGTTAAAACAAGTCGTTAAAGATACGCCAATCATAGGCAGCGCTGGGAGCACACCTACGAATGGTTTTAAGGTCGGAGATACAACATTTAAACTCGGCGGCTTTGTTGATTTTGACGCGCACTTGAGTAATTATTCAGATGGAGGATTTGCTTCCGGATCAGTCGTTAGAGATTTCTTTATTCCAGGTGCTACACCCGTAGGAAATGGCGATAATAGCACAACCGTCACGGACTTAACGGGAGAAGCGACGCGGTTTTCTGTGACGGGTAGCCGTGACGTTAGCGGTAAGACTGCGACAGCCTATATTGAAACTGACTTCTTATTGTCAGGACAAGGTAACGAACGTGTTTCCAATTCATTCGCTCCTCGCTTGAGACGTGCTTACATTGATTATAATGGCGTGCGTATTGGACAGGAATGGTCGACATTTCAAAATACGTCTTCGATTCCTGAAAGCGCAAGCTTCTATGTTTTGGGCGACGGACAGCCCTTTATCCGCCAACCTCAAATCCGTTACACAAACGGAAATTTCCAAGTCGCTCTTGAAAACGGAAACGCGACCATTACGCCTGCAACTCTAGCAGGTCGGGTTGAAGCCGATAGCAATATCTTCCCAGATGCGGTTGCGAGATATAATCTCAAGGGTGATTATGGGAATGTTTCTCTTGCAGGCATCGCTCGACAGCTTCGCTTTGATACCGCTACGACGGATTCTGAGTCTACGTTTGGTTGGGGATTAAGCGTTGCCGGTCGCCTAAACGTTGGTCCTGGGGATTTGAGATTTAGTGCGACGGGCGGCGAAGGCCTAGGGCGATATTTGGGGCTTAATTCACTTAATGCTGCGGCTGTAGATCCGCTAACTGGAGATTTGGAGGCTATTCCATCTTATGGTGGTCATGTGGCTTATCGTCTGCCTGTCTCCGATAAGTCACGACTAAATGTGGGCGTATCCGCACTATTTGCCGATCAGCCAGATTTTCTTGAAGCTATAGCGACGGATAGCACCAGATCAGCTTATGTAGCTTATCTCTGGGATATCGCGCCAAAGGTAAACGTTGGTATTGAAGGGCTGTATGGAGAAAGAGAACTCGGTAACGGAACAGATGGCTCTCTCACTCGCTTTACCTTCTCAACAAAATATGGATTCTAGAATTTAATCATTATGGGTGGCCAAAGGCCGCCCAAATATCTTATATTTCTTGCATCTATCAATTTGGTTATCGGTGAGTCATGTCCAATAATAAATATCCTGTCCCTTCTGAGTTCGCAGCAAGCAGCAATCTGACACCGGAGAGCTATGCCTCCATGTATGCGGCGTCCATAGAAGACCCCGAAAGTTTTTGGGGAACTATGGGGCAGCGTCTGACATGGATGAAACCTTACACCAAGGTCCAAAACGTCAGTTGGGATAAAAAAGACCTGTATGTGAAATGGTACGAGGACGGTGTCCTAAATGTGACCGAGAACTGTCTTGATCGGCATCTTGAGACCCAAGGCGATAAAACCGCCATCATCTGGGAACCTGATAGCCCAGGCTCGCCAGCCAAAAAATTGACTTATCGGGAACTGCATGCAGAGGTATGCCGTTTTGCCAATGTAATGAAAAAACTTGGCGCAAAAAAAGGTGACCGTATTACCATTTACATGCCTATGATTGTGGAGGCCGCGATTGCTATGTTGGCCTGTGCGAGAATTGGCGCGATCCATTCCGTGGTCTTTGGCGGCTTCTCTCCTGAAGCGCTCGCTGGGCGTATCACGGATTGCGACAGTACATTTGTTATCACAGCAGATGAGGGCTTACGCGGCACAAAAAAAGTTCCGCTCAAAGCTAATTGCGATGCCGCTTGTGATCTCGCAGGCATTGTTAAGACGGTTTTGACCGTCCGACACACAGGGGGTGATGTCGAGATGGTCAGTGGCCGGGATGTGTGGTTGGATGAAGCTCTAAAAGGCGTCACATCTGACTGCCCTCCCGAGCCTATGAATGCTGAAGATCCATTATTTATTCTCTATACATCTGGTTCAACGGGAAAGCCAAAAGGCGTATTGCATACCACTGGAGGCTATCTGGTTTGGGCTTCTATGACCCATGAATATGTGTTCGATCTCAAAGCAGACGATGTCTATTGGTGCGCTGCGGATGTCGGTTGGGTGACTGGGCATACCTATATTGTATATGGCCCATTGGCCAACGGCGCGACCACCGTCATGTTTGAAGGCGTCCCGACTTATCCGGACGCCTCGCGTTTCTGGCAAGTTGTGGACAAATACAAAGTTTCGCTTTTCTATACGGCGCCGACTGCGATCCGCGCGCTTATGCGTGAAGGTGTGGAGCTTGTGAAAAAAACATCCCGCAAAAGTTTGCGTATACTCGGTACTGTCGGTGAACCGATTAATCCTGAAGCTTGGGAATGGTATTTCCACAATGTCGGCGAGGGACGTTGCCCGATTGTTGATACATGGTGGCAGACGGAAACAGGCGGAGCGATGATTGTGCCGTTGCCGGGAACAACGGATATGAAACCGGGTGCAGGTTCGCATCCTTTCTTTGGAATTAAGCCAGCGCTTGTTGATGCGGACGGTAAATTGCTTGAAGGCGAAACCGAAGGTAATCTGATAATTCAAGGAAGCTGGCCCGGGCAGATGCGCACCGTTTACGGCGATCATCAACGCTTTATTGATACCTATTTTTCGACTTATCCCGGAAACTATTTCACCGGTGATGGCTGTAAGCGAGACGCAGACGGCTTTTACTGGATTACGGGCCGTGTCGATGACGTCATCAACGTATCTGGGCACCGCATGGGAACCGCCGAAGTTGAAAGCGCGCTTGTATCTCACGCGGCTGTCGCTGAATCCGCTGTGGTTGGTTATCCACATGACATTAAAGGGCAGGGGATTTACGCCTATGTGACCGTCACAGCAGGCACCGAGGTCAACGACTCGTTGCGCAAAGACCTTGTCAAACATGTGCGCAAAGAAATAGGCCCAATCGCGACACCAGATTTGATACAGTTTTCACCCGGTCTTCCGAAGACCCGCTCAGGCAAAATCATGCGTCGTATCTTACGTAAAATCGCGGCGGATGATTATAGCAAACTCGGAGACATCTCGACCCTTGCTGAGCCAGCCGTTGTCGATGAGCTAATCGAAAACCGGATGAACAAGTCATAAAAGAATTACAGGTCTGATGCCTGTGATAAGGGGCCAATCCAAGGCTCTTCCTCAACTAGCGCTCATTATTATCTAAGATAGTAATGAGCGTCTTTTACATCGCAAGTAAGAAACACAATAAGTTTTCTTAGCATCGTCGTCGTAAAAATTAGTTTTGATGCTAAAGCTAACAATCCCGTATGTAATCGATGCTAGCTATTACTACTTTGAAAGTGTTGTCCAAATTTAACAATGGTTGCTTTATCGCCCTTATTTAACCTATTTGAATAGGCAGGAACGCGTATCAAAATATCAGCATCTCCCAAAGGTGTGACAAGCCCGCTATCTTGTCGGGAGAGGGGGGCCACATGCCCGTTCGCTAGATATTTTCCTCTTAAGTAAGTTTCCCTTGGTCCGTTTTTGGAGATGCTTTGATCCAGAATAGCCGTTTTTAAAGGCTGTCGTCCGAGGATAAAGGGCTTTAAAAAAACCTGTGCGCAGACCCACGCCGAAGATGGATTGCCCGGCAAGCCTAAAATACACTGATCTCCCCGTTTTGAAAACCATGTGGGCTTTCCGGGCTTTACAGCTACTTTAGAAAAAACCGGATCAAAACCGAGGGATTTTGCGATAGGCTGCATGAGATCATAATTCCCAACGGATGCGCCGCCAATGGGTACGATAATATCCGCGTCACAATTGGCTATTCTGTCATTAATATCATTTTCATTGTCTGTGGCGATGCCGAGGTCTTGGACGATCACCCCCCATTGCGTCAGCAAAGCCGCGAGAGCCGGGTTTATCGAATTTATGATCGTGGCATCACTTAACATACTTCCGGCGGATCTAAGCTCATCACCACTGCTTAGTAATGCCACTGTCGGTTTTCGTTTCACCGTTAGGGCCGCAAAATTACATGTTGCGATACCGAGGATCATTTCGGGGGTCACTCGTCGCCCCTTTGGATAGAGACAAGCCCCCTTAGAAAAGTCCGATCCTGCCTTACGAACAAAATTTCGGTGGGTAGAGAGGCTAGAGAAAGAAACAGTTTGGCCGTTCAATACGGCGTTCTCTTGCATTTCGACTTGGTCGGCCCCTTTTGGTAAAAGGGCACCTGTAAAAATTCTCACAGCTTCGCCTGCGCCAAGTTCTCCGTCATAGGGGACGCCGGCCCGGCTTTCACCGATAAGGTCTAGAGGTTTTTCCGCGTCGTCGGTCCGAAAGGCATAACCGTCCATAACAGACACGGAGGATTTGGGGTGGTTAAAAGGTGCGATGATGTCTTGAGCTAGCTCTAGCCCATTAATTTGATCCAGAGGTAGCTCAACTGTTCCCCAATCGGGCCGATTATCCTCAAGGGCTTTAAGCGCCTCTTCGACGCCTATCATCTTTCAAAATCTCCGGATTTCCCACCGGATTTTTGCATCAATTTAATGTCGGATATCAAAATTCGCTTATCGACAGCCTTTAACATATCATAGACTGTGAGGCAGGCGACAGACACGGCCGTCAACGCTTCCATTTCGACACCGGTTTTACCGTCCGTTTTTGCGGTTGCAGCAATTAAATATCCAATTTCCTTGTCTAGCGGGCTTATCGTGACACTCACCTTGGATAAAGGAAGCGGGTGACACAGCGGAATGAGATCTGAGGTTTTCTTTGCACCCATGATCCCGGCAAGTTCGGCGACCGCAATCGGATCACCTTTTTTGTTATTGTGACTTAGATCAAATGCGGCTTGGCTCATAATAACTTTGCCCGAAGCGGTCGCCGTTCGGTGTGTAATCTCTTTGTCAGAGACATCAACCATATGAGCACGCCCTTCGGCATCAATATGTGTAAGTTTGCTCATGTTTCAGATAGTCTCGGCATAAGTTCCACCATATTACAGGGTTTGTGGCGGCTATCGAGCTGGAAAGAAATGACTTTATCCCAGCCATCTTTAACCGCCCCATTAGAGCCGGGTAGACAGAAAATAAAGGTGTTATTAGCAAGTCCGGCCAATGCTCGGGATTGTAAGGTTGAAAGCCCGACTGATTGAAAACTGACCTGATGAAAAATCACGGAAAACCCATCTATTGTTTTTTCAAATAATGGTTCAATGGCTTCGGGCGTCACGTCGCGCCCGGTAAGCCCCGTGCCTCCGCTTGTGATAACAACGTCTATATCCGGATTGTCAATATAGGCCTGCATGACCTCGCGAATGTCCTTAACTTCATCCTTTACGATTTTACGCTCAAAGAAATTATGCCCAGTTGATTTGATACGCTCTTCAAGCGTTTTGCCGGACGTGTCTGAGTCTTGATCGCGCGTATCCGATATGACCAATACGGCGATTGTGACCGGAATGAATGTCAGGCTTTCATTTATGCCAATCTTCATACCTATATGTCCTTGTTTGTTTTAATATGGCTTGATGTAGCCTGCCAGCGTTTCGCATCATGGTAATCCGAGGCTTTTGGTTCTATCCATCTCGACCGCGTTTCGCCAATTTCCTTTTTCCAAAAGAAAGCTTTGGTTTTAAGATAGTCCATTAAAAAATCTGCAGCTAAGAAAGCATCACGCCTATGTTTGGCGGCGGTCGCAACAAAAACGATTGTCTCACCAGGTAAGATATGGCCAATTCTATGTTGGATATAGGCATCATCAAGGTTCCAGCGTTTTAGGCTCTCTTGTCGCTTGCTTTCAATATTGTCACTTGTGAGTGGCTCATGGGCTTGAAGGAACAAAGCTTGCGTTCCACCGTCATGCTTATCTGTTCGAACATTGCCGCTAAAACTCACTATTGCCCCAGAATGTAAATTTGCATCGGAAAAATGCTTTAGACATTGCTCAGCTAATATTGGCTCTTCGCTGACCATTATCCGCCGCCAACTGGAGGATAAAAAACGATCTTGTCTTCATTGTTTATGATTGTCGTATCTGATGCCATGTTATCGTTTACAATGGCGCGAATTGTTGGGTCGGAAAATAGATCACAATCCAAAGAAGTATTTAGCCATAAACGAAGGCGGGCAATTGTCTTGATTTCAGGCGGAACAGATAACTCGATTGGGCTATCAAGTTGATCAGTTAGGCGCCCTAGAAATTCAAATTGTGCCATTATCAGCCCCCGGTAACTGACATATGTCGGGGCACGCTGGGCGTATCAGAAATGACAAAGTCATGGGCTTCAGGTTTAAGGCTGACGGCGCGGGTTATTTCCGCTTCAATATCGCCACCAGAGCGTAATGCTTTCCTGAGGTCAATATGATCTTCTTGGCCAAGACACATATATATTCGCCCGGTGCAAGTGAGCCTGACCCGATTGCATCCGGCGCAGAAATTATTGGTTAGGGGGGATATGAAGCCCAGCCTGCCTTGTGTCTCTGGAATGAAACTATATCGGGCGGGGCCGGATAGTTTTGTCGGTGTAACCATAGGTTCTAAGGTAAATTGTTGCGATAAAACCTCTTTCGCGCTGCTCATCGGAACGAACTGTTCTCTGCGCTCAGTATCGGTTTGACCCATTGGCATGATTTCAATGAGGCTCATATCAAAACCCTGACCGTGGGCCCAACGCAGCATGTGCGGGATTTCATTGATGTTTTCCGGAAATAAAACGGTGTTGATTTTGACTTTAAGGCCAGCCTCTTTTGCGGCCCTAATCCCGTTTAAAACTTGGGGGAGGGCGTTTCGCTTTGATATTTTCGTAAAGGTCTTTTCTATTAAGCTATCGAGAGAAATATTGATACGTTTTATGCCAAGCGAGGCTAACCTATCAGCATGTTTGTCAAGCTGGGTTGCATTTGTTGTGAGCGTTAATTCCGAAAGGTCTTGCCCCAGCCGTGGAGAAATATCGGCAAATAGTTCCATAACATCTCGGCGGACAAGAGGCTCACCGCCACTGATACGAATTTTTTGAACGCCAAAGTCGATGAATTTATGCGCAATCTTCGCTAATTCTTCGAGAGTCAGTAGCTCAGATCTTGGTAGAAATTTCATCTTTTCTGACATGCAATAAGCACAGCGCAGATCACATCGGTCTGTTACCGAAATGCGTAGATAGCGAATGTCGCGTCCAAATTTATCTATGAGCTGCGTCACAAAATTTACCCTAGGGGTTACAAGTATCCATGAACTCGCTATTACGCACGAATGATATCGAGCTCAAGGCTTTCCTTTGAGAGCAAGTGTTCAAACAATGGATGTGAGTGAATGGGACTTTTTAATTATATTTTTCACCCGTTCTACATAGCCATTAAGATCTGTTTCGCATTGGGTTTTCGGGCGGTATCACCTTTATTAGCGCCTCCTTATATGTTCCATTAATTTTGCTTTGCTGCTGATTAGGACGGAGCATGAAACTTACACTTGCACTTGGATTTTTATTCACCGCTGCCATTTATGCATCTGTGGGCTTTGGTGGAGGGTCAACCTATACGGCTTTATTGGCCATTTCAGGGATAGCCTACACGGCTATCCCGATTGTTTCACTGGTTTGCAATATTTGTGTCGTGACCAGCAATAGTTGGCGTTACTTACGGGGTGGCTTTATCAAATTATCTCAAGTTTGGCCGTTATTTGCCTTATCTGTACCGGCGGCCATGCTGGGTGGCCTCCTCAATGTATCTGAAGTATTATTTATTGGCCTGTTGAGCGCCGCTTTATTGATCGCAGGACTAAGGCTTTTATTTAGTCAGCCTGAGAGCGAGGACACGCTGGGATTGAGGGTAAACCGCAAACCCGTTTTAAGCGGAATTTTAGGCGGCATCATTGGATTTTATTCGGGGATTGTCGGGATTGGCGGCGGCATTTTTCTGGCCCCAATTCTTTACCGACTGCGTTGGGGGCAGGCTCAAACCATCGCGGCGACTTGTAGTTTTTTTATTCTTGTGAATTCTCTTGCTGGACTAAGTGGGCAATTGATCAAATTAGATGGCAGTGATGATAGTTTAAATATTGTGTCATATTGGCCGCTGATTTTGGCTGTCATTATCGGGGGGACGCTCGGCAATAGTTTGAGTCTTCGCGCATTTAATCCACAACATTTAAGACGCATCACAGGCGTTCTCATTTTACTTGTGGCCATCAGGCTTAGTTTGAAATGGCTTTACTTGGTGACAAAACTATAGTTCGAGTAATTATCGACGAATACTCTCCGCGCGTCGACATTATAAAATATAATACAAAACAATAAAAAAGCCCCCGTAATACGGGAGCCTCTATAAGTATATATTTTGGTTTTATATTATGGCTGAGGCGCAGGAACCGCAAAGCCTTCACCAGCTCCTGTTGCGATAGTCCAGCCATCAAACTGGGCCGCGCTCGCCGGGTTGCCGCTACGTACAGCGCCAACATGTGTCAGGTCATAACCGCCTGTGTCACCGGCGACATCGGCGTTAAACGCATTATCCGCAATGATGAAAGGAGAGCCATTATCTGCCGCGTCGACGACACCGTCATTATTTGTATCACCATCCAAAAATCCATTGAGGAAGTTCGGATTGCCGATGAGACCATTACCGATACCACCAATATTGTTGAGGTACCAACTTGCCGTAAAGCTTTCGGATAGATCTGACAGATTACCAGAGAAGCGGATCGGATTAGCGGCACCATTATAGTATACGAGACCATCGGCATTTGCGCTATTGGATGGAGCAACTGTTCCAGCAGGGAAGCCTGTTGAGCCGGCACGTACAATACCAAATTGTCCGTTAGCACCTGCATTATTAGCGCAATGAACGCCGTCAAGATATGTCGGTCCAGGCGTCGAGATATCGATAGCTGACAGGTCAGCGCCTTCATCGGCTTCATAACAACCGTTGCGGAAGTTGGCGATCAATACATTCGCCAGTCTGATTTCGTCAGAGTTATCGGCAAAGAGAATACCAAACTCGCCTGCGGCGGCGTCATTAGTCGCCGATACGCTACTGTCATCACGACCAACAAGTGTGGCATTCACAATACGGGGATTAGAATTGCCACCCGTTGTTTCACTGGCATAGATGCCTGAGCGTCCAGAGTCTGAATTATGGATAACCATCAAATCTTTGATAAGGCCCGTAAAGTCACGATACCAAACACCGTCACGTGCCGCAGCTGTTGATAAAAGCCATGACATGCGAGGATCGCCGTTAAGAATATGGAACCCGTCACGGGCTGAATAGTGAGACTGTACGAAAGTCAGTGTTGTCGTCGCATCAACACCATTGAGAACGATATTGTCCTGATAGGTCACAGTGCTTCCATCAATGGTAACGTCAACAGCCGCACCGGCTTCAGCAACAACGACATAATCCAAAACATTGGCACCTTGTGTTCCTGATAAGGTCGGGAGCCCGTTAAATCCGCGCAAGAACAATCCGCCCCACTCGCCCGATCCGGAAACGTCTTCATCATCTGAAAGCATATGTATTGGATTAGCTCCGGTGCCATTGGCAAGAATTGTTGACCCAGGCCAAACAAGAATATGGTCCGTGCCAGACCCGCGAATTTGCGTGCCGGCTTCAATTGATAGTGTAGCTGGGAATTGGCCACTTCCAACTTGCAAGCCTCCATCTAAAAACCACATCATGTCAGCTGTAAGTGTAGCATCTTGATCTAAGACGCCACTAATGGCGCACTGTCCTGGTGATGTTTCTGTTGGTATCAAACCACCAATTGATGGGCAATTGCCTTGGGGGTCTGCAGCAGGAGTTCCATCCGTAACATCTGCCGGTGGCGCCATTTCTACCGTATTTGATGATCCATTACACCCCGCAATAAAAGCAACACTGAGAAAACTTGCCCCAAGTAATGTGCATTTTAACTTCATAATTATATCCTTAACTCCGTCGATGGTAAAAATCTGCGGATGCAAAATTGAATTTATGTTGGTATGACGACTGGACTCTCGAGAAGGTTCAAAAAATTTATTTTAAAGGGCCAAAAAAAATGTTAGGCGGGCTGACTTGAGTAACATTTACTTAATGGACGAGAAAATCTTAGTTCTCGGTCTTAAATTTTATAAGAATAATGATTTATGAGTGAGAATTTTTCAAAGAAAGAGATGGAAGCCGCACTTGTCAAAAGAATTGTTCAAGGTGACAAATCTGCAATGCGAGAGGTTTACGAAATTCATGCCGGCCCCTTAAATAGCTTTGTTCGAAATTGGCTAAAAGACCCTACTCAGGCCGCCGACCTCGTACATGAAACCATGCTAGCCGTTTGGAAAAATGCGTCGAAATTCGAAGGTAGATCGTCACTAAAATCTTGGATTTTTTCTATAGCACGAAACAAATCCATTGATAGCAATCGGCGCAGTTCAAAAATAACGTTCACGGATCAAGTACCCGAAGTTGTTGATGAAGATCTAGCTCCAGACGATAGTTTAGAGGCTTCGCAGAATGCAGATAAACTAAGATCAGCCATGAAAAAATTATCGGAAAATCATCAACGCGTCCTACATTTGGCATTTTTTGAAGATTTGAAATATGAAGAGATTGCTGAAATTGAAGATTGCCCTGTTGGCACAGTCAAAACACGTGTTATGCATGCTAAGAAAAAACTTTTGCATATTTTGAAAGAAAAGAATAAAAATTTTTGAACCTTTTTCCGGGTGTAACGACTTAAGTTCGGTACAATAACATTTAAAAAGTATTTTAATGGCCAATCGTGACGACTTATCTTTAAAAATCCCCGCCTATTTGAGAGGTGAGCTATCTTCTGCGGACGCAAAGCTTATATCTTCAATGGCAAATAAAGATGCCGATTTTGCAGCCGACATAGAATTCCAAAAAACCATCAGATCTGGTTTAAAGCAAAACGCAGACACTCAAATGGGGCTTGAATTTGGCTGGGCACGATTATCTAAAGCTATCGACGAGGACAGCACTGAGGCAAAAACGACAGATCAAACTCCTGTAAAACACATGGCAGATCTGCACAGCCCCGGAAAAGCACCGTCACGTGTCTGGCAGTATGCCGCAGCATTGCTGGCGTGTATCGTGATCGCACAAACAGCTTTCATGAGCCTTGATCGCGATAGCGATACAAGTGAAAAATATATTATGGTCGGCAGTGCCCAATCTGGTTATCATCTTACAGTAAAGCTCAAAGAGGCGGCTCCTGCTAAGGATGTCATTGCATCACTGAAGCAACACGACGCAGTTGTTATTTCTGGAGAGGCTCTTGACGGAGAATATAAGATCGCCTTTTCCGATATCGAAAGTTGTCAGAATTTCTTAACGCATATGGATAATGACAATGACTTATTTGAGACATACACGGCGTGCCAATACCGATAAAGTCATTATCGATTTTTTTTCTTTTTGGGGTGATGTCTCTGACTCCCCAACAAAGCTTGGCGCAAAATAATTTATCCCAAGGAAACGCTTTAGAAAACGTTGACATTAATGTTTTCGGAAGCACTCGCCTTCGTTATCAGTCGCTAGACCAAGATAATTTAACCAACAATGCGGAAGCACTAACGCTCGGCGTAAAAGCAGGGCTAGAGTTTGAACATTCGCGAAATTTCACAGCCCTTATTGAATTTGAAGCCAGTGAACAGCTTATAGACGATTTCAATGACACATTAAACGGACGTGTTGACAGGCCTGTCATTATTGATGTCACAAGCGCAGAGTTAAACCGGTTCCAACTTCAGACTGAAGTCATACCAAATAGCCGGCTAACATTAGGACGCCAAAATTTTGCTCTCGATAATTGGCGGTTTTTGGGAGATTGGGGATTTCGCCAAAATGATCAAACCTATGACGCGTTACGGGTTGAAACAAGTCTCGGAAAAGCTCGTGTTAATCTGGGTTACTTCAATAAAGTTCATCGCCATTTTAGCAATGATAGTCCGATTGGAGAATTTTCCGGAGACTCACTCGTCTTAAACCTCAGCCATCCGGCTCCGATCGGTCAATTGTCGCTCTTTCACTATGCCCTAGATTTAGAGACCGGACTACCGCAACAACTCATTAATAGTTTATCTAATCAGACAACAGGGATACGCTGGCAAGGACGTCGACATTGGGATCAAATTGGGATCGTTTGGGACAGCTCCTATGCCAGGCAATCAGATTATGCAAACAACCCGAATGATTATTCAACCAATTATGTTGATTTGGATATAGGTCTGCAATTAGGTTGTTTTGAGGTATCGACGGGATTAGAAACCTTGGGTAGCGATAATGGAGTAGCGCTACAGACGCCATTAGGATCCTTACATAGTTTTCAAGGCGTAACGGATAGGTTTTTCTCAACGCCTAGCGAAGGACTTCGGGACTATCATTCTTCCATTAAATTTGACTGGGGAGATATTGGTCCATTTGAGAGAGTAAAAACTGAATTTGGCTTTCATGACTTTAATGATGCCGACAATAATCGCGATTATGGTCGCGAACTAAACTTGCGACTTTCCGGCAAAATTAAAAATATCAATCTGTTATTGGAGTTCGGAGATTATAATAGTTCAGCTTTACCAACAGATAGAGGATTATTTGCCAGTGATGCTCAAACATTTTTACTTTCAACTCAATATAGTTTTGATTGAACCAAAAGCGGACTTTACACGTCTTAAGCCAAAGTGAGTATAATATGACTTCAAAAATCACAAAAGCACTCTGTCTACTGATGATGGGTTTAACAGCCTGCCAAACCATACCAACGGTGACAGAAGCACCGAAAGACATTCAACTTTCCGAAGTCTTGATTAATAGTACAGAAGTATTTGCTGTCGTTAATACTCAGGTCAATGCGGTTGATTTGGAACAACAAGCTGCCGAGTGGGGCTATAGCCTTAAGACAAAAGAAAAGCTTGAGGGTCTTGATATGTATGTCATGACCTTTGACTGCCCTCCCGGCATTGACCCCCATGATGCCGTTGTTGAGTTAGAGCGTTTACAGCCTAACTCAACGGTGGGCGTAAATCATAAGTATGATCTCCAGCTTGCTCCATCTGCTCTGAGTATAACGAATACGGGTTATGCCGATGAACTAATTAATTGGCCATCAAACGGATGCGAAGCCAATATTCCGATCGGAATTATTGATGGCGGTTTGTCGATCGACTTCTTGACTCGTTACCGCGACCGAATTTCGTATAAATCTTTCGTCAAAGGCACCCCGTCAGATGCCGCAATGAAACATGGTGACGCCGTAGCTTCCATTCTTGTTGAGCCGCGTCGTCTAAACTCTGGGCAATTTCATTTCGCAGCCGTCGTCTCAGAGGGTGAAAAGGGAGAAGATTTTTCAGGTATATTACCCATGCTTAAAGCGTTGGATTGGATGGTAAAGAGCGATGTTAAAGTCGCTAACGTAAGCCTCGCAGGACCGAGAAACCCAACATTGGAAAAAGCGATCAATCGTGCGGCTGAAAAAGGCTTAATTATTGTCGCGGCCGTTGGTAATGATGGCGAAAATGCCAGCCCTAGATATCCGGCCGCCTATGATAATGTTATCGCTACAACAGCAGTCAATAAAGATAAAAACATATACCATGATGCCGTCAGAGGAGAACATGTCGACTTCGCCGCTCCCGGCGTAGGTATTTATGTACCAAATGGTGAAGCCGGCCAGTTTTTTTCAGGAACGTCTATAGCTGCTCCGTTTGTTACCGCCGTTATTGCTTCGCATTTTAGAAACACAGATCGGAAAAGCACTCGTGACACAGTTAATCTTCTCTCTGAAAGCACAATTGATTTAGGCGAAATTGGTAAAGATCCAATTTTTGGCTCGGGATTGATTAAGGCGAAAAACAACTGTTTGTTTTAAGTGGCATTAATAGTCCAATGTGCCGCCTTAGGCCGAGGAATAATCCATCGGCTTAGAAGATATCCCGCCTGATGAGTTTGGATGTTGTCTGTGGGTTTCAAACTTCGATGAAGTTAGTCAAATCGTATTAAGGGTGTCTGAACTATCCATCGCCGTAGAAACCTATTAGAGCCATACGGCCGAGGCAAGGTCCGAAATACTTAATTCTCTTTAGTATATGACGGCAACTCAGAAACTATGATCTTTCACAAATTCCATTGCGACGAAAGTTGACGTATTGGCGACATGGGGTAATGCCGAGATTGATTGTCCTAAAATCATTCGATAACTTTGGATATCCTTGGTTCGTATTTTCAGCAGGTAATCATAAGAGCCCGCAATCATATGGCATTGTTCAATCTCGGGAATTTTTTGGATGGCAGAGTTTAATTCCTGCCATCTGGAAGACTACCCGTTAGACAGGACGTTCCAGAACGGTGCATTCCGAGAATCAAGTAAGGATTGGGAGTTAGCATAGGGGTGTCTTATTTCCGCTACACTAATTCCAACTTAAAGGTAAAAGTAAGTAAAGATAAGTCCTTAAAACTAAATCGACCACAGGCGTGGCTTATGAATGACATTTGCGGACACGGCCTGGTCGGGATCACAAATTTAAATATATTGACTGTTTTTCGCCATGGCTTAAAGCCATCTTTATGAAGAGAGCAAATAAGCCAAATGGGATTGCAGCCTTAGACACAGATCAATCTTCATTTATGAAACAGATTGGTTATTTCCTGCTTATCATACCGATTTATTTGCTTCTGACGCCAAGCCTTTTCGGGCCGATTACAAATACTGTGGCGGTCGGTGGTGACCAGCATTTCCTGATTAACCCAGTAATGCATTACATTCATGAATTTGACAAATACAATGATCCGCTGACCCGAATATGGTTTGCAGAATTTGATATACACCATAATCCGCATTTTAATTCGCGCTATCCCTTTTTCTTTTTTTGGCTCGGAGATGGGGGCGGCTATATGGGGTATTCCCATCGTGCCTTCTTGGTGTTTCATTTCCACAATATTGTGGGGGGATTAGGGGCGTTTATCTTTGCCAGAGCCGTTGGAGCTCGACCCGGTTCAGCCTTTGCGGCAGGCTTGTTTTTTACATTTTGTTTTAACAATACTCTACACGGGGTTTTCTTTTGGCGGCATGCCGCTAATGCATGGATACCATGGGCCCTAGCCGGGATCTGGTGGGTAACGACAGGAAAAAACTGGAAGGCCGGCATATTGGTTGGTGCGCCAGCCATTGCTCTTCTTTGTTTTGCAAAATGCGCACAACCCTTACTTTATCTGGTTTTATGTAGTCTGTTGGTGGGTTTGGCCGGTATTTACTATGGATATGTGAAATCCGAAGACTTGTCGTCATTTTTCAAGCGCAGTGTTTATCCAAGTGCGGCTTTGTTTGTCCTGGCGCTATTGTTGGCGACACCTGTCTTCCTGTCCGTATTCTTGGGGCAAAAAGAATATGTCAGATGGACTTCTGTCGGCCCCGTATTCGGGAGCTATAAAGTACCGTTTCACGCGACATTGGAAATGTCTTATCCGGCAAAAGGTATCGCCAATATATTTGTTCCACTTGCGAAAATGCCAACCATTGGGTCTACATTTATTGGTCCCATTATCGGGATTGCGTTATTTGGCGCGATAAAATTAGGTAAATTTCACGTTTTGACATTCACAATGATTGGGCTGTTTATCTATTTTGTTATCAACGGATTTGGAGAACATGCCTTGCTCCCACATCTGACATACCGGCTTCCAATGATTAACAATGTGAGAGAATTGCCTTCACACTACCTCTTGGTAAATATTGCGGCGATTATATTGTTTGCTTTTGGTTGGGATTATTTGGCGAAATCCAAAAAGAACGATGTTGCCGTTCAGATCATCACGATATTATGTGTTGGGTTAACAATTGCCGGTCTGTTTATATTTAGTGATAAACTTGAACATGAGTCCTTTATCGTTCCGGCTATTTTGGCCTTGTCGCCTTTATTGGTTCTTTTGATTATACGTCAATCGAGGCTAATCTGGAGGGAGGCTCTACTTGTCCTATTGGCAGTCTTGATTGTTGTTCCAAGCATGACGCTTCGAAGCAATAGAGTTTTTGATGCAACCAAAAATAAGCTTTATAAAGACGAAGTTTCACAAGACATTCAAATGGCATGGAAATGGGTGGCCGTACAGAAAGAAAATGCGATTGTGGCCGCTAGAATTGAAAAATATAAAGAAGATCGCCATAGAATAAATTCCTATCGTGCTTCATCTTTGGCGATGTATGAGAATTTAAGACCATTCAATGTTAGCATGTCACCGCGACCAAAGCATGAATTTGATCACTCGAATTTTCTAAATCGAGATACCAATAGATTGATTGATCGCGGGTTAGAGTATTTTATCACGAATGATAGCAAAGATTATACAAATGCGCGTATGGTTCTATCCAAGAAAATTGGATCGATTTCGATATATGAGGTTTCAACGCCCATTCAAAGACTTAAACCTGCTTGTGTAATTCAGGGACCTAAAGCTGGCTGCCCGCAAAATTTAGACATAATTGTTAAAAGCGAGGGGAATACGCGATTTACCTATTCGGTGAATTTACCGTCCGAGCAAAAATTAGCGTTTTTCGGATTTAACAATGGAAATTGGAATGTCGACATCAATAATCGTGCAGATACATCTGTGGCGTGGACAAAGGATCATGCTATCTTCACACTTCCCGCCGGGACGCACACGATTGACTTCAAGTATGAAATATCTGCGCTCTCAACCTATTGGGTGTTTTTCAGGATCGGATTGTTTTTGTACCTGATTATTCTGTCCTTTGTCGTGTTTTCAATATTCAAGTCCAGGGCCAACGCCGTCAAAACGATCTAGTACAATTTATGAAAACAAGGGCCCAAAAGTTAGGGCGTCGCAATATGCCCTAGGCTGTGCATTCCATAATGATATGTGTGTAGGGTATGTTGGTCATATCTGTACGCAAATGGAACACGACATTGTCTTCACCAAAGACTTGTTTGGCGAGTGATGTATAGCCCTCAGTAAATCTTACATTTTGACCGCGGTCTTTGTTTAAAAAGAAGCGGGCGAGAGAGGATTGTTTTTCCGTGAAAACGCCGTCAAAGGTCATCATTCGACCTTTGCTCACTAGTTGTTTTTTTGCTGTTTCAAACAGAGCGATACATTCTTCGTCTTCTAGGTGGTGCAACAAACCTAGTGCCATAACGAGGTCAAATTTTTCGTCTCTAGGTGGGAGGGCGTCGGCTGATCCAACAAAAAACTCGCCCTTTTCACCATACTTAGTTTTGGCCTGATCGATGTAAGCCGCTGATAAATCTGCGCCGAGGTAATTGACGTCTTCTAAGTGGTTCAAAATTTCAGCTGGCCCACATCCAATATCAAAAATGTTCATGCCCTTGAAGGGTCTGATATAGTCGTCTCGCTGAATATTTCTCTTGCGATTTGCGCCCAAAGCAGATTGCCATGCTTCATAGACTAAAGGCGCTTTGAGAATGGCTCGAATTCCGGTTTCGACTTGCATTGGTCAGTCCACTTGTGGTTCATTTTTAAGGTTTAATGAAGAAGTTTGTAGCCTATTATAATATGCTCGGGTTTTAGGCAATCTGAATAAGTTACAAATTTTCATATCCAAAACTGCTTTCGAGATTTTCACCGATCTTCTGGTTTATAAGTGAAACCTGGTCCTCGGAAAAGAACTCCAAATATTCACCAATCATGCCCTTACGCGAATGAAAGGCGTTGCTCCCAGCGCTTTTTTTGGTCACCATCCAAGGGCTATCTGCGTTTTCTTTTTCTTTTTGACGCATCTTATCCAATGTACAATTCGCAATGGCTTGCTTGATATTCTCGCTTGAGACCGAGATATCCCAAAACTCGAAAAGGCGCGCGAGTTCCGCCTCCGTGTCTTTGCGCAAGGCCTCATAAGACATGCGGCACACTGAATCTGTGTTCTCATCCGAAAATTTGAGCCACTTATTCATGAAATTGATGATTTTCATGAGGCCCACATTTTTGTTCTCGATGACATAGTCTTTGTGGAATGTCTTATAGCCGGTCCGGTTCACAATGTGATGATATTGGCTAACCAGTATGTCTCTGGGGTCCCGATAGAGGAATACGACTTTGGCGTGACTATATTTTTTCCAATCATCGATATTTACAGTCTTTTCGTCCTGAATATGTTCCTCCCAGGATGATCCAGCATGGGTTGACAAGATCAGAGGCAGGCCGGTGACTTCGGAAAGCTCGGTTATATCATTGATCTTTGCGTCTATACCGCGTTCCAGGCATATCGCTTCGATAATCATTTTCTGAAGCCAGGTCCGGCCAGATTTAGGGTAACTAACGATTATATATCCAAATTGTCCCAGAGAGGAATATTTAAGGGCTCGACCTATATAGAAACCGATAAAAGACGGCTTCTTCGCAAAAAGGCCAAGCTTTTGCCGAATATTGGCCCAATAGAAATCCAGTTTTGTACCCTTCATGAGGCGTTCTTTCGGTAAACAATCAGTTTCAAGATGGCGAAGATGAAAACCGTTCGCGGTGGAATCATAATCAGCATTTTTAGGAATTTGGCGTCATCGGGTAAAAATTTAGACAAGATATACAAAATTATCAGCCCTACCAGAAAACCAAGCAAGTTGGACGACAAATATTTCCAATAATTTGAAAATGTTATAGGGGCTTTGAATGTGAATTTGCTATTTAATATAAAAGCGAAAATTACCCCTATTTTAAATACCACGAGATAAGTTGTGTAGAGCGGGAAGTCCCACACCTTAAACGCAAAGAAATAGCAGATCAGACCAAAAATCATAGTCAGGACTCCGACGGAGCCGAATTTCATTAAGGAAGCTATCACGTTATCAGATCCGGGCTTATTTACGAGGCGTCGGTTCTAGCGACGTCTATGGCGGGCCTATAACGCTCATTACCCGGGATCAAGTTATGTTGATCAAGAAAAGGCCGAAATCTACATCTTATTTTCCGACGACATAAAGTCTTGGCCGCTTCCGTTTTGGGCGACTCTAATTCAATATCCGGTATTGAATAAAGGTCTTTTAGTTTTCTCTCATCATATTTTTGAACAATCTCAATGGTTCTAAAATTGTTTTTAATCGCAATGATATGCGTTGTTAAAATTAAGCCACATGTCAAACATAGCGCAGAATTCAACATGGTTTTAACAGAAGTTGACGTCATTAGGTTTGCCCCTTCATGCCGCGCATGAAAAAGAATGGCGACGGCGCCCGCCAGCCCCAGACAGCTTTCACCGACCCAGCGTGGAAAATAGGCTGCGCTTTCACCAATCGAGAGGCCGCGTCCTAAATAGGCCGCTAAGATAGCGACGGTTGAAAAACACATAATCAAAAGCGGGAATATTGTCTTCTTATACAAGCTTGACCTTAGATAGAGGAAACAGGCGGTCGCATACACTGAAATTGAAAAAAGGCCCAATAATCTGACACTATCTCGGTTTTCAAAATTCCTTCGTCCAACAAAATCAAAGCCGAGTGTATTCCCCATCATGCCCGTCGTGAATTTGTAAAACCCTTTTACGGAAATCGGTTCCCTTGCCTTTGCGGCCAGCTGTTCGGGCCCCAGGTTGTAAATATATAATAGAAGGATTCCGACAGTAATAGAGGCTGATATCCATCGGACTTTTTGGAAATTTTTTAGCTTTAAATATGTCAGGGCCGTAATTGTAAGAAAAAAAAGCGTGCTGAAAAGCATGGCTTGTCCCCAGCCCCGACCAAACACCGTTGTGTATATGAATAGAAGGGCGCTAAGACAAAGAAAGTTCTTCTTGTGATTGTCCGTATAGATAAGCCTATCTACAAAAATGAAAATTAGCATGAAGCCCAGAATATTTCCAAAGCGCCAAGCAATCAGAGAATAATCTGAGTTAACCCAAGCGTGTGGGCTAATCATGGTTGTTATGATCATAAGTGCCGCAAATATGGCAAAAAAACCATGGCCAAATGATAGTTTTTTATTTAGCCAAAATGCACCGATCGAAGCGCCTAGCGTCCACAGTAATACGCCGCCAAATTGGAAATATCTGAGGTCTAACCCCAGAAACATCGCGTTTAATGTAAAGAGAATTTTATACCCAAAGACGCGATGTCCGCCATGTGCTTTCCAATAATCTTGGAATGAAAATTCACCTTCAAAACTGTCTTGCACAATGGGAATCCAGTGCCATTCATCGGACCCAAGGGCCGTGACATCTTTTACTATCAAAATATAGAATTGAATACATAGTAATGTTATTGCGAATAATGCCGCTGAAATCGTAAATGACTTATACGTTTTTGGTTTGTCTTCCAGCGGATCGATTTTAGAACTCACTAATCTTTTGCTTTGGTGCCGGTAACATAATATTGCGTGCCTAGTCCCATCCATGAGAAGAGCCTGTCTATGGCGCGGAAGAGTTTGTTGAATGCTGGAATTGTCAGAATATAGCGGCGTTTTACTTGGTTGAAATCCGCGCTTGATAAAAGGCTCATAGATTTCTTGCTCTTCAGCAGGACTGCGTCTTCGTCAAAGGGGCAATTATTCACGACGCGCATGGTGAGTGGGTTTATCGGGTTATGTTCGAAAATCATAGCCAGCCCTCCGGGCTTGATCACGCGGTGCATTTCTTTCGTAAAGTTTTCCCATAAGTCCACAGGCACATGATGAACCACACAAATCGCGAAAGCCGCATCAAAACTATTATCCTCAAATGGGAGGGTCTCACCATTATAAGTGTGGTAATCCACATCAGCATGTCTTGATTTGGCCTGCTCGACGCTCTTCTCTGAGATATCTACGCCAGTCAGAGCCTTGAATTGGGGGCGTAATAAACCGTCGAAATTGCCAATCCCACAGCCAATATCGATCAGAGATAGGTCTTTTATGTTTCCAAAATGCTTCTTGCAAATATCGACTAGATAATCCGCCTTTACCCGCGTGAAAAAGTCCACATCAAGACCTGAGAACCCAATCGAGTCATTGACAGTGTCAGAGTAGGACTCTTTATATTGATCAAAGGTCTTGGCTGTGACGTCATTTTGATTGTGCATAATGGCCATGCCGTTAGCACAATATCTTGTTTCTGCAAAAGATTTTTACTCACATTATTGATGGCGCAGATGTTTCTGTCAGACGTTTATTCAGTATGGAAGCTGTCGCTCAAGCATGCGGACTAATAAGCTTCATGACGATCATAATGGCGGCGCAAATGGTGAAAGCAATATATAGCCAAATTCAAGTTTTTCATTGAACCAAAACTCGCGAATATCGCTCCCATCTTCCTTAAAATCACGCTCGCCATATTGAAAATATCGAACATCAAGTCTCAGAAACATAGCGTTTAACGTAAAAAGAGTGTATATCCCAAAACTCTAAATGTAGCGATTTTAGTTTAAGTTGGGAATTGAAGACAATTGCTCCATTTATAAAGTTCTTTGAGGTTTTACGTGATCGCTTTGATTGTTTCTTATTTATCCTGAAACGAAATCTTGCAATATTTTTTTATGAGTCGAGGAAATGCCCAAAGAAAGATTTACAGGATCCCACAGGCCACCATAGGTTTCTGGCGCAAAGGTATTGTTCAGGGCATTGCCCCGGTTAAATGTGAAATTACACAAGATCTGGCGATCAAAGATTTTTTCAACGTCACGAATGACTTCTAAAATTGTTGTCGGCTTGGCTGAGGCTAGATGGTAATTTCTATCTAGATTTTCCGGATGAATAACATTGGTTGATATAAATCGTCCTATATCATCCGAAAATACATAATCTCTTAAGGTATAGGGGAGGCCAAAAATTGTAGTAACTTGATTTCTAAGCGCGTTTTTTAAAAGCGCGACGATCAATCCAATACGCCCGTTAGGTCCCGTATAGCCATAGACTGAACTCGGACGGTACACATATTTTCGAATAGTCGGTTCAAGCTCATGCAGGGCGTGTTCTTGTCTAAGCTTGGCAAATCCATAAGGGCGTTGCGGGGCAGCCTGGGTCACCGAAGTCACATTTGTTTGACCCTCAAACAAGCCACCCAGAGAGCTCAGAAGGTGAAAACTTATTTGTTTGCCTGAGTATTTTTGATCAAGGGATTGACAGAAATTCAATATTCTCGAATAGGCTGAGAATTCAATCTCAAAATCTTCCTCAGCCGACATAAAGCCACCTTTGCCTGCTGCCCATACAAAGTCTATCCTGTCAAATTTCCGTGCTTTAAGGGCATTTTCAAGATAGGATTCAAGTATTTTAACTTCAGTGTCCCAGCCTTTTGGATTGGTCCAACTATAGGTGAACTTCTGGGTGTTTTTAAAACCGGATGATATAAGGCTGCGATAAATATATGTGCCAATCAAGCCCAGTCCATAGACCAGTATCAGCGTTTTAGGTTGGACGTGTTTGGTCGGGTCTATGGGCTCTAAGATTAGCACAGATTAGCTTTCAGAATTACCTAAAATGTCTTTCAATTTTTTATCAATTGATCTGTCCACCGTGAAATATTGCGGGCGCCCATGGGCTTTTTGAACCAAAATTGAGAGATAATCCAAGGCCAAGCCCAATAAGCAGATAATTACGCTTCCAAATATGATTTGAAAAAAGACAAGCGATGCCCAACCTGGGGGACCAGTATAGATGTCAAAAAAGAAGATTTTGCGAAGTAAAATTGTTAGACCCCACAAGAGTGCAAAACTGACAAGGAATGATGAAACCAAGGTGACAAATCGCAAGGCTTTAAAATTACTTGATAAGAACATGCGCCAAGCATGAGATACGAGAGATCGGAATTTATAGCTGCTTTCACCCGTCTCTTGGAATCGCTTGTCCGTGAGTTCCATTCTTAAGAGCTCAAACCGGCTTGTGAACCAGCCCAAAACAATATCAAAATAGGTTTGATGGCCACACACGCTGGATGCGCCTCTAGCGATTGTCCCACGGATCAAGCGAAAACTATTGGATTTGCGGATATGCTTATTTCCGATCAGAAATTCAAGCAAACCTTTGGCAAGCTTTGAAGATGTGTCGCGAAACAGTGATTGGTGTACGCCCTTCTTTGGTTTTGCATAAACAACATCGCATCCAGTCTCAACGACCTTGAGGAGCATTTCTATAATTTTATCTGGTGGATGCTGTAGATCCTCATCCATTGTAACGACCCAATCCCCACTGGAATGCAATATACCAGCGACGGTTGCCAAATGCTGTCCATAATTTCGTGACAAGGTCAGTATCCTCATCCAACTATATTTGGATTCCAAGCTCTGGAGAACAGATAGCGATTTGTCTGGCGCATCATCGACACTAAAAACCGCTTCGGCGAGCACAAGCCCCGAATAATTTTCTTTTAGATTCTGATTGAAGGCTTCGATCTCTTTACAGAGATCAGCCAGATAATCCGCTCCATAATAGATCGGAACTACGATCGATATTGTCAACAAGGTCTATACCCCAACTCTTAGTTACTTAGCGTCTAGTGACATTGTATATTATCATCACCTATATTTCGCTGCCATATATAGCAAGCCAGTAGTTCGCCGTCATTTGTAATTGTCTCATATTTAGGCCTAGGCTAAGAGAAAGTTTGCTCACCTGTTTTGTTAAAGATGAAAATTGTAAGGGCTTTTATATGACGACGGACACTTAGGAGCAGATGCTTTCATGCACCGCAAAAGTTCCGAAAGGGTTCCGTATTTCCCTGATTTTTGAGAGAATGCTAACTGTTTGTTCCAAGAAGGCCATTGCGGCGGATTAAATGAACGAGCCGCTAAGTTTAGTGTTTCTTGGAGCCTTCTTATAAATTGCGCACCCTGTATTTATTGCGTTGAAGGTCATGCAAGATGTATTCCAGTAAAACATTGGTTGGCAAAGCGAGTGGTTCGAAGTCGCGAAATTTTGGCATTGGAATAAATTGAACACGTCTTGTTCGGAATATATCCCGAGTCGGTTAGCCAACGTCTCCCAGTACTTATATTTGTGGACAAATTTTGTTTATAGGAAGCACAATATTGCAGCATTTGATTGTTCAAGCTGATTTCATTTTAGACATGTTTGGTGAAATTGAAAAACGCCGAACGCAGCGTGTGCAAATCCCATAAATCCTGTTTAGTTCACAATTAGCCAAAGGTGGCGAACAGTAATAACCCAGTGTCGGTGTTATGTTTTGGTATCAAATCACCACTTTCAAGAATTTTATATTTTGCGGAGCTTGGCCGGACGGGCTGGCTCGTGCGTAAGAGAGGATCATATGTCCAATTCATTCACCAGACGACTTTTTTTATCAATGGCCGGCCCCTCAGATGCACTATTCCCAAGCCGACATGTAAATAGCGAGCATTTATCCACGCGGCAATATCATCGCATTGTTGATCAATGGGTACTGATGCCGGATTAGAAGTTTCTGATTACGGCACGCACAGTTTACGCAGAACTAAAGTAGCTCAACTTTATCGAAATACAGGTAACTTAAGGGCAGTACAATTACTGCTCGGTCACTCCAAGATTGAAAGTACGATACGGTATTTAGGAGTAGAACTAGAAGATGCGCTATCAATCTCTGATAGGTGTATTTCTTGTGCTTATATATGCCCAAAATATCAGAACGGAGTTTTATAATTTATCTTTCATATTAATTTCGTTGAGGTTTTTGTTGATATTAAAAAGCACCATCACAGCCTCAAGAAAAACTCGAGCAAACAATAAATTTATAGGGGCTAATAAAAATAATATTGGCCATTTAAATCCAGTCATAAAAAGAATGAAATGTAATACTAGTACTATTACCCAAATTATTTGTATAATTAGGGGCGTAAATGCCCTGTCAAATTTAAGTAGATCTTTGAAAAACTCACCTAACTCACTGTTGCCTTCTTCGAAGCCCTCTTGGTTTTCATTAGTCATGGTTGACCCCTTTGAGTTAAAACTACAGTCAGAGAATAACATATGTGTTGCTAAAAACCTAAAAGGGCAGCAGCATCAAAAAAAGATAAAAATTGTTTTGTGGTATAAATTGTGGTATCGTGTTCCGCACTATGAAAAATATGACAACCATTTCAACAGCTTATATAAATAAACTGGCGGAGACGAAGGGATTCGAACCCTCGACGGGCTTATGACTGTCCTTGCCC
>CAZPLJ010000014.1:0-47271 GCA_964587545.1 uncultured Caulobacterales bacterium | reverse complement strand
TGACATCTTTAGGCGTCACACCAGCTCCCAATTTGCCATTGATGTTGATCGCCATAGTTTTAGGTTTGCGCATTAAAAGGCATTGATTGGCCAGCACATGACCGACCTGTGTCGTCCCGATGCCAAAAGCAATCGCGCCAAATGCGCCGTGAGTGCTGGTATGGCTATCCCCACAGACAATCGTCATGCCCGGTTGTGTCGCGCCTAACTCAGGGCCCATCACATGGACTATCCCTCGATTTGGACTGTCCCAACTATGTACTTTGATTCCAAACTCATCAGCATTGGCCAGTAAAGCCTCAACCTGCGCTTTGGTTAGATCGTCAATATAGGCAGGCGAGCCGTCTGCATTCATCAAAGTTGGCGTGGAGTGATCGATAGTCGCAATTGTCAAATCCGGGCGACGCACTTTCAAGCCACGATTTTTCAGCTCGGTAAAAGCCTGCGGACTGGTCACCTCATGGGTGAGGTGAAGGTCAATATAAAAAGTCGCCGGGTTGGCATCTGTTTCCGGCACCACCACATGGCGCTCCCAGACTTTATCAAATAGTGTTTTAGGCATATCTCTATCTCTAATGCTGCGCGGCGATGGAGGCTTGCCTCACCGCGCGTCTTTCAATTCGGTTGATCACATCCAAGTAAGCCTTGGCACTGGCGAGCACTGTATCCGTACTCATGCCCATACCGTGATAAGATTCGAACTCGGTCGAGACACGAACAGTGGCTTCAGCCATGGCGTCTTCGCCCCCCGAGACAGATTGCACAGCAAAATGCTCCAAGGTCATCGGAATATCCGTGATTTTGGAAATCGCATCAAAGACGGCGTTCATGGGACCGACTGCCGTTGAGACATGTTCAATCTCGCGGCCGTCATCATGCGCGAGTTTCACAGTGGCTTGGGGTTGGCGATTATTGTCTGATCCCGCCGAGACATAAAGGCTTGTTATCTCCCACGGGCCTGCTGCGCCCACGGCCTGCCCCAAAATCAAGGCTTCGAGATCTGCATCAAACACTTCGCGTTTTTCATCGGCCAGTTTTTTAAATTCGACAAAGACAGATTTCAGCTGATTATCCGCCAGCGTAAATCCTAATTTTTCAGCGCGGGCTTTAAGCGCCGCACGCCCTGAATGTTTACCCAATATGATACCATCCTCAGAGATGCCGATATCTTCGGGCTTCATAATCTCATAGGTTTCGCGATTGGCCAGCATACCATGCTGATGGATGCCGGACTCATGCGCGAAAGCATTTTTGCCGACAATGGCTTTGTTGCGCTGTACCGGGCTACCGGTGATGGCCGAAAGCATTTTGGACGCGCCGTAAATCTGCTCGGTTTTTATATTTTGTGGCCCGATATTGTAAAAGTCCTGCCGGGTTTTAAGCGCCATAATGACTTCTTCAATGGCCGAGTTTCCGGCCCGCTCGCCAATGCCGTTCAGCGCACCTTCAATTTGACGCGCGCCGCCGCGTACCGCCGCCAAGCTATTCGCCACGGCAAGACCCAAATCATTATGACAATGGGTCGACAGAATAATGTCATCCGCGCCTTTAATCGTGGATAGAAACTCGAACAGATCCTGAATTTCCTCGGGCGTGGTATAACCGACCGTATCCGGGACATTAATCGTCGTCGCGCCAACTTCGATCACAGCTTCAAAGACTTCCTGCAGATAATCGCGTTCTGTGCGGATGGCATCTTCGGCTGAAAACTCGACATCGTCGGTATATTCCAGACAGAGTTTCACCGCCTCGCAAGCCTTATCGATAATCTCGGCTTTGCTCATTTTGAGCTTATATTCACGGTGCAGAGGCGAGGTCGCGATAAAAGTATGAATGCGTTGTTTCTTCGCCGCCGCGATTGCCTTACCCGAGGCGTGAATATCGCCTGTGACAGTCCGTGCCAGTGAACAAATCACCGGACCCTCAATGTTTTCGGCAATGCCTTTTATGGCATCAAAATCGCCGGGTGAGGCGGCGGCAAATCCGGCCTCGATAATGTCGGCTCCCATCAGCGCGATTTGCTCGGCCATGCGCAGCTTTTGCCCAGCCGTCATGGAGAAGCCGGGGGCCTGTTCCCCGTCTCTTAAAGTGGTATCAAAAATTTTAACGTAATCCGTCATCTGTCATGTCTTTCTCATTTCATAGGGTTATGGAATGAGAGGTCAGCCGCTAGGCGTGTTCCGCTCTTCTACGTCGTCCCACCTTTTCGGCCGAGACGACGTTATAAAGTCGCTCAAGCTGTTTACAGAGAATGTCGAGATTGCGCGGCCCGCCCAGATCTTCGATACGGACAAGCAGGTCGAAGTCGCCATCCACACGCTGGGTGCAATGTACTTCGCGGTAATCATAGCCGCGACGTTCAATGGTTCCGAGCGCTCGTAAAAGCGTTCCGGAGACATCATGGAGTACGATTTTCAGCGTGCCTGAAACACCACTGGGTTCAAAAGTTTTATCACGTTGAAGTTCAGTCATTTTGAATCTCATTCTTAGTACGTGTGACAAGATAAATAGTGAGGACTTGCAAAAAAACAAAAATCGCTATTCCCCACAAAAAGCCATTTAGAAAATCAAAGAAAAGAAAAGAAAACAACAAAATTGCGAATGAGGATCCAAAAATCACAGACGCCACCAATTGTCTTGGAATGGAATTATGCTGTTCGTTTTCCATCCTACCGCTCCATCATATCCGCATTGGAACGGCCCGGCGGTACAAGTGGCCAGACATTTTCATTGGGATCGATTTTGACATGCATGAAGATCGGGCCTTTGGCATTTAACAGCCGGTCAAAACCGGCCTCTACCTCGTCAATGGTACGTACGGAAAAGCCCTCAATCTGAAAGGCTTCGGCCAATTTGGCAAAATCAGGATTATCATCCAGATTAATTTCCGAGAAGTTCTTATCAAAAAACACCTCTTGCCACTGACGTACCATACCCAGAACGGAATTATCCAAAAGAACAATTTTCAATGGAATGTCATAGCGGTTGAGCGTTGCGAGTTCCTGAATATTCATCATGATAGAACCGTCACCCGATACTGTAATGACCATACGGTCCGGCGCGCCAATTTTCGCGCCAAGCCCGGCGGGCAAGCCAAAACCCATCGTCCCCAAACCACCTGATGTGATGTGATCTTTCGGATCATCAAAATAGCAATGTTGGGCGACCCACATTTGATGCTGTCCGACATCACAGGTAAAGATGGCCGAGGTCGGTGCCTTGCGCGAGAGATCATATAAAAGCTTGGGCGCGTAAATGCCGGGAGAGGCGTTCTCTTGCGCGCTATCATAATCCCAATCAAATTCATCACGGCGCGCAAAGCATAGCTCGCGCCAAGTATCGCAATTGGACCGTCCGGGATTAAGCGCCGCCAAATTCTTTTTAAGAGACCCGTCGAGATAGACATCAGCCGAGCGAAGCTTGTTTATCTCTGCAATGTCGATATCCATGTGAATGACATGTTTGGCTTCAGGGGCGAAGGTATCAAGCTTGCCTGTGGCCCGGTCATCAAAACGCGCACCCACGGCGATTAAGAGATCGCATTCCTGCACAGCGTAATTGGCCGCCTTGAGACCATGCATACCCAGCATACCGAGAAAATGCTTATGATCGCTCTCCAACGCGCCCAATCCTTTCAGGGTCGAAACAACTGGAATTTCCGTGCGTTCGACCAAATCGCGGAGCTCTTTGACTCCGTCTCCTTGCGCGATGCCCCCGCCTATATAAAGCAGTGGTTTTTCAGCCGCCTTAATGAGTTCCTCAGCCTTTTTGATGTGGTCACTCTGGCCCATTTCAGGCTTTTGTTTAGGATATGGTCGCCATTTATGGCGATCCGTTGTGACCGCATTGGCCACGTCCTTTGGAAAATCAATCAGGACCGGGCCGGGTCTTCCTTCGGCGGCAATGAAATAGGCCTCAGCAACCATGCCCGGAATATCCGCCGGATCACGGGCAATATAGCTATGTTTGACAATGGGCATGGTCATGCCGACAATATCAACTTCTTGGAAGGCGTCCGTTCCCATCAGATCAGTCGGCACCTGACCCGTGATAAACACGACCGGCACACTATCCATATAGGCATCGGCAATCGCCGTAATGAGATTGGTTGCGCCGGGGCCTGAGGTCGCAAGCGCCGTCCCCGTACGCCCTGTGGCGCGCGCATAGCCGATGGCGGCCATGCCGCAGCCTTGTTCATGACGACATAATATATGACGCAACTTGGTGCGAGGCAGCACATCATACACAGGCATGATGGCCCCGCCCGGATAGCCGAAAATGGTATCCACGCCTTGAGCGGCCACAGATTCTAGCAAGAGCTGCGCGCCGGATTTCGGATCGCGGTTCTCCATAACTTGGGTTTGTTGCTTGGTGAATTGTGTGGCAGTGGTCATGATAGGTCTCTTAAATAGCCATATAAGTCAGCGCTAGTTCTTCTCTTTATCAACGATTTTATTGGCCGCGATCCAAGGCATCATTTCCCGCAGACTTGAACCAATTTGTTCGATTTGGTGGGCTTCCATATTGCGGCGACGCGCGGTCATGCTTGGGTAACCAAGCGCACCCTCTTGGATGAAGCTTTTCGCATAGTCGCCATTTTGGATATTTTTAAGCGCGGTCCGCATCGCTTCGCGGGAGCTGTCATTCACCACAGCTTCACCGGTAACATATTCCCCATATTCGGCATTATTAGAGATAGAGTAATTCATATTGGCGATGCCGCCTTCATAAATCAAATCCACAATAAGCTTGGTTTCATGTAGACATTCGAAATAGGCAAGCTCCGGCGGATATCCCGCCTCGACCAAGGTCTCAAAGCCCATTTTGATAAGCTCGACCACACCGCCGCAAAGCACGGCCTGTTCGCCAAACAAGTCAGTCTCGGTTTCGTCCTTGAATGTTGTGTGGATGATGGCCGTACGCCCACCACCAATCGCGCTGGCATAGGATTTGGCAATCTCAACCGCAGCGCCACCATTGGCATCTTGGGCGATCGCGATTAGATCAGGAATACCGCGGCCATTCACAAATTCATTACGCACTGTGTGACCCGGCGCTTTGGGTGCAACCATGATAACGTCAAGGTCGCGGCGCGGCGCGATTTGACCATAATGAATGGCGAAGCCATGACCAAAGGCGAGGGCCGCACCCTCTTTGATATTTGGCTCAATATCTTCGCGGTAAATTTTGGCCTGAAGCTCATCAGGTGTGAGAACCATGACCACATCCGCGCCTTTAACGGCCTCGGCTGTTGCCTTGTTCGGCAGACCATCTGCAATGACTTTTTTATTGGTTGAGCTTTCCGGGCGAAGACCAACCACGACGTCAACGCCGCTATCTTTGAGGTTTAAGGCGTGGGCTCGACCCTGTGAGCCATAGCCCAGCACAGCGACTTTTTTCTTTTTGATAATCGAGAGATCACAATCTTTATCGTAATAAATATCAAGAGACATTCGTTTTTCCTTTACGTGTCAAATGGGAATGAAGTGACAGCCCCTTTTGAGGCTGAGCCAACTAACTTGGCAAATTTTGCATAAGCCCCATTGGGGTATTTGGGTTTGGGCGGCGTCCATCCGGATTTACGCGCCTCTAGGTCCGCCGCGACATTAATCATGCGGGCTTCTACATCTATGGTGACTTTGTCACCATCTTTGACAAAAGCGATCGGGCCGCCATGTGCGGCTTCGGGGGCGACATGACCGATCACAAAGCCGTATGAGGCGCCAGAAAAACGTCCGTCTGTGATGAGCGCCACATGATCGGCCAAGTTTTGTCCGACAAGAGCCGCCGTCACGCCGAGCATTTCGCGCATGCCGGGACCACCAGCCGGGCCTTCATTACGGATAATAACAACGTCACCTTTTTTGATGCCGTTATTTTGAACAACTTCGAAACACTCTTCTTCGCTTTCAAAAACGCGCGCGGAGCCTTCAAAGAAAAGCGCGCCATGTCCGGCGAGCTTAACCACACAGCCTTCGGGCGCGAGATCACCATACAGAATACCATAGCCGCCGCGTGATTTAACGGGGTCGGCAAATGGACGGACAACATCCTGCCCGGACATTTCTTTACCGTCCCGAATTTCTTCAAACAAAGAGCGACCCGTAACAGTGGGGCTGTCTTCAATACGACCATCAGCCACGAGCCTTTGCCCAATCAAGGCTGATCCGCCGGCCGCATAAAGATCATAGGCCATATATTGTCCGCCGGGTTTAAGATCCCCAATTACCGGGGTGGTGCGAGAAATTTCATCAAAGGCATCAATATTGAAATCATCAACGCCCGCTTCTGTCGCTATCGCCAGCAAATGCAAAATTGCATTGGTCGAGGCAGCTGTTGCAGAGAGCGCGATAGAGGCATTCATCAAAGCCGTCTTGGTGATGAGCTCACGCGGCAATCGGTTTTCATTGACCGCCTCGACAACAATTTGACCCGCACGGAATGCACTATCATTTTTATCTTCGCTAATCGCTGGGATGTCATTAGCTCCCATAGGAGACAGCCCCAAAAATGTCATGGCCATCGCCATGGAATTGGCCGTAAATTGACCGCCACAAGCTCCGGCCCCCGGACAGGCCGATTTTTCAATCTCTTTGAGCTCAGCCTCATCAATGATCCCTGCCGCGCAAGCACCCACGGCTTCGAAAACATCCTGGACGGATAAGTCTCTACCCTTGTGATTACCAGGCATGATGGAGCCACCATAAAGAACGACACCCGGCACATTCATACGGGCAAGCGCCATGCCAGCAGCAGGTATGGTCTTATCGCAGGCGACCAAGATAATCACACCGTCTAGGGAATGTCCTTGCACCGCAAGTTCGATACTGTCTGCGATAACTTCTCGCGACATGAGAGAAGCCCGCATCCCTTCACTGCCCATGGTGATACCATCAGACACGGCAATCGAGTTAAAATCTATCGGCGTCCCGCCAGCGGCACGGATACCCGCACGCACAGGCACGGCTAGCTTGTCCAGGTCCATATTGCACGGCCCCATATTGGTCCATGTATTAAAGACCGCAATCATAGGGCCTTCAAAATTTTCGTCATCTAAACCTGAGGCACGCAACATGGCTCGGGCGGCGGCCCGGGACTGTCCTTTAACGATGGCATCACTACGTTTGCTCATTTTCTCTCTTCCAATGTTTGCTCATTTTCTCTCTTCCAATTCAAACATAAAAAAACCCGCTTCCGTATTGAAGCGGGCTTTTTTCGGTTCTTCTCTCCCCTTATATCCCGCTTATGGCTCCGTTAATGAGAAGCACCAGACCTAGTAACACCACGACGACCACAGGCGCAGGTAAAACCTGGCTGCGGACAGCTACTTTGGCTTTTGGTTCATTATGACGTGGATCAGGTCTCATCCACATCCTTAAGCCAGAAAATTAACGACTCCTCAAGCAAAAATTTGCGGCTATTTGCAATTGTAATAAATTCATACGCAAACTTTTGCCAAATTGAGTCTAAATTTCGGAAAAAGATGCCTCAAAATCGGCAATCAAATCACTTACGTCTTCCATTCCGACAGAAACCCGAATGAGATTATCTTTTATCCCCGCGTCTCTACGCGCTTTTTCTTCCATGCCGGCATGGGTCATGATCGCTGGCTGACATATAAGGCTTTCTGTTCCGCCAAGAGAGGCCGCTAATAAGAAAATATCCAGACCAGATAAAAACTGCTTAGCCGATTGCAAATCACCTTTGATTTCGAAACTCAACATAGCCCCCGGCCCGGATTGTTGGCGCTTAATGATTTCAGATTGGGGGTGATTAGCAAGACCTGGATAATAGACTTTATCGACTTGCGTATGGGCTTTCAAATACTCGCCTAAGTGCATGGCGTTTTTTTCTTGTATATCCATGCGAGCCGGAAGCGTGCGCATACCGCGAAGCGTTAGCCAACTATTAAACGGCCCACCCGTCAGACCAGCACAATTTGCCCACCAGCGTAATTTTTCTGCAAGCTCTTGATTGTTGGCAATCACACAACCACCGACAACATCACTATGACCATTGATATATTTTGTGTTGGAATGCAGCGCGATATCACATCCCAAATCAAGCGGCTTTTGCCTCAAAGGCGACAAAAACGTATTATCACAGACGGATAAAGCTCCCACCTTACGAGCCTTATCCGCGATAGCGGCAATGTCGACAATTCGCATGAGCGGATTAGACGGCGTTTCTATGAAAACCATTTTCGGAGCTTCGCTCATAGCCGTTTTGAGAGCCTTCATGTCGCCTTGATCCACGAATTTAACCCGGATGCGGTTTTGTAAAGCGCGGTGCGTAAACAGGCGATGCGTACCGCCATAGCAATCATGCGGGGCGATAATCAGGTCATCAGCATTAAGCAGGTTTAGACACAAATCGATCGCTGCCATTCCACTATTAACGATCTCGCCGCCAACACCGCCCTCGAGGTCGACTAAGGCTTGAGTGAGTAATTCACGGGTCGGGTTTTTTGTCCGGCCATAGTCAAACTCACCCTTGGTCTCGATATCTTTCCAGATAAAGGTGCTGGAAGTATGTAATGGCGGCGCCACGGCCCCCGTTGTTGAGGCAAGACCAAGTCCAGCTTGTACGATACGTGTTTGATCAGATTTTTTTGTCACAATAGGCTCTTACAAAACTCTGCTAACCTTGGGGTCATCATATCGAATTCTTTGAGGAAGGCGTCATGCCCAAACAGAGACGTAAACGTATAAAGCTCGCTTGGGCCTGCAAGCCTGTCTCTTAGCTCACGCATATCAGATAGAGGGGCGAGCTGATCAGAAATGGCCGTCATGAGCAAAGTCGGCGTTGATATTTTTTCCGGTGTAACCCGATGCAAATCGATGCTTTCTGATAAGAGCAAGAAACGACGAGGATCCATAGCCTTAGCGAAGGCGTCGCCTCGCGATCCCAGATAGTCACAAATATCAAATTTGGACGGGTTAGTATCCGTTTCCAATAGATCGAATCGGTCATCAAATTCTTCCGCGGTCCGGTAGGTTGTCATGGCTAACTCCCGGGCTAATTTCAGGCCGTCTTTAGCGAGCTCCGCTTTTTGTCCTAATCTGACAGCGCGTCTTTGAATGCCCCTCCAAGCCACACCAATAGGGTAGGGTCGGTGAGCCGCCCCAATCACACATAAATTTTCGACACGGTCGGGATAGTTTTGTGCAAAAGCCAGCGCCGTCATACCTCCGTAAGAAGACCCAATAATGGCCGCCACTTTTTCAATGTTTAGATGATCCAATATATCTTTTAATCGGGCGGCCTGATCCCCCGTTGTTATACTTTCAGGGATATAATCACTGTCATTATTGGGCGCGAAATCGCAGCCTATCACACGCAATTTTCGCGTATCAACTGGTCCGCTATCGCGCACCATAGGCGACCACCAGCCGCGTCCATGTCGACCCCCGTCACAGACATGGCGTGTGGCAGATATCCCCCCAAGAACAATCACAACTGGCCCGTCATCTGGTCCATAAGTCCGAGCTCGAATGATATCGTCTTTAAGAATATCTCCACGTTCGAGTGGGCGGTCACCACAACTTATTTCAACATCAGTCGCCATAAGGCCTCTCCTGTTGGCCTAGTCATGCGAGGAAAGAATAAACGTGCCCGTTGTCATCTTTCGAGGGCTTTCGCCTCTCGCAGGATTTGGCACCGTTTGTAATCTACAAGGTTGCCCCAGCTTCAACGGGCCTGTCCCTCAGCTGGTCTTGATGAATTAAGACGCCTATGACGGAAAACTAAACACGGGTCAAGTTACTCTAAAACGGGACTTGATCAGCTATTGCCGTTCAAATTCAAAATAGTGACTAGGACGTCCTTCACGGTTTGCCTTAGATTCGTATCGGGTTTGTGGCCAATCACTAGGTCGGGTTCGCCAGCTTGATTGCGTTTCGGGCCGCCAGCTAAATCCCCCATGTTGCAAGACACGTGTAAGAGTCCAATCGACATAATCGGTTATATCACTTGCAAAACGAAAATGAGCGCCGGGTTTTAAAATACGATAGGCATCATCCAAAAAACGTTCGGTAATTAGGCGGCGTTTATTGTGACGCGCCTTAGGCCAAGGATCAGGAAAAAGAACAAAGAGACGGGACACGGATTCATTTTGTAAACAGTCTAAAACTAATCGTCCATCCCCCCGATAAAGTCGCACATTTTCCAGATTTTTTTGGTCCACAGCCGCAACCACTTTGGCAACACCATTTATAAAAGGCTCGGCGCCCCATAGCGCCACATCGGGATTTTTCTCCGCTTGCCAGATGAGGTGCTCACCGCCACCAAATCCAATTTCAAGCCAGAGCTCTTTCTCCAATATATGTTTGTGGACCTTATCAACATCAATTTCGATCTGCGGATATAAGTCCTGCATCAAAGCTTGCTGATGGCCCCTTAATGGTCGTCCTTTGGCCCGCCCATAGAGCCGTGGACGACCCGCTTCCGGCTTTGCAGAATGTTCTGGCATAATCTCTATTCGTTTTCAGATTCCGCTAATGTTCGCGCTAATTCCAAGACTTGGCGACGTACAGATTTTTTCTTAATTTGCGAGAAAGCTTTTGCCAACTCGGCGCCTTCGGGCGTTTTTAATACATCGTAAGAAAATTTCACCTGATCGCCTTCAGCAACTTCACCACTCATTTGAGCCGCGATTAAATTTGCTAACCCCTCGTAAAAGAAGGCAATCGGCACCTCCATTATTTGAGACAAAACATATAGCCGGCTTGCGGCTATGCGGTTTTTGCCCTGCTCATATTTTTGAACTTGCTGGAACGTGATCCCCAGCGCATCGCCGAGTTTCATCTGGCTCATTTTAAGCGCGGTGCGTCGAGATCGTATTCGTTGCCCCAGATGGGCATCAACTGCGTTCGCAGTCCGTGGAGCATGCATAGATGACATATCAATCCGCCAGTCTTATCCGTCACCCCCTGCCGGATTCATTAAATTATGAACCTGTCATCGCATTCCTACGATAACTAAGCGAAAGTATAAGTAAAATTATAGCCGATATCAAGGCAATAGCAAAATTAAGATTTTTTCCGGGAAAATATCTCTGTCTCGCCGTTGGCAAAAAAACATCCAATACTCCGGATTCATTTGGGGCTAGACTAGAGGTATATCGGCCATATGGATCAATCAGGCCTGTGACACCGCTAGATGCTGAGCGAATAATAGGGACGCCTTCTTCAATAGCTCTATAGGCCGCGATATTAGCATGATGTGCCGGTCCGATTGATTTACCAAACCATGCGTCATTGGATTGGTTTAAAATCCACATGGCGCGACGCTCTTTGGACCTAGGCGTAAGACCTGAAAAAACGATTTCATAGCAGATTTGCGCACTGCCTAAGGGTAGGCCAGGAAAATCCGTGAGTGTTTTTTTATCAGAAGGTGTAATTGAGCTAAGAGATGTCGCTAATATTTTAGCCCCCAAATTCTCAATTAGTTTTCCGCCCGGAATAATTTCCCCAAAAGGGACAAGACGGTATTTATCTGTAAACCCCTTAAGTGTCGGAACACCGTTTTGGTCATAAGAGATCGCGGCGGAGGTATTGTAATATATCGGCCTATCATGCCCCGTATATTGCTCAGTCCGTAAACTATTTATCAGCCAATAAGGTGGGGTTTTGCTGTGCTGAATGAGTAGCTGTCCCATGGAATTTACAAGAGCCTCATTTGAGAGAACATCTCCGAGAATGGCACCTTCCGGCCAAACAAGATGGGTGATGTCGTCTATGCCAGGTTCTACGCTCAAATTAGCAAATCCTTGAACAATCTTGATGGCACTTTCTGGATTAAATTTATCGGCCTGAGAAAAGGGATATTGCACCAATCGTATTTTCACATCCTTCACATAGTCTGTTTGCGATGTTGACATATGCCAAGCGCCAAACGCGTAAAGAAACGCCAAGGGGATTGTCGCAAGCAAAGCCGCATTTAATCCGGGTCGAGATATTAAAGCCGCTATCGCGGTCGCCGTTATCAGAACCATTAAAGACAGCCCATAGATACCTCCAAGGGCTGCAAACTGAGATAAAGGTTGACCCGCCTCAAACATGTAACCGGGTAGGTTCCAAGGTAGCCCGCCAAAGACATGACCGCGAGCGAATTCCGCTAGAAACAAAATAGCTGTCAGGGCGACCCAATTGGGGGGCGTTGATTTAAAAAACCGTCGATAAATCCAACCCGAAAGTCCCCAAAATAGGGCCAATAAGGCCGCTAGTCCCAATATCATCGGCGGCATGGCAGGAATAAATTCGGGGCCTCGCTCAATAAAGGCAGTTCCGACCCAGAACATATTGGCCATAAAATAGCCTATTCCGATACGAAACGCTGGCCAGAAACCGCCGGACCCATAAGCCATGCGGCTGATAAGCCAGATGAAGGTTAGGAGAGTTAAGGGCCAAATATGAAACGGGGCGAAGCCAAATACGCCGATAGCGCCGATAAAAAAATCAAGTCCAAAAGCACGCCATCCAGAAACTGTCAGAGCGCGCTGCCAGAGTTTCATTCAGCTGCCTGTGCCTTGCTTGACTTTCTTTTCGCGCGAATGCGCAATCGTTTTAGGCGGCGGGGATCGGCGTCGATAACTTCAAATTCGATACCGTCGGGATGATATATCAGCTCTCCGCGCTCTGGGACCCGACCCGCCAAGGTGAAGACCAACCCGCCTAAAGTATCGACATCATCCTCTTCATCTGCTGTCGCAAAATCCCGACCAAAGGCTTTTTCAAAATCATTAATGTTGACCCGCGCATCGGCTTCCCAGATGGCTTTTATGCCTTTCCCGCTGATTTTCTTGATTTGCGGTTCGGCTTCATCATGCTCGTCTTCTATATCCCCGACAATCTGCTCAACCAGATCTTCCAGAGTGACTATACCATCCGTGCCGCCATATTCATCCACGACAATGGCCATATGCATACGTCGGGCCTGCATGCGGCGGAGTAGATCTTGCGCCAACATAGAGGCTGGCACGAATAAAACGGGACGACGTATATATTGGACGACTTTTTTATCGGCATAGGTTTTTCCGCTCCGCCCCTTAGCATCCAGCATCAAATAAGGCATGAGATCTTTAATGTGAACGATTCCGGTCGGTTCATCTAACGTATCTTTATATACAGGCAGGCGCGAATGTCCGGCGTCTTTAAAGGCTTTACTTAAGTCATGCAGCCCCGTTGAGGCTTCAACCGCGATAATATCAGCCCGCGGGACCATAACATCTTCAACCCGAATATCCTGAAACTCTTTGGCGGCGCTCATCAAGCGCTTTTGGGCCACAGTTTCCGTAGGAGTGGGTTCGGCTCGACCTATTAATCGGTCAAACCAGCTTATCGACGATGGGTCATCTGTCATGTGTGTCTAAAATCTTGAATTTTGTAAGGATTGTCAATGTTCAATTCTGCGAGGATAGCGACCTCATGCTTTTCCATTATAGCGGCATCTGTGTCATTTTCATGATCATAACCTTGAAGATGTAAGAATCCGTGAATCAGCAAATGAGTCAAGTGATCTTTTAGACTTTTACCAGAATCATGGGCTTCTGTCTTGGTTGTTTCATAGGCAATAACAATATCGCCTAACATCAAAGCGGGGCCCGCATCTGGAAAGGATAGGACATTGGTAGGCATGTCTTTACCCCGATATTGCGCATTTAATAACTGCATCTCATCATCGTTAATCAAAGCGACGCTAACTTCGCCCGCCTTCGGATTATCAAGGCTCGTATAGGTTTTTACGATTATATCCGCACAATAGTTTTCCAAGTTCGGCGTGACAGACGACCAGCTTGATTCTTTAATGAGAATATCAATCGGGAAAGCATTACCCGTCTTTGGCATGATCTTTCTCATAAGCATTGATAATTTTGCCAACTAGAGGATGGCGCACGACGTCATCGGCTGTGAAATAACACATGCCAATTCCGCGAATATCTTTCAGAATAGACAGCGCATGCCCGAGACCCGAGTTAACCCCGCGCGGCAAATCCGATTGGGTAGGATCACCTGTGACAGCATATTTGGCCCGTTCACCTAAGCGTGTCAGCACCATTTTCATTTGCGGAACGGTCGCATTTTGCGCCTCATCAATGACCACAAAAGCATCAGCTAATGTACGTCCGCGCATAAAGGCCAGCGGGACAACTTCAATTTCGCCAGAGCCCCGACGGCGTTCGACCTCATCTCGCCCTAAAACCATATGGAGCGCATCCCATATGGGCTGCATATAGGGGTCGACCTTTTCGTTAAAATCTCCTGGCAAAAACCCCAGTTTTTCTCCCGCCTCGACTGCAGGGCGACAGGCCATAAATTTTTGCACCTCGCCGCGCGCGAGTAACGAGGCCCCATAAGCGGTTGCAAGAAATGTCTTACCCGTACCTGCCGGGCCCACGCCGAAACTAATCGTGTCGTCTTGCAACATACGAATGAATTTTTCCTGTGTCGGTGTTTTTGGCACAATCGGAGAGCGTCTCGGAAAAGGAATAATCGCATCCACAGCCGCCGCCTTAACTTTGCCTTTGCCCACAGCCTTAATCAAAGCACGAATGTCCGAGGCGTTGCATGGCCAGCCGCGCTCTAAGCGCTGGTAAATCTCGCGGACAATTTCGGCGGCACGCGCCCGAGATGGTCCATCGCCGTTAATATGCACACTTGAGCCCGGCGCTTCGACATAGACATCGAACGCCTCTTCTATAAGAGCCAAGTTAGCGTGGCCCGCTCCACACAAGCGGCGAACCAATTCGCTATCGTCAAATTCTAGAATATCAGTTTGCTTACTCATTAAGGCGGTAAAGCATTTTTTTTTAAGTTTGGCGATAGTTAATGGCGGACTTAATGACCGGCACCCATTCGCCCAAGACGTACGCCATAATCAACCGCTAATCCATATTCGGGATCTTCATTGGTTTCGATCACGAGCTGCCCAGCATTGGATAAAAGCGCGTGACAATCTTTGGAGAGATGACGCAAGCTCACGGATTTTCCGGCTTCCTGATATTTGGACGCCACAGCTTCAATACCCTGCAGAGCAGACATATCCACCACACGGGAATGTTTGAAATCAATAATAATATGATCCGGGTCATCTTTGGGATTAAATAACTGGGTAAAACCTTCTATG
Source organism: uncultured Caulobacterales bacterium (assembly GCA_964587545.1). GTDB lineage: Bacteria > Pseudomonadota > Alphaproteobacteria > Caulobacterales > Maricaulaceae > JACOMS01. The sequence continues at coordinate 32,145 of CAZPLJ010000014.1, read as the reverse complement.
GAACCGAAAAACAAAGGTCCACTAATCAGATAAACTCTGTCGTTCCCATCGTTCTCAATATGGGCATCAATGCGGCGGGCATTATTCCACGCATAGGCCAGCGCAGACACAATAACCCCGACAATAACGGCGACCGCCAAGTCATGATAAACTGTGACAGCTGTCACCAGAAAAACAACAAAGGCATCAAGTTTTGGTATGCGGCGTAATATGGTCAGGCTGTGCCAAGCAAAGGTCCCAATTACGACCATAAACATGACGCCAACAAGGGCAGCCAAGGGAATTTGTTCTATCAGTGTTGAGGCAAATAAAATGAAGGCTAGTAAAAATAGCGCGGCTGATATGCCGGATAAACGTGTCCGGCCTCCGGATTTCACATTAATCATGCTTTGGCCGATCATGGCGCATCCGCCCATCCCCCCGAAAAAACCCGTGACCGTGTTAGCCAAACCTTGAGCGACACATTCTTGAGAGGCCCCACCGCGCTCGTCCTTGAGCTCGCCGACAAGATTAAGCGTCAATAAGCTTTCAATCAGGCCGATGGCTGCCAAGATTAGGGCGTAGGGAAAAATAATGCCCAATGTTTCCATATTGAGCGGAACTGCCGGAATATGTAAGGGGGGCAAGCCCCCTTTAATCGAGGCCATGTCACCCACGCGCGGGACGTCCAGCCCCAAGCCAATGACCAGAGCGGCAACAATCCCGATGCCGGCCAGAGGTGCCGGGATAGCACGGGTAAATTTCGGTAAGCCCCAAATAATGAACATAGTCAAAGCAACGAGCCCCAACATTAATGCCATGTCGGGAGCCCCGAGCCAGTCACCGTTTGGCAAAAAACTATGCCCGTCTGCATGAGCTGTGCCCGGGATTTGGAACTGCCCTAATTGGGCCAAACCAATGACAATCGCCAGACCATTGACAAAACCAAGCATAACCGGGTGCGGGACGAGACGAATAAATTTACCCAGTTTGAAAATACCCGCCAATATTTGCAATATGCCCATTAATACGACTGTCGCGAAAAGATATTCGACGCCGTGATCCGCCACCAAGGCGACCATTACAACGGCCAAGGCGCCAGTTGCGCCTGAAATCATACCGGGACGCCCCCCAATCAAGGCCGTAATTAAGCCGACAATAAAAGCCGCGTATAATCCGACCAATGGGTGTACGCCCGCAACAAAGGCAAAGGCGACCGCTTCTGGAACAAGCGCCAAGGCGACGGTCAAGCCTGATAATATCTCAGTTTTGGTACGATTAAAATTAAAGGTCAGCGGCCCCGTACGCTTACGTGGCGGAATAGAAATGCTGTCAGCAAATTTAGCAAAGGGAAATTTCATGAAAGGCTCGGTGCTTAAAGACGGTGCCTCCTAGTGGAGCGACTGCAAAAGCGCAATGGTTTTTACACTAACGGGGCATACTGTGTAGGGTTGCGACCGATCCGAGACTGGGATTGCACTTGCCGAGGAAAACTATCCCAATGCGCGACTTTTTCTCTTCTGATCTGTGTCGCAGTAAGTCCAACTTACATACCCAAGGGCAGTGCGGCGAGCAAATATCATTCTGCCGTATAAAGCTCTATTATAATTTCAGCGAGGCCGTTTCACGGATTGCTAACGGATTTATGGTTAGCTCTTGTCTAAAGTATGAATGGAGTGATGAGCATGGTGAAAGTTGAACTCGCCCCTTATAACAGTTGGGAAAGTCGCGCTGTCGCGGATCCACGACGCGCCTCACAAGTCCAATTTATGGACGGTATGACCGAAATCCTTGAGGCCCAAGGCCCAATGCAAGCACTACATCTCTTTCAAACTTATGCCAAAGCGGGCGGCCTAATGAAAATTACCGCTCCCGTACGCTCCCGTTTTAAACGCGGCATCTTGGAAGCCGCCAAAGCTGGGCAAGTCGTTATTGAAAAAGAAAATGACAGCGAAGTCGAGGATGATAGCGACCCCCGGGCCTGGATTGTGCGCCTGAGCGATCAGCCACGCGTGATTCTGCGCACGTTAGGAGATCGCGGTTTTGCTGAAATTCCAATGAGTGAACTGGCGGCCCTAGTTTTAGAGCTTCGATGTGCGGATGAATTTATGGGACGTGAGGATATCGCACGAGCTGTCCTATCTCATTACGGCCTTCAAAAACTTACCGCACTTGTCGGACGCCGTCTGGACCGCGTCCTAAAAGAATATTTTTAGTAAATCACGAAAATGTGACCGCATGAATAAAGTACAAAGTACGAATTTAATGTATTGAACAATTACATGATAATACCCTTTGTCATGTATCAGAAATGTCGCAGCTCTATCCCCTTTTGAGTTGCGGCATGTTTTTTATGTGTATGTGACCCCAGTTTAACGCCTTGCGAGCTTAATGTGAACCGCCTGATAAGGCTCATCTCCGATTTGTATCGCGCGATGACCATGAGTTTTAGGATCGAGCTCAATATCATCCATAAGATAATCTTCGGCTATATATAAATCGCCTGTCGTGAAGTCTCGACTATCACCATTTGGCAATTCAATTCTAATTTGACCCGATAGCAAAATTAATAAAGTAGGATCACCCGCGCAGTGATAGTCGGATGCATATCCACGGCTTTCCCTGAGGCGAAAATTAACCGCGCTTATTTGCTCGGATAACATGCGAGTGGCTTCACCAGAGAGCTTAATCTCTCGCGATCCAAAAAATGATGGACCTCGCCCATCATTGCTAATCGTTGGCACTCTCATATTAAACCTCTCATTTTCGTCATCATTTCATCACATAATAGTCGAGAAAACGCTATCTGACGTTATTGGAAATATGCCGAGACATATAGCATATAGAGATCATCGAATAACCGAAAGGTCACTCGAACTCATTACTCTATAAACATGGTTCCCTCCCCTTCACCATGTTACTCAAGCCGTAACTCTTCCTCCCCTTAAGAGTTACGGCTCATTTTTTTGAAATTCCATTTCTAGTCTCATTTTCGTGATCTCGCCATCACATAATAGTCGAGAAAACGCTATGCGACGTTATTGGAAAACACGTCCAATTTATCCGACAAGGGATGTGAGACCTGATCTCGATAACAATAGAAAGGACAGAGACATGCTAAGAAAAATAATTGCCTATAAGGAATGTGTTGCCCGCGATATTACCATCAAGCATTTAAGCAACAAACTTGCTCGGCTCGCAGACGCAACACGCCAGCCAAACGCGACCCAAGCTGATTTTTATAATCATAACCGCGTAAGAATTCAGCTGGATGAGGCCCGCAACTATCTTTGCTAAAATAATATAATATGTGTTTCCCTTGGCACATATTATCTGGCCACAGCTTTTGCCCCAAGCTGCGGCCTTTTTTTTGGCAACTCATTTTGGTTTTCTGAAACTGGATTTACTGACATATTTGCACAATTATGCAAATACAATCATATGAGTGATCAAAGTGTTCAAGACACGGCCGACTTTCTAAAGGCACTTGGCGAGTTTAACAGGCTGTCCCTCGTATTTAAGTTATGCGACTGCCAAATACCGCAAAATGCCATGTGCCTCTGCGATTGTTGCAGTGTGGATGCTTCTGTAGTCTCTCGTCACTTAAAAACACTGACACACGCTGGAATTTTGAAACAAACGAAACAGGGACGGGAGCGGACCTATAGCTTGGATCGAAACCGTGTTGCGAGTGAACTTAGAGCGCTCGCATCAAAAATAGAAACAGCTCAATAGTATATTCAATAGGAAAACAAATGACCGAAAAGACATGCAACTGCAAATGCGAAAGTGACACCTGCTGCGTGGAAAAATCCTGCACATGCTGCAAGGACTCATGTTGTTGCTAAGCCGACGGAATAGACATATTTGAGCCGGCTCATGTCGGCATCAGAAATAACTACTAGAGTTCGTTTGCTCTTATCAAAATTAGATACCTATCGCCATCTTCTAAGTTTTTAAAATATTCGACACATTTGGGATGAAGCGGGTCTCTCCTTAACCATTTCCATCGTTGGAAATAAGCATTTGACTCGCGTATTTTGGTATCAATTTTTTCGAACTTTAAAAGCCAATCAGATTGGCCAAATACAGACAAGTTTTCCAAACTGAACTTTGCCCCATCGTTGAATTTGACACGGTATATAAGTTCGGAAGCTTCGCCGACTTGGTTGCACCCAACATCAATCGTTTCTACATCAGTCCATTGAAAGTTTTGATGGGAATTCCATGGCCACCTTAGATGATGAATGCCTTCTGCTGAATATACTTCATAGGTTCGAATTTCATAAGCTGTCATCAGGAATCCGATTAAAATTAAAGGGCCTGAATATTTGAAGGTTCGTTTGAAAAAATCATTCGCCCAAAACCTTATAAATTCGCCCGAATTCATTGGGGTCTGACATTCATTTAGACTTTTTTGCAAAGCACTCGAATTGAAGGGTCGCATATTTGCGTCTGACAATACTCCAAAAAACACAGAACCTTTGTAAGGCTTTGGTGTAATTCGTATCAAAAAAACCATCACAGATGGAATGAAAGTCAGCCACGCGAACAATAACGCTACGAGGCCAAATCCAATATTTTGAACATAAAATGTTGCATTTTTTTCTAAGCCGACTTTTTGAACAAGATTGAAATTTAGTTCCTCGAAAAATGGCCAAATTATTTTCCATCCAAAGAGCAACCCAAGGCTCATTATTATAAGTGGTAACCATCCAGATAGCCATCTTAGCCAACGTATATCCCAGCTCTCACTGAGTTCACGACAAACATTGTCAGGCAAATTCCAAAGCTCAAAAGCTTCACTCTCGAACTCGTCATTACTCACCTTATTCCAGAACTCCAATCAACGAGTTCTTCCCGGCCTCCGTAATCTCAACAGGGACGATTTGCCCGATGAGCAATCTATCCCCGTCAAAATGGGTGCCTTGGAGGTAGGGCGAGCGACCGAATAATTGTCCGGGTTCGCGGCCTGTATCTTCGACGAGCACATTGAGCGTGCGGCCAATCAGCGATTTATTAAACGCGGTCTGTTGGGAATAGAGCAAATCCTGCAAGGCTTTGAGGCGTTGGGATTTCACGTCTTCGGGCACTTGGCGCGGCATAGAGGCGCCCGGTGTTCCGGGACGCACACTATATTTAAAACTAAAGGAGCTGGCATAGCCGATCTCTTCCACACATGTCATGGTTGCCTCGAAATCGACATCCGTTTCGCCCGGAAAGCCGACGATGAAATCGCCAGATAAGGCAATGTCTTTGCGGCTCTCGCGGATACGACCAATCAGGTCGCGATACTCAGCATAAGTATGCCCCCGGTTCATAGCGCGCAGAATTTTATTGCTGCCCGCCTGAATGGGGAGGTGTAGATAAGGCATGAGCTTTTCTTCACCGCCCAAAACCTTGATCAGTTCATCATCCATGTCCCGCGGATGGGATGTGGTAAAGCGTATCCGGTCTATACCGCCAATCTTGGCCACATGCTGGATGAGCTCGCCCAGACCCCAATCATGACCTTCATAAACGGCATGGTAAGCGTTGACGTTCTGTCCGATGAGCGTAATTTCACGCACACCTTTTTGCGCCAGATGCCGGGCCTCGGCCACGATTTGCTCTACCGGCCGGGAGACTTCCGCACCGCGTGTGTAAGGTACCACACAAAAGGTACAGAACTTGTCGCAGCCTTCCTGGATGGTCAGAAAGGCCGAGAACCCTTTCGGGTCACGATTGATCGGCAGTGCATCAAATTTTTCGAGAGTGTCGAAATCAGTTTCCAGAACCTGACCTTGGGCGCGGGTCACTTTGGCGATCATTTCGGGAAGCTTGTGATAGGTCTGCGGCCCGAGCACCATGTCAACGACAGGGGCGCGGCGCATAATTTCATCGCCCTCGGCTTGGGCGACACAACCCGCTACAGCCACCGTCATATCACCATTTCCCGCGACCGACTTGACCTCTTTCATTTTACGGATTCGACCCAGTTCTGAGTAAACTTTCTCAGCCGCCTTTTCACGGATATGGCACGTATTGAGCACAACCAAGTCGGCCTCACTCGGTTCATCAACCGCAGCATAACCAATCGGTGCGAGCACATCAGCCATGCGCTCACTGTCATAGACATTCATCTGACACCCATAGGTTTTGATAAAGACTTTTTTGGTGGTGGCGATATTGGCATCCGCCTCGCGGGTAACGATGGCTGGGCTGTCAATATCTCTTTTGGTTTGGGTGATATTGCCACCCTTGCCCGCTATAGCGGGCTTCGGAGTGTCAATATCACGGGACGCGGTTTTATCGCGCGGTGATATATCTGACATGAAGTTTCCTTATTTTCGTGCGCGGCCTTTACGCGCTGTACCCTCTTAGTGCAAGGTCTTGTAAGATGAAAAAGAAACCTCATTATTTTGTTGCGTCGAATGACAGACGTAAATCTTGGGCTCGAGATGGTTCGTAAAATAATTATGTTGAACGGCTAATTATGCAAAATGTTGTCATTATTGGTGTGGGGGAATGTGTCCAACCCGTCCCGGAGAATTTAGCTAACGCACAATCTCCGCTGGACATGATGGAACGAGCCGCGCGACTGGCCCTCTCTGATTGCGGCATTGATAATATTGGGTCCGTTATCGATGAGTTTGCAGTTGTGCGGACATTCTCAGACTCTTCACCCCGTTTTAAAAGCCCGCTTGGGGATCCCCTCAATCCGCCGCGCGCACTCGCCCAACGGATTGGGATTAATCCTGCGCAAGCCATATATTCCGAAATGGGCGGAGATATACCCCAGGTTTTAGTCAATGAGATGTCCAGAAAAATCACTTCGGGTGCGTGTCGGGCAGCATTACTCGTTGGCGGGGAGGCCCTTGCAAACCAGAAAGCTCTCCTGCGCGCCGGTCATAAAGTTGACTGGTCAGATGAAACAGATGGTCCCGTGGAAACGCGGGCGCTCAATTTGTTTGATCTTGTCGAAACCACTCAGATCAACCACCAGCTCTTTCATATTCCAACAATTTATACGCTTTTAGAAAATGTAAGACGTGCGCGTTTAGGTATGGATCGACAAAGCTACATTAAACAATGTGCGGAGCTCTTTGCGCCTATGTCTTCGGTCGCAGCGAGTCACCCCACGGCTATGTTCAAGACCGCTTTTTCAGCTGATGCCATTTGCGATATTACAAAAGAAAACTCGTCTATAACCGATATTTATAGCCGCGCGCTTGTCTCTAAGGACGGGGTCAATCAGGGGGCGGCCGTCCTGTTAATGTCTGAGGATCTCGCAATATCCCTTGGGGTCAATCCTGAAAAATTTGTTTACCCCACCGCCGGGTCGCATGTCGCGGACCTAGCTGTAATGACCCGTGAAGACCTAGGACAATCCAAAGCTATGCAACTTGCCTATGAAAGCGTCGTCGATCTTGCAGGATTATCAGTGTCCGAGATTGACATGTTTGATATGTATAGCTGCTTTCCCATTGCCGTCTTTTCAGCTCTAGAGAATTTGGGTCTATCAACAAAAGATACTCGTAGCCTAACTGTAACAGGTGGGCTGCCCTTTTTCGGCGGGCCCGGAAATAACTATTCCATGCATGCGATTGTAAATGTCGTAGAAAGATTACGACAAAGCAAAACAGGTAAAGCTCTCATTGGAGCCAATGGTGGTTTTCTTTCAAAACACGCCGTCGGACTATATGGGCGCGAGGCACCAAAAGATGGTTGGGCGGAAAGCGATAAGTCCAAGCTCGGTGAAATTGTGAAATCGCAAAACAGCCCTCTTATCGTTGACAATGTCGACGGCACCGCACGGGTCGAAAGCTACGCCGTTGAATATAATCGCAAAGGCCCCGTAAATGCCTATATTATTGGGCGATTGGATAATAATGCCCGCTTCCTCTCAAAGCTCGATCATGATCAATTAAGCGCGGTCACACATGATACTCAAACTGATATTTTGGGCGCACGGGTCAATGTCAGCCACGCGAAAAATATAAATATATCGCGTTTGCTTGATTAACTCTCAAACCTAACAGCGTCGGACATCTCCTCGCGGTCTGTACGACAGGCATTGGCGGGGTGATCTGGATCTTCATAGCCAAATGACATGCCAAATAAGATACCGCGCTCCGCAGGGATATTAAACATGGCACGTACGGGGTCCGGAAATTGTCCTAATGCGCCTTGCATGATGGAACCAATACCACGCTCGGCCATTAGGAGGCTGAGCGATTGAGCATAAATACCCACATCAACGGCGCCCATAATATCAAGATATTTATCCATCGCAAAAAAGATGGCGTGGGGTGCGCCGAAAAATTGCCAATTACGGCCCATCGCCATCAGACGGGCTTGCTTATCTTCACGCTTAATTCCCATTGAGCCATAAAGCGCCATAGCACTGCCCCATTGACGATCCTTGTGGACACCTTGATATTTTACATTCCAGGCAAAATCGGGATTAGGTGGCTTGCCTGACATGACGGCTTTTAAAAGCTCGCCTTCAAGGGTTTTAAGCTTCTCTCCGGAAACAATTATGGGTTCCCAGGGCTGTGTGTTGCAATTTGAAGCGGAACGTTGGGCGGTTAAAAAAATCTCGTTTATCTCATCATCTGAGACTAGCTTTGGCAGAAAACCTCGCACAGAATAACGGCTCTTTAAAAGATCAGATAAACTCATTCTAACTAATTTTCTTACCGTAAAGCTCTAAACGGTGATCCACCAATTCATAGCCCAGCTTTTTGGCAATTCTATGCTGTAGCTCCTCGATCTCTTCATCAACAAATTCAATCACGGCGCCTGTTTGTACATCAATCAGATGATCATGATGATCTGCATCCGCCGTCTCATAGCGCGCGCGACCATCGCGAAAATCATGTGTTTCGATAATGCCCGCATCAGAAAATAGACGCACAGTTCGATAAACTGTGGCCAGAGAAATTTTAGGATCCACGTCTGAGGCGCGGCGATATAGCTCCTCGGCATCCGGATGGTCTTCGGCGTTAGATAGAACTTTAGCAATCACACGACGTTGCTCCGTCATGCGCAAGCCTTTTTCATTACATTTTTTTTCTATCCAACTCACCATGTTGTTTCCATAGCGAGTCGTCTGTGACGCGTCCAGTTTTTTACGAAAGGTTAGCGCGGCCACACGCCCGCCTTCGCGACGATAATAGGCGGGCCGCTTGCCAAATTGTTCAAACCCGGACGTTTTATAAAGTGCTATCGCTGCCGGATTATCTTCAGCGACCTCTAGAAATATAATCTCAGCGCCTTGGTCTTTTGCAGCCGCTAAACCTTGCGATAATAATTGGCCAGCGAGTCCTCGTTGGCGTTTTTTCTGATCAATCAATATTGTCAATATTTCGGCTTGATCACCGCTCACTCGAATAATGATAAACCCGTCTAGCGCGCCGACTCCTAATACGATATCGCTTTCGCAATGTTCAACCATATCCGCTTCTGGCCATCCGGATGAAAAAGATTGGGCATGAAGGCGTGCCATTTCAATGGCGTGTGAGGAATCAAGTTGTCGGATCATTTAGGGGATAAATTCGGATCAACTCCGCCCGGAAGCTTAGCATCGGGCCCTCGGGCATAGAGGGGGTTGGGCGGGTGGTTCTTTGGATCCAAATTGCGCGACATCCAAGCAAGAATAATCTCGTGCACATTGGGATAATCTGCTGAACCGTCTATATAATGCGCCCCGTCTCCGGCCAGGCGGTCAAAGCCCATTTGCTTAATAGTAAAAATCGCTTCATCGCGTGATTGGGTGTGAGGCGAGATGATTTCTTGGCCTTTAAAATAAGCCGCCCAGCATAACTCATCGCGGCGAACGTCAATGACGGATATAATCCGCCTAATACGAGTTGGGTCTGCTTGCGCGGCTAAAACCCGAAGCGCCGAGAGGCCAATCACCGGAAGTTTTCGCGGTAAAGCAAAACCTCTTGCGAAAGACAATGCGACCCGCAACCCAGTAAAACTGCCGGGACCTATGCAAACGGCGATACGGTCAATGTCAGCAGCGGAAAGGTTTACTCTTTCAAGCAGTTCCCCCACCATAGGCGCAATACGTTCGGCATGACCCCGGCCGATATCCTCAGAAAAACTGCCAAGATATTTTGTATCGGAGACAAGCGAAGCGGCGCAGCGGCTCGCCGTGGTGTCCAGCCCTAAAGTTATCAATTAAAGCGCCTGCTCAACCGCCGTGACCTCGGGAACATAATGTTTCAATAAATTTTCAATGCCCGATTTTAAGGTCATGGTCGATGATGGACAGCCGGCACAGGCTCCACGCATTTGTAGAAAAACCGTCCCGTCATCATCAAAATGTTTAAACACAATATCTCCGCCGTCTTGTGCCACGGCCGGGCGAACACGCAGCTCAATCAGCTCTTTAATCTGCTCAACGATTTCGGCTGTTTCACCTTCATAACTATGCTCTTCTTCAAGCTCGCTGGCGATTTGCTCCGTTAGAGGAACGCCACCAGCGACAAAGAAATCCATGATGGCGCCTAATACGGCAGGCTTAAGATGTTTCCATTGGGCGTCGTCAGATTTCGTGACGGACACATAATCAGAGCCAAAAAAGACCCGCTCAATATCGGGTATCATAAATAACATTTCCGCCAGCGGTGCATTGGTCACATCGCCCCCTCGAATAAATTCAATTGGGGGTCGACCTTCACCGGCTACGTCTTTGCCGGGTAGGAATTTTAATGTCGCCGGATTGGGCGTATCTTCGGTCTGGATAAACATATTATCTCCTTGCGCACCTACATGGCGATTTATCTTGTCCGCTTCAAGAGGAATAGCAGTAATATCGTTGACCGGCCTATATGACCCCGTCATATCTTTAACGATGAAACGCGCCGCCTTGATATGTTTGTTATTCGCGTCCTGTGCCACAGTTAGCACGCGTCTACCGGAAATTGATGCGGCAAATTTAAAGAGCCGCCAGATCGCGCAGGAAAAAGCCGCCTTTGAGACCCGGCAAAAAAAACTAGACCGTTTGGTAAGGGTCGCAACGCCTATACTAGAAGCAAATGCGGATATTTGCCCCAAAACCCGCCCATCATTGGGTGTCATGACACATCGTCTGAAATCTTATGATAAAGCTCTAAGAGAAGGGGCTCAAAGGGAATTAGGCGCTAAGGACGATCATAGCATATTTTATGTCACGCCCGGCTCAGCTGCGGACACAGCGGGCCTTAAAGTCGGCGATGAATTGCTCTATGAAGACACACCGGTGTCTGTGTCCCATAAAGGTCTATTGGCCCATGTGTTTGAGACAGGCCTTATCTCTATAAAACGGGGCGAGGAAATTTTAGATAAAGTCATCTCGGTTAAACAGGCGTGTGCTTATAATCTGCGGTTGCGATCAAGCTCCGTCATTAATGCCTATGCCGATGGGCGCAGTATTACCTTCACGACTGGCATGATTGACTTTGTTAAAAGCGATGAAGAGCTCGCCATGATTGTGGGGCACGAAATGGCGCATAATACAAAAGGGCATATCCGTAAAATCGTCACCAATGTGGTTCTTACCGGCTATAGCAAACGATATACTCGGCCGTTCGAATCTGAAGCGGATTATGTAGGTTTATATTATATGGCCCGAGCAGGGTATAATATTGATGGCGTGGAAGACTTTTGGGATCGATTATCAAAAATTGGCAACCCTAAATATATTGCCAAACATTATACTCATCCCAGCTATCCGAGCCGGGCTTTATTTATCGAGGCAACCCGCGATGAAATAAGAGCGAAGCAGGCCAGTGACTTACCGCTCATACCCAGCCCAAAATCACCATCATGAAATATTTGGTTTTAGGTGTCTTATTCGCTTTGTCATCCTGCATGGATGCCAATCCGAAAACGCTTGAGAGCGGTGTTACCTTTGAAGAGGTGCTGGCTGAATATGAAGCCTTAAATGCCCGGCTGGAGACCATCGCCTATCGGTTGCAATCAACCAATGTTGATCTGTGTCCTAGGACAACAAATGATACCGGCATTCTCGTTCACCTCATTTCCGATTATCCCGAAAGCATTCAGCCTGTCGCGCAAATATTATTAGGTGCGTCAGACAGATTATCTATTCGCAAAATACGCGCCGGATCTTCGGCCGATCAAGCCGGCTTGAAAGCCAAAGATCAAATTTTACGGCTCGGCGAAAATTGGCTTCCCTCCGGGCCAACCGTAAAAACTCTCTATGAGAGCTATGTCGCGCAAAACGAAAACACCCATCGTCTGAGTTTTAAACGCAATACCGAAAACTTTGATGTGTCCATCATACCAGAAAAGATTTGCGGCTATCCGGTAAATGTCTTTTTCTCAGAAAATATTAATGGCCACACGGACGGAAAAGAGGTGTGGGTAACCTCGGAACTCATGCGCACTGTTCCGGATGATGTTAATCTCGCATTGGTTGTTGCTCATGAAATGGCTCATGCTATTGCCGATCATATTAAGCTATCGCCCACTAAAAACCTTGAGCTTCAAGCGGACCGTATGGCACTGATTATGATGGAACGGGCAGGTTTTGATATTGAGAGAGCTGTTGGCTATTGGCAACACGCCCCACATCCGCATGGAGCCGGTAACCCAAATTCTCAAACCCATCCAACCATGGGCGAGCGTTTAAACAATTTTCGGCGTAGCTTGAACGATATCAGAAACGCGCAAAAATCAGGACGCCCTTTAAACTTTGAAATTTAATGACCTGAATGATTGCTCCCATAATCATCGCCGATAACGTCAGCAATAATTGTAATGGGCTCAGATTTTTCAAAGTTTAGCGTGAGCGCCACATCTTTTGCATCGCTTGGCATGGACACGCCAAAAAACATAATATGATGTCCACCTATTTCAAAAATAGTTTCACCTGGAGGTAGATCAATGCCTTCGACCCGGCGCATTTTCATAATCCCGTCTTCGTTAAGGTGAGTATGAATTTCGACCTTATCAGTCAGAGGGCTAGATACGGAAATAAGACGATCAGTTTTGCCGTTATTATTTATTTCAAAATAACCTGCCGCCATACTGCGTCCGGGTAAGGGGGGGCGTAGTTTCGCATCAGATATTACGATACCGAATTGTTGATCCACTTTATCCGGCGTGCAAGCAACCGAAAAAATTGCGAATAAAAGCGTTAAAAGGCTTAAAAATAACTTCATGCTAAGCTCCCCAAAACCCAATGATTTTCCGTGTTTCCGCCAAAATTGGCTCAGCAATATCGGTCGCCTTATCTGCCGCGCGCTTTAAAATATTATCTATTTCTTCCGGGTCGGAAAGATAGCGGTTCATAAGATCCGTTATTGGTTCCATTTTTGCCACGGCTAAATCCGCAAGAGCGGGCTTAAAGCTTCCAAATTGTTGACCGGCATATTTTTCTTTTACTATTGCCGCGTCCTGCTCAGACAGGGCTGCATAGATAGCGATTAAATTATCCACGTCTGGACGCTCAGACAGATCATCTTCGGGCCCAGGCATGACGCCTGCATCCGTTTTGGCTTTCCTAATTTTCTTGGCAATTTGATCCGCCGTGTCTGTCAAGTTTATACGGGATTGATCCGACGGATCAGATTTTGACATTTTCTTTGTCCCGTCGCGCAATGACATAACGCGGGCTCCAGGGCCTTTAATTAAAGGTTCGGGCAGCGGAAAAAACCCGGGCGCATTAAAATCATTGTTAAACTTAGCCGCGATATCACGCGATAATTCAAGATGCTGTTTTTGATCTTCGCCAACGGGAACATGGGTGGCCTTAAAGGCCAAGATATCCGCCGCCTGTAAGACCGGGTAGTCATAAAGACCCACAGACATCTTTTCAGAATTTTTTCCCGCTTTATCTTTAAATTGAGTCATGCGGTTAAGCCAGCCAACACGGGCGACACAATTAAAATACCAAGCTAGCTCTGTGTGAGCCTTCACCCGGCTTTGCGCATAAATAACGGCCTTGGATGGGTCGACACCCGATGCCAAGAACGCAGCCGCTATATGTCGTGTTTGATTGGCGAGCTCCTTAGGGTCTTGCCAAACGGTGACGGCATGTAAATCGACGATACAAAATAGACAGTCGTGATCTTCCTGCAAAGCCACAAATTTTTTCAGCGCGCCCAAATAGTTTCCTAGATGGAGAGAACCCGAAGGTTGAACTCCGGAAAAAACCCGTTCTGGCCCTTGATATTGTTGTGGGTCACTCATCCTCATTATCCTCTGGTTCGCTATCCGCTTGGAGGCGGGCGGCGACGTAAGGCATCGCGGATATCATTCATGTTAAAGGCTCGCAAGAGCGCAGCCGCTGCGGCATAAATGACAAAGCCGGCGCCAGTCACGCCAATCAACACAAGGAAGTCCTTTAGAAAATTTCCGCTCAACATAGGCGTTAAAACCGGCACCAAGCCAATTAAAATAACGGCCATAGCGGCACTGGCCAAAATAATTCGTGGAAGCCGTGATAAAAGACGTGTGTCAGGGTCAAAACTATCATTTTTCAAAAGCAAATGTGTCAAGCAAATCACATTGACCCATGCCGCTACAGATGTAGCCAGCGCCAATCCCTGAAACCCGATAGAGAAAAAGAGATAAAATCCGAGCACGATATTTATTGCCGCCGCCATAAGGGTCAGCAACATAGGTGTTTTCGTATTTTCTTGTGCAAAAAATGCCGGTGTCAAAACCTTAAGCAGGACAAAAGCCGGAAGACCATAGGCAAACATACGAAGGGCTTTGGCGGTTTGTGTCGTGGTATCTGCGGTGAAAGCCCCGCGTTGAAATAATCCTTGAATTAGAAATTCGGGCATAACAGCTAGGGCGAATGTGGCGGGGATAGTTAAAAAGGCGGCGATTTCTAACGCCCTGTTAAGCGATGTTTTAGCACCCATTATATCCCCTGCTCTTAGGCGTCTGGATAAAGCGGGAAGAAGAGCAATCCCCATAGCTATGCCAATCATCGCCAGCGGTAGCTGATAAAGACGATCGGCATAGGTCAACCAAGAGGCCGCGCTCTTCTTCATGGTCGCGATAGAATGGCTCACCAGCAAATTGAGCTGTGTGCCCCCGGCAGATATAAATCCCGGCACGCCTAAAATGAAAAGTCGTTTAACCCGTGGTGTCAAGCGGGGACGCTTAAATCCGATCTTCACCCCGGCACGCCGACAACCCCAAATGACAAGCGACATTTGGACAAGACCGGAGACCATCACCGCGGCAGAGAGAAAGTAACCGAGTTGATGTTGTTGCCACCCGCCCAAGCTTGAGGACGCGAGAGCGCCTATCATAAAGAGGTTTAGGGTAATGGGAATAGCGGCCGCGAGTGCAAAATAGTTTCGTGTATTGAGAATACCCGAAAACAAGGCCGCCATCGACATAAACAACAAATAAGGCATTGTAATATAGGCGTAGGCGACCGCTAGATAATAAGGGCTTATGCCTGTGACCGGATCGACCGCTTTGTCCAAACCATAGCCAATAATCTTGAGAGATATCGGCATAGTTAGCTCAAATAAGATGACTATCCCGGCCACAAGCACTAACAATGCGGCCATAGCCTCCTTGGCAAATTCATCGGCGGCCAAGTCACCGTCTTCTTCGATACTGCGCGCATATAGTGGCACAAAGGCGGCGTTAAACGCGCCTTCGGCAAACATTCGACGAAACACATTTGGCAGCTTGAAAGCTGTAAAAAAGGCATCAGAGACAATGCCTGCGCCGAGAAACCGGGCAATCAAAACATCTCTAACAAGACCGAGAACACGGCTTATGAGAGTGAAGAACCCAATGATTGCAGTTGATTTTAAGAGTCTCATGCCGCCACTAAATTAGTATTATGTGTCAATACACGCATGAGGGATTGCCTGAGTTTAGCTTCATCAAAACTTTCTGGCAGATCAACGTAAAAGGCATCAATCGCATTTGTCCCGACGACTTCAATATGAGCAGAAAGTACATTAACATCGGCTAATTTCAAACAATCCGCTAATTCATATAAAAGCCCCGGGCGGTCCCGGCCTTCGACTTCAATGATGGTATTTTGTGATGTTTCACTCATTATATTCACGCGAGGCTTGGCAGGAATGGCGGCTGCGCGCCTCGAAATACGGCCCGTTGAAATTTTTAAATTTTCCCTATCGCCTGTTAATGCGCGTTCAATCATTTTTTTCAAGCTAGTAAGTTTACGTATATCGACACGGCCAAACGCTTGGTTGTCGCTATTTTGTAGATAGAACACATTAAGGACACGCTTGCTGGGGCTTGTATGCAGACGCGCGCTCATTATTTGAGCGCCAGACGCGGAAATCGCATAGGTTAAATCAGAAAATAACCCAGGGCGATCATAGGTTAAGACCCAAAGCTCCGTATTATCTTGCGGTTTGTTCAACCGGGTATTTACGGCCTCGTCCAAGCCTTCTTTTAATATTTGATCAAAGAACCGCGCATGACGGACATGATCCGCCATATCAAACCCTAACCAATAAGTCTGTCCTAAGTCATCAAGTACAGGCTTAACCCGGTCCGCTAATTCAGACGGCAATCGTTCAAGTAATTGCTCTCTCTCGGCTTTGGCTTTGGCAGCGGGTTCTAACCCTTTCTTGCCTTTTAGATAATCTTTGGAGACATGATACAATTCTCTCAAAAGCTGAGCTTTCCAATCATTCCAAACCCCTGGCCCAACAGCCTGAATGTCGACAACTGTGAGGAGAAACAACATATTGAGGCGTGACATGGATCCGATATTTTCGACAAAGCTTTTAATCGTTTCGGGATCGGAAATATCTCGTCTCTGGGCTGCCTCACTCATTAAAAGATGGCTTCTGACAAGCCAAGAGACACTCTCAATCTCGCTCGCTTCTAGTGATAAGCGTCGCGTGGCACGTCGTGCGAGACGGGCGCCTTCTATACATTGGTCTCCGACGCCTTTGCCCGTATCATGCAGCAGGCAGGCCATGTAAAGAATACGGATTTGGCGCTCTTGTAGTGTCCCGGCGATTTCGCTCGCTAAAGGATGGCTGTCTTCAGAAAAACCCGACAATAAATCGTGAAAATGACTGACGAGATAAAGTGTATGCTCATCTACTGTGTAAGCATGGTGCATGTTAAATTGTGTGCGAGCCACAATACCGCCAAACTCGAGCAGGTAGCGACCTAAAACGCCTGACTCATTCATGGCCTTTAATGTGGCGTAAGGTGCCCTGGAATTCATCAATACTTTTTGAAATAGCTCGGAAATTTCCGGGTCTTTGCGAAAATTACTATCAATAAGATTTCGACGGAAACTAATAGCGGAAAAGGCATCCGGATGAATATCGAGGTTGCGCCGGCCGGCAATCTCAAATAATTGCATAATCATAGCGGGCTTATCTCTAATTGCCATCGGATCACTAAACATGAGACGCCCACGGTCTAACATAAAGCCCTCTTCTTTTATATTACGACGGGACGTCGGCAATAAGGCATCCAGACCTTTTGGCAGGCGTAACGATTTATCGGCCTCAAGCTTGGCGCAAGCAATTCGGGTTAGCGCGCCAACTTCTCTTGCATTCGTAAAATATTCCCGCATGAACTTCTCAACAGCTTCTTCGACAGGACCGGCCGCATAGCCCATTTTACGGGCGACAATGGTTTGCTTATCGAAAGTCAGTATATCTGTGGGGCGCTTCGAAGTTAGATGTAAATGAATACGCGTCCGCCACAAATAGTCGGCGGCTCTCTCAAATCGTTTAACAGCATTTTCGTCCAGCAGCCCCAGCCTGACATAGTCTTCCGCATGTTGCGCGTCCATAATTGTTCCGGTGCGATCCAAATAGCGCGCAATCCAATATAGAACGTGCAAATCTCGTAGACCGCCTTTTCCTTCTTTCACATTTGGTTCGATGACATATCTCGAATTGCCTTCGCGTTCATGACGAACGTCACGCTCTCCCAATTTGGCCGCGATGAAATCTCGCCCCTTGCCCTTGGTAACCTGCTTACGAAACGTGGAAAATAACTCGGTTGCCAAATCCTCATCACCACAAATAAATCGAATATCCAAAAGCGAGGTAAGTATAGTCTGATCCGCTTTTGCCATTGATATATTTTGTGGGATTGTACGGGCCGACTGTCCCACTTTTAGCCCCATATCCCAGAGCATATATAATATATATTCGCTTACACTTTCCGTGTAGGCGGAACCTTTTTTATCATTGAGCAAAAATAAGAGATCTAGATCTGACCCCGGGGCCATTTCACCTCGCCCATAACCTCCGACAGCACAGACAGCCATTCTCTCGGCTTTTGTGGGATTTGAATTTCGTAAAATATGCCATGTCGTGAAATCATAAAGCGCGCGTAAAATTTCATCATGAATTGAGGAAATAAGTCGCGCCATTTCAAGTCCGCCAAGCTGACCCGATTCAAAAGCATTAATAGCCTCATTTAAGGCGGTCTCCCGCTGTTTCATCAAAAGCGCTAAAGCTCTGGAACGAACCGTTTCTCCAGATTTAGCAATATCGCCTAACTCGGCTCTTAATATCTCACCATCAATTCCAGTAGCTGGCGCTTGCCCGCGGGCGGGTATAAGCTGGTTTTTCTTTTTGGAGCGGCGCGGCATATCTACTGTTTATCCAGTTTAGCCTTCAAGTCATAGAGAAAATCTAACGCATCTCGCGGTGAAAAATCATTCGGATCCAATGCCTCTAAAATTAGTTCTACGTCGGATTTCTTCGGTTCTAGTCGTGTCGGATCGGCCGCGAACAAGGGTAAGTTCCCCAACTTATCTTGCGAATTATCATGATCACTTTCCAAACGGCTTAAAACGTCTCGAGCACGCTGAACGGCCGCGTCCGGTAGACCCGCCAAGCGCGCCACTTGCACCCCGTAGGATTTATCCGCTGCACCGGCTCTTACATCGTGCATAAAAATTAAATCTCCATCCCATTCTTTGGCGTGAAGGCACGCATTTGATCCAGCATCTAAATTTTCCATAAGATCTGTTAGTTCATGATAATGTGTAGCAAATAAGGCGCGGCTCCCGTTTATATTATGCAAATGTTCGGCTGTAGCCCAGGCAATCGATAAGCCGTCAAATGTTGCCGTCCCTCTCCCAATTTCATCTAAGATCACAAAACTACGCGGCCCGGCTAGATTTAATATAGCTGCGGTTTCAATCATTTCTGTCATGAAAGTCGAACGTCCTTTAGACAAATCGTCAGAGGCGCCTACCCGAGAAAATAAACTATCCGCAATGCCTATTTCGGCTTTTATCGCCGGCAGATAACTGCCGGATTGCGCCAAAATAAACATAAGTGCGTTTTGCCTTAAGTAAGTTGATTTACCGGCCATATTTGGGCCGGTTATTAAAGTTAAACGTGCTGAAACGTCTCCTTGAGCATCCAAATGGCAATCATTGGATGTAAAATTTCCTGATCCGCTTTTCTTAAGCGACGCTTCAACCACCGGATGCCGGCCACCTTCAATCTTGAAAACATAACCATCATTCACAAGAGGTCTGACAGATCCGGTTTCCTGAGCCCATTCGGCAAGAGCAGTATAAACATCCAATTCGGCAAGAGATTGTGCGGCCTGTCTTAAAGGGTGCGCCTGCATATCAATACGCTCAACAAAACCATTAAATATCTTATTTTCCAGAGCGATTGCTTTATCCGAAGCTCCGGCGATTTTAGAGTCCAAGTCTGCCAGCTCGGTGGTCGTAAACCGCACGCCGCTAACAAGTGTCTGTCGATGAATAAACGGACTTTCTGGACCTTTGGATAACATGTCATCCGCATATTTCGGAGTTACTTCGATAAAGTAGCCCAAAACATTATTATGCTTAACTTTCAAGCTGGGTATCTCTGCCAATTCGGCGTAGCTGACCTGTAAGCTAGCTACAACGCGACGACTATCATCACGTAATTTTTTAAGCTCATCTAATTCCGGGCTCCAGCCCGGGGCCACAAAGCCGCCGTCACGGGCCAGCAAAGGCGCATCTGGTAGAAATGCCTTGGAAATATCACGGGCAAGTAAGGCGAGTTCTGGTTTATGAGTCAGGTCGATATGCGCTAAAGCTTGATGAATTTTCTCGGGTGGTTGAGCGGCGGCAAAGAAGGCGCAAACCTTTTCACCAACCCTAAGCGCTGTGCCTATATTGAGGAGATCGCGCGGGCCGCCGCGTCCCAAAACCAAGCGTGACACCGATCTTGCGAGATCAGACGTGCCTTTGATTAAGTCTCGTATATCATGCGCCTTTTGATTTTCATGGATATAATAATCGACCGCATCCAGTCTTTGATTAATCTGCTCAGGATCTATCAATGGCTGGTTAAGACGCGCCGCCAAAAGCCGGGCGCCGGGCCCGGTGACGGTTCGGTCCATGACCGATAAGAGCGATCCGGCACGCAAACCTTTTTGCGTTTTATCAATCTCTAGGCTCGCGCGAGTAGCCGGATCAATCGCCATAAAGCCACTAACCTGTCTTTGCTTGGGCGGCGAAATTCTGACCGGATTTCCGGCTTGGGTTAGCTCGAGATAGTCGACTAAGGCGCCGGCGGCGGATAATTCCACTTTAGAAAAATCACCATAACCTTCTAGGCTCTTCACCGCAAAAACCGTCTCTAAGCGTTGCAGGTTATTGCGGGAATTAAATTTTGAACCCGGCAATGGGGTAAGAGCAATATCCGCGAGGTTGTTCTGGGTGATAAATTCCGATGTCTGGTAAAGCGCTTCAGGCAAGATCACTTCGCGAGGTGTCAGCGCAGCTAACTCACTTTGAAGACGTTGGCTGTTGGTTTGAGAGCAAAAAAAACTTCCATCAGAAATATCCGCCCAAGCCAGACCAACATCTCCAACGGGGCTTTGAAAAACGCTCACGATAAAGTTGGAGCTACGCGCATCAAGAAGCGCGTCTTCCGTTAATGTACCGGGCGTCACTGTTCTAACGACGGCGCGACGGACAACCGCTTTATAACCGCGTTTTTTGGCATCTGTTGGACTTTCCGTTTGCTCGCAGACGGCCACGCGAAACCCTTTTTTTATCAATCTCTGAAGATAGGTTTCAGAGGCGTGCGCCGGCACACCACACATGGGAATATCAGCCCCATTATGTTTACCGCGTTTAGTAAGGGCTATATCAAGGGCCTCGGAAGCTTTAACCGCATCGTCAAAAAACAACTCGTAAAAGTCTCCCATACGGTAAAATAAAAGCACCTCCGGGCCAACCTCTTCCTTTATCGACAGAAATTGGGCCATCATCGGCGTTACTTTCGCCGCGGGTGTTTTTTTGACGGGTGCGTTCACAATATCTAGTCTTTTGCCTCGACTTGTATACCCTTGGCAATATCGGACCCGAATATCATAATAAAAATGATGAGGATAATTAAGGGTATACAATAAGATGAGGTCAGAAAGAAAAATTTAACATAGCCAATGGCGTCAACGGTTACCCCAGAGAATCCTGCTGCAAATTTCAGAAACATGGCATATATTGAACTCAGTAAAGCGTATTGAGTGGCCGTGTAACGTTTATCAACTAAGCTTGAAAGATAGGCGATAAAGACTGTAGCCGCAAACCCACCCGCTATATTATCAGCAGCGATCGTGACAAAAAGGTTCCAAATTACGGGTTCAGGTTGAACGGCTAACCACGCAAAAATCGCCGTCGTTATCATCGTAATGATTGCACCCAGCAGAAGCGATTTTATGAGCCCAAATCGGACAACAAAAAGACCTCCAACCAACGCTCCGAAAATAGTTATCCAAACTCCGTATCCACTACTGATAAGGCCGACAGCTTGCTTGGTGAAACCAAGATCATAATATAGCGGATAAGCCATAACCCCCATTGTGAAATCACTCACACGATAAAATGCGACCAATAAAAGTACTGCGGGCGCCCATTTACCTAATCGAGCAACAATAGATAAAAATGGAAAAATGACATTATCTTTGAAAGCTTCCTTGATATCTTTAGCCGGAGGAGGCGTGAACCTTTGTGGCTCACGTACAAAAAAGAAAATCGTCACCAAATTAAGCGCCATAAGGCCGGCTAAACAAATAAAAGCAACGGGCCAACTGACCCAACCTGCAACGGCAAGGGCTAATCCTGATGCCATAATGGCAAAACGATACCCCAAAGTATAGGCCGCGGCCATCTGAGCTTGCTCATCATTAGGAGCCGATTCAATACGCCACGCATCAACAGATATATCCAATGTGGCACCTGCGAATGCCAGAATGAGGGCGCCGAAGACAGTATGCATAAGATTTTCCGCAGGATTAGAAAATCCGCAAATAAGCATACCAATAATTGTCCCGATAACAGCGATAGTCATCCAAGAGCGACGATGTCCGAGACGCGCACTTAGAATTGGAATAGAAATTCGATCGACTATGGGCGCCCACAAAAACTTGAATGAATAGGCAAATGTCACCCAGTAAAAAAAGCCGATAGTACTGCGTTCGATCCCGACCTCACGCAGCCAGAAGGACATTTTTTGAAAAACCATCATATAGGGCAGGCCAGAGGCGAACCCCAAAGCTAGCATAACTAACATGACAGGTTGTAAATAGGCTTTAAAAGCCTCTGACCAAGATTGGGTCTCTGTCATAGAATCTCCAGCAGTAGCCGGAGCACCCTATTGAATGTTCAGAAATTTACCAGATGAGATTTAAGCGGCTTCAGCTTTCTCAGTCGTATGGGTTTTGACCATCTCAGACAGCTCTTCCGCCGATACCGGTTTGGTCATGAAATCATTCATGCCGCTGTCAAAACACGCATTACGGTCATCATCAAAGGCGTTTGCTGTCAATGCCACGATTGGTAATCCTTTGGATCGGTGATCCATGGACCGGATTTTGCGCGTCGCTTCAAGACCGTCCATATTGGGCATGCGCATATCCATAAAGATCAAATCATATTTCTTATTCTTCACAGCCTCGACAGCGAGTTGGCCATCTTCAACCACATCAACTTCACAACCCTCAGCCTCAAGCAGTGTCCGGGTCAAAAGTGCGTTAATCGCATTGTCCTCGGCTAGAAGAACACTGATACCGGCATTTGGCTTACTATCTTCTTCGGTCTCGGTGTTTTCAGTGTCTTGAGTTGAAGGCGATTGAGCGTCTTCGACTTTTTCGTCAGTCACACCGACGGCTTTGGCAATGACCGCATCGCGCCAATTGTTACCAAGAACTGCGTCGCCATCTTCAATCGGAAGGGGACGGCGTTCATAGGCCCGATCGGACTGCTGGCTTGACGCCGTTGCCGCAGTCGCAATCCCTGTAGCTGCCGTTGCTACAACAGCAGCTGCAACAGGTGCAGCCCCGATATCGGTTTGGGGAGCCGCTAAATCTTGTTGAGGGGTCGTCTCTTCAGCGGGTGGTGCCGCAACCACAGGTTCAGCAACAGCCTCTATGGGCAGTTCTGCTACAGGGGGTTCTAAAGCAGGCTCTGCCGCCGTAATTTGTTGCGCTTGCGTAACTGCCTCAAGGGCTTCCTGCGTACTCTCAGAGACAGGGGCCTCTACGATATTATTTTGAGGTAATAATTCATTTGTCACCTGCGGGTTTGTTTCAAGTCCGCTATTTACATCAAACGCTTGGTCTACAACGCCGGAAACTTGCGCCGTAGGTACAATAGGAGAGGCTACGGGTGCAGGAACTGTTGCAAGATAAGGCGTGATATCGCGAGCGATGGCCAAAGCTGTTCCATCAGGACCAACATATTCCAACCAGTCATAAGTGGCTTCACTTCCATCAGATTGCGGAACTTTGGCTTCAAAACGCGCAGCACTACCGGGTGCTTGTGGCGCTGGCCAACCTGAGACGGCATTTCCGTGCCAATCGCCAACCTGTCCACCATATAATTGCAAAAAGGCAGCATTAACGATGATCACGCGTCCTTCTGGATCGCGCTTTATCATAGCACCAGGCCAGGTCCACATTTGGGCGGCAAAAGCGTGATCTGCTGACATAATTTTCCTCTAACTCCTGCACTGAGTGCAGATATTCGAGCCTATATTCGTCAATTAGTCTAAAAATTGTCTTACCAAATTGAGAATTTTACATATTTGACTGAAAATGTGAGGTGGAAGTGGTTATCTTTTTAGTGGAAATCCCAGATTGTCTCGCCCGGCGATGCGATAAAGCTTCGGCGATATGTAATCTTAAAATATGCTCTGAGCCGGCCAGATCCGCCAATGTTCGGGCCACACGCAATACGCGATGATAACCGCGCGCGGTTAAACCCAAGGTTTCTGCCGCTTGCAGCAGTAATTTTTGACCGTCTTTATCTGGCTGCGCGACATGATCCAAAATATCAGGCGTTAGTTCGGCGTTGGTTCGCCCGCCGTTACGCGCAATTTGCAACTCTCGTGCGGCGGCGACCCGTGCGGCCACGTCCGCACTGCCTTCTTTAGCGGGCGGCAGCGCCAAATCGGCGGCGGTGACAGCCGGCACATTAATTTGCATATCAATACGGTCCATAAATGGGCCGGAAATCCGCGCTTGATAATCACTGGCGCATCTTGGACCCCGCCTGCAGGCAATCCCGTCCGCCCCGCCGGTCCCATGCGCGCAGCGACAGGGATTCATAGCGGCAATTAGCTGAAATCGTGCTGGATAAGAGACATGAGCGTTAACCCGCGCGACAGAAATTTCGCCCGTTTCCAAAGGCTGTCGTAAGCTATCCAGGACCTGCGCGGTAAATTCGGGCAATTCGTCCAAAAATAAAACGCCCCGATGCGCGAGCGAAGCTTCGCCCGGCTTGGCTTTTACACCGCCTGACGATTCCAAAAGTCGATGCCAATTTTTTTCAAAAGTTCTTGGCCAAAAATAATTTCGAGGTTTTCTAAATGACCCCTTACGAGCTTAACCATCACATACGATTGGCAGTAAAACGAATTTCCTATGTTTCTAAAACAACATTGCGAAATGGATCCTCTGGGAAAAATACCTCTGTCCAAGGTGTAATGACGTTTCCCCATCTTAACAATAGAATTCCGTTTAACTCATCGGTTGAACGAGATTTTTTATTGTCATGTAAGCTTGATAAACAAATAACATTCATTGAAAGCCAACCTTTTTCCATAAGTTTTAACTCTTATAATAATGAAAAAGACCGAACTTACACTCCGGATTATTACATAAGAAGAGATCTCGGTCTGAAGCCTTCACAGTTTACACTCAGTACTGCCGCTTCTGAGATTATTATAGAAGTAAAGCGTATAGCTGATTTAAAATACCTGTCAGACAGGGATGTCGAACGACTTGCCGCGGCCGCTGTTTGGGCCATGCAGTCTGATGAACGAGACTTTCTTATTATTACAGACGGCTTCTTCACTAGCGAAAAGGGGGAAACAATTCGATTGCTTGCGGGCTTTGTTGAGGTGCCAATCACCAGCGCTGCTCAGGCCCTATTAGATATATTGAACCGGAGCTCTCCTATAGAAGTAAACACCGCTTACGAATTACTAACCATAGCCGGTTATAGTCTAGCAGAAGCAGAAGAGGCGATGCTACTCTCAATGGCCAATGGTTGGTTAGAGACCGAAACATTCAAGATCCCCTCTGAAAGCGATAAGCTATATTGGAGGGATGTAGATGAAAACCCTGACCCCGAAACCTGATAAAATAACGGTTCATCACCCAGTAAACAAATCAAAACCAAGATCGCCCCATCACATATCTGATGAAGAATGGAAGGAAGCTGAGGTTTGGGCCCAACTATCAGAGCAGTTTCCATCCGGCAGAAAACATGATGAGTCTCATGTCGCCAGTATCGTTAAAGAGAAAACCGATAAAAGTTATAGAACTTTTAGGCGTTATAGATCCGAGTATGAAAAACATGGAACTATTTCAGCATTATGCAAGAAAGTTTCGTCAGGGGGCCGGGGTAAAGGTCGTCTTGATAGCAAAGTCGATGCTATAATAGAAAAACACCTTAAAGCACATCGCGCACATAATGGTCATGAGGACTTCTTTGTATCTGAAGCAATTGCGGACATATTTGATGAGTGTGATTTGGAAGGATTAGTTCGGCCTTCAAAAAGCGTCATTTACAACAGGAATAATTCCACCAGTAAATATAAAGCTGCTAAACAAGGCGGTGCATCTCGATTAGAGTTGAGTAAACTTGATGCAACACCTGGAAAAACACCTGAGAGAAAACACCCTCTTGAGAGAGTACAAATCGATCACACCCTAGTCGATGTGGTATGTGGTGCGCGATACAATAATTTTCATCAAGTCCAAGAACTAGTTCCAATCGGGCGGCCATGGATGACTGTTGCACTTTGCGAGGCAACCCGAGCTCCACTGGGATTAATGCTTTCCTATGAAGCCCCATCATGCGCATCAATTGCGCACTTTATGGCCCATATGATTTTTCCAAAAGATGATATTCTGGCTGAACACGATCTATCCTATCAATGGCCAATGCAGGGTATTCCGGGGATCATATATACGGATAGCGGATCGGATTTTACATCAAACGCATTTAAACGGGGGTGCGCCGAAATCGGCATTCAGAGCGAAGTCCGACCCGGAGGTAGCTCGAATTATGGGGGGATAATCGAGAGTTATATCGGTAAATCCATGGGCAAAGTAAAACTTTGCTCAGGTGCTACCAATAAAAAGTTCTTGGGACGAGGAAGTACTCGGAATCCAGCAGAGGAAGCCTCGATGACCATTAGTGCGCTTGAACAACATTTAATCCGCTGGGCAGTTGGAGTTTACAATAATCAATCAAAAAAAATATTACATGAAGCCACCCCAGCAAATGCATGGAAGAAGGGCATATCTAATTCTGTTGTCTCTCGAACTAGAGAAAAGCAGATGCCAAAGTCACGGGTTGATACAGTAATAAACTTCTTGCCGGCAGCTCCAAAAGGCCGGAAAATTAACGACGACGGTTGTATTAATTTGCATAGCCTAAGGTATTTTTCGGAGTCAATTCGGCACCTAAGACGGAATGGTGATAAAAAGAAATTTGAAATCAGATTCTCTAAATATGATGTGTCGGTTGTTTGGCTTAGAGATCCTGACACGAATGCATATCATAAGCTTCAGTCACTGGAACTAAATGAACCACTTACATATGCCGAGTGGATGGCAACAAAAACCTGGTTGCATAAACGAAATATCACTGAAGCTGACGTTCAGACTAGACTAAGAGCCCACAGAGAAATGAGGCTGGAAAGTGAAAAGTCAAAGTCTGAGTCCAAACGCTCTAAACGAAAAAAGGCTACACAACAGGCGAAGGGCGACCAACTTAAAAAGATCCTCAGTCGATCCGATACTAACCAACAAAATGCGGAAACGAACAATATAGAAGTTTTCCTGCCTCTCAACAGAAAGGGACAAAAATCCTCAAAAGTTCTTAAGAGGACACATAAATGATGGGGCCCCACAAAAGGGAATTCGAGCCCATTGAAGAAGTAAAGCAGTTATCAGCTTTAGAACGAATAGAATATATTGAAGACACCGAACCTTTAGTGAGTTTTCCCGAATATGACGCTGTAACGAAACAACTAAACAAAAAGCTTCGTAAATCCAGCCCAGATGCCGCGGATATGTTTCTGTTTACAGGATTAACTGGCATGGGCAAAAGTACGATACTCAAGGAATTCGCGGCTCAAAATGATTGGTATGAAATCAATAGAAGAGACCGATTACCCGTACTTTACGTAACACTTCCAGCAAATGCGACGCCAACAGCTATTCAAGAACGGATGTTGTTTTTATTAAGGGAACCTTCAACAAAGAGAATTTCAAATGCAAAGCTTACCGAGACCTTATTCTGGAATATTCGTAGATTGAATGTTGGGCTGATTATATTTGATGAATTACAACACCTTGAGGGAACGGTAGCCAACAAACAATATAGGATAGCCTTGAACTTCTTCAAAGATATTGTCGTGTATGCGGGTGTTCCTGTTGTTTTATCCGGTTTGAAATATGCCGTTGAAAACATTCATGCCAAAGACACTCAAATTCGGCGTAGGGCAGGAGATATATTCTATATACATGGATGGAGATATTCCGAAAAACTCGCGGATTTTTTAGAAGCATATGAGCAAACACTCCCGTTGCAACAATATTCTAATCTGTCAGATGATGCTATGGTTGCAGCTGTTGCAAGATACTGTGACGGCACGACCCATGACATCTGCAAGAAAATTCGCGATGCTGCCATTTTTGAATTGGGAAGAGGTAATGAAAAAATTTCCCCGACCTCATTTTCTTCAATGGGGCTAAAACCAATAAAAAATATGGATTACGGATCCGATCGCGCATAATTTTGATGACGTATGGCGGTTTCGACCGCACCCATTGCCTGATGAATTGTTGTCATCATGGATATGTCGCATAGCAGCAGGAAATACTTTAATTATCAGGCAGTTTACCAGATCCGTATGGCCAGACATATCCATATGGACGCGGGATATAGATTTGTTTGCGCCAGAGAAAATCATCCAAACGTTAGCGCATCGGTGCGAGATAGATTATCCCACAGCATTTTCCACTACCTTACGGAGTTATATAGGTATAATAACTCCATATGGCGGAGAAGGTCTCACCCAATTTATTACGCCGATAGGTGTGTATCACCGAATTCGAAAAGACCCCGGACAACAGTGGTGTCCACAATGTTTTATTGAAGACGAAACTCCATACTGGCGAAGGTCGTGGCGCCTGGCTTTCAATACGGTCTGCTTGAAACATGGCTTAGTTCTAGCGGATAGGTGTCAGGATTGCGGAACGCCTATTTCTCCACACAGAAGCCTTAATTTCAGATGTTTTGTTTGCGAAGCCCATTTTTCGGATCACCCCCAACAATCGGCAAAATCCGTTGTACTGCAACTTCAAGGGCAAATTAACTATGTAATTAATGGGCTATGTGGAGACAGCTTTCCGTTCTCTTTTGGAAATAGCCATCCTCTTACGTTTTTTAGAATTTTGTCAACATTGCTTAGAATGTTGAGCTCCAATCCTCGCGCGCATAGACTTCGAAGGGTAATCGAGAAACATCGTGACCTTATTCAAATGCCTAAACCTGTTTTTACAAACGGAAATAGATTTGAAGATCTGGGGGTGAACAGCCGGCAGTTAGTAATGGAGAGATTATATTATCTGATAAATGGATGGCCATGGATGTTCATAGGCTATTGCCAAGATTCCGACTTTCTATGGACTTGGGTCACAAAAGATCAGGGTCAAAAAACTGCTTATGAACTTTCCTCAATTGCGGATATATTTCTATCTAGACATGTTCCAATTCGCAAAGGGCCTGGTTTTGTGAACCGATGATAATATTGATGAGTTCCTTCCAAGCTCGACTATTTATTTATAAATAGGTGAATATGTTGTAGACGGTGACGTTCATACAAATTCAATCGAAAGTATTTGGGCTTTATTCAAGCGCCAAGTCGTCAGAACGCATCATTGGGTTTCCAAAAAGCATTTACAGGCCTATATAAATGAAATGACATGGCGGTTTAATCGTCGCCAGATGGATGAAGGTGAGCGTGTGAACGACTTATTGAAATTTGTGGAAGGCCTGACTTATGCCGATAAGCGTGTGGCAGCTAAAGAGAAGCCCCCGCTAAAACGAAGGAAAACCGAATGACTAAAAAAGGCGGCTGGAACAACGCACCAGACTACACACCGCAAGGCCCCTTTTGGCCTGTTTTTTTAATAACATTCCTGATCTTAGGCTCTTGCGCTGCAATTACTATTTCAGCGATGAAATAACCCCCTCTTTTGTGGGGGTGCATATTGGGGGTATAACCCAAAACCACACTTCCTTTTAGATTAAGGCGGCTGGAAAGGTGCTCGAACACCTGCCCAGCCTAATCACGTCAATCTAATAAGGAGACTAACATGACGTCACTTAACGAAAAAATCACAGCCGAGCTGATTGCTACGCTGGCTGGCAAATCACAAGAAATTGCCGTCCGAGCTATAGAGGTCGCAGCTATAGCTGATGAGCTATTTAGTCGTCATCATGACGAACTAGCTAGCAAACTAGAAGTTGATTTGGAACAGTCCGAGTCAGCCGCCTAATATAAGGGGAGGCCGCATGGGGGGCGGTCTTTCGGGTCACAAAGATATATAATTACAATTTTTTCCGACTATGATTGAACTTGACTAACTAACCAATTAGAGAAGCAGACATAAAGTCTATAAACTGAAAATGAATATTGCAATCAGTTTTCATTCAACTATAATATGTTTGTTGGTTTTATAAACTAAATACATGGGCGCAAAAATGCTAAAGAAGACTAGTGCATTAATTTTAATGCTAATGGGTTTAGGTACGACCTTTAATCCAGCTTTTGCTCAATCAGATTATTTTTCCAGTCCTACTGATGGGCTTTTCGGTGAAAATACTTTAAAAAGATGCAAGAGAATTCATTTTTTTTATCATGGCGGAAAAATAAAAGCACGATGCCATAAAACGGGCGAGATCCAAGATGCAAGCAGATGGAATTATGGCATTCTCAGTACAGGAGCCGAATACTTAGCTAAACTTAATGAGTATTCTGAGCTTCTATCTGATTACACTGACACAACTGTCGACGTCGACGTTGTACTGGTAGAAGAAGGGTCCCCTATTCTTGTTAAGACAGGCTACGTGAAATCCACTAGGGGATCTCAAAAAAAAGCTGTTTATTTAAACGCTGGCTACATCGGTGAGTTTTCTTATCAATATGATTTTGTTCTTGCTCATGAGCTCGCGCATTGGGCCTTAGGTCACTCCACTAAAGGTGTTTCTAAAGATAAAGAATTAGCCGCTGATTATTGGGCGGGGTTCATCCTTGGGCTCGCTTCCGACAATCTATTTATGTCACATTCGATAGGCCGTTTGGCGGAAATTGAGCCTTCAAAAGAATATTACTCGAGAACCAAAAGAAAAACTGCTGCTCGCAAAGGATGTGAGCGGGCAATGCAGTTAAAGAACGGTGGCATATCTTCTACTTGTAATTATTAAGAAAGGCAGGTTTGACATGAAAAAAATCGTACATTTATTGATGGTAGGGATAGCGATTAGTTTTGTTCCACAGGTATCCCATGCGGGTCTCTTCGACAACGTCAAAGACATTATCTTGCAACTAGATGAGGACAATATCCCAACCAGATCCAGCAGCTTTAAGTTTTCAAATAGTGATTGGTTTGACGCTAAATTACATGTTTCTTTGAAACATAACTATCACCACGTAACTATTGATATGACAGAAGAATATCTGCCCGGAGAAATTCCAAAACGCATGGAACGATGGTTAGCCAAATCTCGTGATAAAACAGCAAGAGATTTGTCAGGAGAAATTAGAAATGGCAAAGTTCTGGTATGCATGAACGATGAGACAGGGAGTGCACTATTTGGAATGCTAGCAAAACATTTACTCAAATTGGCAACAAGAGCCTTTGTTACTTATAAACCGGTTAAAAACTACGATGCGTTCGTTATGCTAGATGACTTTGGATATGTAGATGATGTAAAGTTCTTCCATAAAAGAAGTGACAGGGTTCGACCAAATGAAAAAGCTGGTTTGAAGTGTAGTAACTACTTTGATTACATTGAAAATTTATCTGATAGAGTAGAATAAATGAAGTGCCCTTCTGGACATTCGGGAACTACTGGACACGCCGTGCGGTAAAATTCAATTATAAGCCTAACCAATATGTCAGCTACACAGGACTTTTTAGATGCGTTCCCAGAAAATTTTAGCAGTAAAAATCATGAAAGCATTTTTTATACCAATTGGGTTTATACTTTTTTATGGATTATCTTTTCATCCTGCGGCTGCTCAAGAGGCAAAAAACTACACTGACATTTTAGACCGCATTAACTCGTTGGAAAAGAGGGTTTCGGTAATTGAAAAGAAAAATCAGTCAATTCGTGACGGTATTATTGTCCGCGCCAAATTACTTTACATTGAAGCCAAAAATGTAGAGGAGCTAGACAAATATGATAGAAATGAGGCAGAGTCTAAGGCTCGATATGAATGCGCTAGAGTAATGCATGGAGATTCCAAATTTTACCGTGATTTTGATGTCAAATTAGTAAGGGCGACAATTAGAGGACGTGCCTATCATGGGGTCTATGAATGTATTCAATGGTAGATTAAATTAGGGTAACTGATAATTATTGAGGTGCGCATGAATTGTAGGTTTTTATTATTATATATTATTTCCTTCTTTTCT